>CAZTSJ010000318.1:0-2391 GCA_964616875.1 uncultured Bordetella sp. | reverse complement strand
GGCGTCAACAAGGTGGTGGACCAACTTCTGGCGCTGCGCCAGGAGATCGGCGATTTCGGCGAGATCGTCTATGCCGGCATGGACTGGGTCGATGCCGCGCTCGGCAAGCGCTCGATGCAACTGATGGCCGAGCAGGTGATGCCGCGCGTCAACGCGGCCTTGGCGTCTGCCTAGCTTAAAATCCCGGTCTGCGAGAAATCAGAGGCACGATGTCCGCCGCAGCAATCACAGTTTCGACGACGGTACTGAAGTCGGTGCCGATGTTTGCCAGCTTTGCCGAGAACCAGCTGCGCATGCTGGTGCCGGTGGTCACGCGGCGCAGCGCGCCGCGCGGCTCGGTGATCATGGCCGAGGGCGACCGGGTCGATTCCCTCTATATCGTGCTTTCCGGCCGGCTCAAAGTGATGATGGGCGAGGCTAACGGCAAGGAAGTGATCCTCGGCATCATCGGCCCGGGCGAATTCTTCGGCGAGATGGGGTTGATCGACGAGCGCCCGCGCTCGGCCAGCGTGATTGCGATCGAGCCCTGCGAGCTGCTGTCGGTCACCAGGCGCGACTTCAAGAAATGCCTGGTCGAGAACACCGAGGTCGCGATGACGGTGTTGCGCGTGCTGGTGCGGCGCCTGCGCGAGGCCGACCGCAAGATCGGCAGCCTGGCGATGCTGGACGTCTACGGCCGCGTGGCGCGGTTGCTGCTCGACATGTCGGAGAACGTGAACGGCGAGAAGGTCGTGACCAGGCGCCTGCCCAAGCAGGACATCGCCAAGATGATCGGCGCCTCGCGCGAGATGGTGAGCCTGGTCATGAAGGACCTGCAGATGAGCGGCTACATCGAAGTGCGCGGCTCCACGATCGTGTTGCGCGACACGATCACACCGCCGCACTGATCCGCCGGCAGCAAGGTCAGCGCGGGCATGGCGGCACGGAAATCCGAGAGTGGTGCACCTCTGCCGGCGGAGCTCGCCGCGCCCGCTCCGACGTCTGATACGGACGCAACCGTCAGGATTGAGGCCGACGAATTTACCCGGCTGCAAGAGGAGGCATTGGCGAGAAGCGAAGCGAAAGAAGAAGATCGCCTGGCGCTCGAGCACCAGGTACAGGTCGAAAGGGACGCACAGGCGGAGCGGGAGGTCGTGCAACGGGCATGGCGCGAGCAGGAGGAGTACGCCCGCGGCGTGGCGGAGCTCAAGAAAAAAATCGCCCGGCGCCAGCGCATTCCAGCGATCGCGGCGGCGGTCCTTCTCGCAGCCGTTGTTCTCGGAGCGCTGCTATACAGCCACCAAGTAGCGCAGGACCGGGCGTCCGCGGCCGAGGCTTTGCGCATCGCGGCCGAATCCCTGGCGCGCCAGGAAGAAGAAAGCCGCGCGAAACCGGTTCCTGCCGCAACTGAACCTGCGCAACCTCCTGAAGATCCCGCGGCCAAGGCGCGCGCCGAGGCATACTCGGAAAATGCGGCGAAGAAGGCGGCTGACAAGGCAAAGGCGCTGGCGCTGAAGATCGAGGCAGAGGCCCGGCGCATGGCGGAGCTCGCGGCGAAAAAACAGGCCGAGGCGATGGCGCAGGCCGCGGAGCGGGCCAGGGCGCAGGCGGCGACAAGCGTGAAGGAAGCTCCGCGCGCGGTGCAGCGGCCGGGCACCGTATTCCAGGACTGCCCCGATTGCCCGCGCATGGTCGTCATTCCGGCGGGCGAGTTCACGATGGGCTCGCCTGCCGCGGAGCCCGGACGCGGCGTCGACGAGGGGCCGCAGCGCCAGGTATCGATCGCCCTTTATGCGCTTGGCCGCAGCGAGGTGACGGTCGCCGAATTCAGGCGCTTCGCCGATGAGTCCGGATTCAAGACCGAAGCGGAGCGCGATGCGCGCGCGCAGGGCTGTGCCGGATTCATTTACGCCGATCCGCTCGCCGCTGGCCCGGCAGCGCCGCCCGTCACCAGCTGGCGCAGCCCGGGTCTGGCGCAGGCGGAGTCGCACCCCGTGCTCTGTGTCAGCTGGAACGATGCGCGGGCGTACGCGCAATGGCTGTCGAAAAAGACCGGCAAACGCTACCGGCTGCCCACCGAATCTGAATGGGAATACGCGGCGCGCGCGGGCAGCGTCGCCGCCCGTTACTGGGGCGACGACCCCGCGCAGGCCTGCCGGTTCGCCAACGTGGCCGACCAGAGCCGGTTCCAGACCTGGGGATTCGGCCAGAAGCACGAATGCACCGACGGCCATTACTTCACCGCGCCCGCGGGCGGCTATGCGCCCAACCGGTTCGGCCTCCACGACATGCTCGGCAACGTCTGGGAGTGGACCGAGGACTGCTGGAACGCGAGTTACGCGGGTGCGCCCACGGATGGCGCTGCGTGGCTCACCGGCGATTGCGTGCAGCGTGTTTCCCGCGGCGGGTCCT
>CAZTSJ010000317.1:0-11252 GCA_964616875.1 uncultured Bordetella sp. | reverse complement strand
GGGGCGGAAGCCTTCCACCCAGCCGAGCACCTCGCGGTAGAAGCGCAGCGTCTCCTCGACCTGCGAGGGCGAGATGACGATGTTGAAATGATCGACCAGCCCTACTGCCATCGCGCAGCTGCGCTACTTGTGCGGCCGGCTCTTCGCCCACTCGGTGTACTTCTTTGCCTGTGCGTGCGTTTCCGCGTAATAGCGCGCGTACTCCTCGCCGACCATGATCTTGATCGCCAGACCGGCTGTTTCGAGCTTCTGCACGTGGTCGGGGTCCTCCATCGCCTTCCTCAGCGCCGCCTCGAGCTTCTTCAGCACCGGCGCCGGAATGCCTTTCGGCCCGGCGATGCCGCGCGTCGAGCTCGAGATCACGGTCGGCAGGCCGACTTCCTTCATCGTCGGCACGTCGGGCAGGAACTTCGAGCGTTGGTGATCCATGACCCCGAGGGCGCGGAGTTCGCCCGAGCGCACGCGCGGCACGATGCTGCCGACGTTGTCAAAAGCGACATCGACATGGCCGCCCATGATTTCCTTCAGCTGCGTCGCGCCGCCATCCAGGTGCACGATGCGAAAAATCGCACCGGGTGCTGCCTCTTCGACCATCAGGATGGCGAGATGGTCGTCGCTGAGTATCCCCGTGGTCGCGGTGCGGATCGTGTTCGGCGCCTTTTTCGCCGCCGCGACGAGGTCCTGCATCGTTTTGTAGGGGCTGTCGGCACGCACCCAGACCACGCCCGGATCGAGCACCTGGTTGATGATCGGCACGAAGGCGTCGATGCCGAAAATCGCCTTGCGATCGGCGTCGAGCACCACCGTGTTGGTGGCCGGCAGGTTGATGTAGCCGAGGAAATAGCCGTCGGGCTTCTGCCGCGCCATGTCGGTCCAGCCGACCTGGCCGCCGGCGCCGGCCTTGTTCACCACCACGATCGGCTTGCCGAGGATTTTCTCCGCGATCGCGGCCACGACGCGCGCGCCGATGTCGGTGCTGCCCCCCGGCGGATAGGCCACCATCAGCTGCACCGGCCGGTTGGGAAAATCGTCCTGGGCGATGACGCAGGTCGCAGCGGCAAGCACGGCAAACGCCAAAACGGGTCTTACGAAGAATTTCATCATGTCCCACCTCCTGCGCCGAATTCTACCGGGTGGCGAGGCTAAGGCTCGCGCAAGGCCTTCGGCGCGAGTTGCATGGCCGCGCCCGCAAGGACCAGCGTCGCGGCAATGAGCAGGCCGAGGCACAGCGGCCGCGTGACGAAGATCGTGTAGTCGCCGGCCGACATCTCGAGCGAAGTGCGCATCGACTTCTCGATCGCGGGTCCGAGGATCAGCCCCAGTACCAGGGGCGCCAGCGGCAGGCCGATTTTGCGGAACACGAAGCCGATCAGGCCGAAGGCGATCATGACCCAGACGTCGAAAATGCTCTGCTGCAGGCTGTAGGCGCCCACGACGCAGAACAGCAGCACACCCGCGCACAGGTATTCGAAGGGAACGTACAGCAGCTTCGCCCACAGGCCCACCAGCGGCAGGTTGAGCGCGAGCAGGATCACGTTGCCGATGAAAAAGCTCGCGATCACCGCCCACACCAGGTCCGGGCGCTCCTGGAACAGGAACGGCCCCGGCGTGATGCCGTTGATGATGAACGCGCCCATCAGCACCGCGATGGTCGGCGAGCTGGGGATGCCCAGGGTGAGAAACGGGATCATGGCGGCATTGGCGTAGGCGTTGTTGGCCGATTCGGGCGCCGCGACGCCCTCGATCGCGCCCTGCCCGAAGCGCTCCGGTGTTTTCGAGATGCGCTTCTCCGCGATGTAGGCCATGAAGGTCGGCACGATCGCGCCGATTCCCGGGATCAGGCCGAGCGCAAAGCCGATCCCGGTGCCGCGACAGATCGCGCCCACCGAGCGGCGCCATTCTTCGCGGCTCGGCAGCAACCCGCTCAGCTTGGTGCTTATTACTGCGAGTGCCGGCGCCTCGGCCGTGAGCAGGATCTCGGAGATGCCAAAGAGGCCCATCACCACGGGAATGAAGCCGATGCCGTCGTAGAGGTCGGGGATGCCAAAGGCGAAGCGCGGCGCGCCGCGCACCGGATCGATGCCGATCATCGCCAGCAGCAGGCCGAGTACCGTCATGAGCAGCGCCGCGAGCATCGAGCGGCCGGCGAGCCCGCTCACCAGGCACAGGCCGAACAGCATCAGGGCGAAGAATTCCGGCGGACCGAAGCTGAGCGCCATCTTCGCCAGCGGCGGCGCCACCACCACCAGCGCAATCGTCGCCACCGTGCCGCCGACGAAGGAACCGATCGCGGCGATGCCGAGCGCGGCGCCGGCGCGGCCCTGCTTGGCCATCTGGTGGCCGTCGATGCAGGTGATCACCGAGGCGGCTTCGCCCGGCACGTTGATCAGCACTGAGGTGATGGTCCCGCCGTACATCGCGCCGTAGTAGATGGCGGACAGCATGATGATGGCGCCCGTGGGATCGAGCTTGAAGGTAAGCGGAATCAGGATCGCCGTTCCCGCCGCCGGCCCCAGGCCCGGCAGAACGCCGATCAGGGTACCCAGCACGCAGCCGGCCAGCGCATAGGCGAGATAGGCCGGTGTCAGCGCCGCAGCGAACCCGGAGACAAGATGCTGCAGCATGTCCACGCGGCGATCCCCTCAGAACCCGAACGCGCCGGTCGGCAAGGGCACCTTCAGCCAGTGATAGAAGACATGAAACAGGCCGAAGCTGCTCGCGAGCGAAAAAATGCCGATCGCGACCGGACGCCGCACGCCGAGCGCGAGCAGCAATCCGCCCGTAAAGATCAGCATCGCGAGCCGGAATCCAAGCGGCTGCAGCAGCAGGGCCGCGACCACTACGCCACCAAGCAGGGCCGCAGTGCGCCTTGCGCCGTCGCCTTTCGGCAGCAGCGCCGCGGTGCCCTCGCCGATCGCGCCGCCGCGCCACGACTGCACCAGCAGCGCCAGGCACATCGCCATGCCCAGGACGCCGAGCCAGAAGGGAAAGAATCCCGCGCCCGGTCCGAGCGAGTCGCTGAGCGAATAGCCATACGCGGTGACAGTCATGAACCCACACAACGCGCCGATGCAGCCAAGCACGACCCGCTCTGCAATACGGCTCGGGGATTCTTCCATCAGACCTTTGCCAGCGCCTTCAGGATCCGTTCGGGCGTGAACGGCATCGCCGTGACGTATCCCTGGAGCGGCGCGAGCGCATCGTTGATCGCGTTCATCACCGCGGCGGGCGCGCCGGCGGTACCGGCCTCGCCCACGCCCTTGGCGCCCAGCTGCGACTGCAGGGTCGGCGTCTCGACATGCGCGCAGACGATGTCGGGCATTTCGCCCGCCATCGGCACGAGATAGTCCGCCATGTTGCCGTTGAGCAGCTGGCCCTCGGGACTGTAGAGGCACTCCTCGTAGAGAGCCGCGCCGATGCCCTGCACCACGCCGCCGCGCAGTTGCTCGTCCACCAGCATCGGGTTGATGACGGTGCCCGAATCCTCCACGCACCAGTGCTTGAGCAACTTGACGAAACCGGTTTCGATATCCACTTCGACCAGCGAGGCCTGGATGCCGTTGGTGAAGGTGAAGCCGTACTGGCGCGGCGTGTAGTGCCGCGTCACGGTCAGCTCGGCCTGGAAATCCATCGGCAGGGTATCGGGGCGGAAGTAGGCGACGCGGCCGAGTTCTTCGAGGGGAAGTTTTTTATCCTGGGTTAGTTTGCTGACGACGCTGTTGCTTTCGATATCCAGGGTTTCTTTTTCCACGTTCAAAATCTTCGCAGCGATATCCAGGATATTCGCCCGCAGGGCGCGGCCCGACTGCAGGACCGCCTCGCCGCCGATGCCCGCGCCGCGCGAGGCCCAGGTGCCGCCGCCGTAGGGCGTGACGCCGGTGTCCCCGGTAATTACTTTTACTTTATCGAGAGAAATCCCAACAGCACTCGCTGCAATTTGCGCAAAGATCGCTTCGGTGCCCTGCCCCTGCTCGGTGACGCTGCACATCACCGTCACCATGCCGGTGGGTTCCAGCCGCAGCGTGGCGCCGTCCTGCGCCGAGATGCGCGCGCCGCCGACACCGTAGAACGCGGGCGACGGGTTAGTCACTTCGATCATGGCAGCCAACCCGATACCGCGATAAATACTTTTGGCCCTCAACTTGCTTTGCTCTTCCCTCAGTTCTTTGTAATTCATCAACTTCAAAAGCTTATCCAGACATTTGTGATGCGAAAGCTTCTCGAATTTCACGCCTGACGGAAACGTGTACGGATAGGCGTCATCCGCGATCAGGTTCTTGCGCCGGAATTCCGCCGGATCCATGCCGAGCTTCGCCGCCGCCTTGTCGACGATGCCCTCGGTGAGCGCCACGGCGATCGGATGCCCGACCGCGCGGTACTGGCAGGTGACGTTCTTGTTGGTGAACACCACGTTCAGCTTCGCGCGGTACTGCTGGTGCTTGTACGGCCCCCCGGTCAGGTTGACGACCTGGTTGCCCTCGATGCCGCTGGTGCGCGGATAGACCGAGTAAGGCCCGATCGCGGTCAGGTCGTCGAGGTCGAAGGCGAGGATCTCGCCCTGCTTCGTGCACGCCAGTCGAATTTTGGCCTTGTGTTCCCTCGCATGAATGTCCGTGGCGAACGATTCCAGCCGGTCGGCGACGAACTTCACCGGGCGGCGCAGCATCACCGACAGCGCCGCGGTCGCCATCTCGTCCGGATAGACGTGCACCTTGATGCCGAAGGAGCCGCCAACATCGCGCGCGATCACCCGCACGCTCGCCTCGGGTATGCCGAGGTGGCGCGAGAAGATGTCCTGCATCATGTGCGGCGCCTGCGTCGAGTGATACACCGTGAGCGAATGCTCGCCCGCGTTGTAGTCGGCGAGGATGGAGCGCGTTTCGAGGCACACGCCGGTGTGGCGCCCGAACTCGAAGGTCTCCTCGACCACGACGTCGGCCCGGGCGAAAGCCTCGTCCACGCCGCCCGTGTCGTGCGCTCGCGCAAAGCAGATGTTGTCGCCCAGTTCCTTATGGATTACTTCTTTTCCACTTAAAGAAATTTCCATATCAATGACCGCAGGCAACTCCTCCCACTCCACTTCGATCAGTCCGAGCGCGTCCTCGGCCTGCGCGCGCGTCTCCGCCACCACCGCCGCCACCGCCTCGCCCTGCCAGCAGGCGCGATCGATCGCCACCGCGTGCTGCGGCGGCGACTTGATGCCTTTCAGGTGCGCGAGGACGCCTACCCAGGGCGTGCAGTATTGGGAAATATCTTTTCCCGAAAAAACCCCTATCACGCCCGCACACTTGAGGGCTTTTTCAAACTGAAGCTTTTTTATCTTTGCGTGTGCGTGCGGACTTCTATAGAAAACCACGTGAGCGAGGCGTGGCAACCTCAAATCGTCCACATACGCGCCACGCCCCTGCAGCAGGCGCTTGGCGTTGGGCCGCGGCACGCTCTGGCCGATGTAGCCCCGGTCCAGCTTGGTGCCCGGCGCGTGCAGAGGCAGTTCAGCGCGGCCCATTCACCACCTCTTCGATTGCATCGACGATGGCCTGGTACCCGGTGCAGCGGCAGAAGTTGCCGGAAATATGATTTCTGATTTCCTCTCTCGTTGGTTTTTTTGATTTCAAAATCAAATCTTGCGCGGCAAGAAGCATTCCGGGCGTGCAAAAACCGCATTGCAGTGCGTTGTGCTCGTGAAAGGCCTTCTGCAGCTTTGCAATCTCTTTCGAATCGGAGAGCCCTTCGATCGTATCTATGCGACAACCGTTCGCCTGCACCGCGAGCATCAGGCAACCGCGCACGATCTCGCCGTTGACGCGCAGCGTGCAGGCGCCGCACACGCCGTGCTCACAGCCGGCATGCGACCCGGTCAATTCCAGGTCGTCGCGCAGAAAATCGACCAGGTGCCGGCGCGCGGGAACGCTCCGGGTCACCGTGGTGCCGTTGACCGTGAGGGTTATGTCGTAGGCCTGTTCCATGCCCGTTCCAGCAGGACGCCGGCCAGGTGCAGCTTGGCGGCGGTTGAGTTGTAGAGATCCGGGGACGGTTTGAGATTTGTTTTCAGGGTCTTTTTTGCTTCCTCAAGATCTTTCTCAAATGAATAAAGAACAGGCCTGTCCCCGACACCCAGGAATGCATATCTCTCGTTGTGCCTGGCAAGGCCGATGATCGCGTAGTCGCCGTGGCGCCGCGTCAATTCGAGGAACACCGATTTGTCGCCCGCTTTCGCGGCCGAAAATTCAACTGCGATCAACAGCTCGCCGTGCTTCAGGTCCGTCTCGAACAGCCCCTTGAAGAATGCGGATGCTTTTACCTGCCTTTCACCTTTCCTTCCTGAAATGAAAAAAACCGCGTCGAGAGCAACTGCGCATGCTGGGTATTCCGCCGCCGGGTCCGCCAGCGCCAGGCTGCCGCCGATCGTGCCGCGGTTGCGGATCGCGGCGTGGGCGACGTGCGGCACCGCCTGCGCGAGCAGGGGAACGTGCTTTCTTACCAGGTCTGATTTTTCAATCTGCGCATGCGTTACGAGTGCCCCTATTCTCACAACACCGCTCAAAAGCTCTATTTCCGCAAGGCCCGGCAATCCGGTGATGTCCACCAGCAGCTCGGGCGACGAGAGCCGCATGTTGAGCGACGCAATCAGGCTCTGGCCGCCGGCGAGAACCTTCGCATCGGGATTTACGAGCGCCGCAAACGCCTCCGCCAGGTTCGCCGGCTTCAGATACGCGAACGCGGCTGCCTTCATTGCTTCGCTTTGCCCCTGCGCCGCGGCCAGACGCCCTTTCTTTCCAGTTCGTCCATCGACTCACGGGTGAATTCGGCGCTCGGCGCATCGCCGCCGATGACGAACATCAGCACCGAGTGCTTGTGCTTCGGCCCCCTGGTGACGTTCATGAAGCGGCGCGAGGCGCCGGGCGGGAACGAAATCACGTCGAGCGGCTTCAGGTCCACATGCTCCAGGCGCCCTTTTTCGTTCTGCCAGCTGGCGCGCCAGGTGCCCGTCATGGCGATGAAGGTCTCGTTGGTGTCGTGGTTGTGGAGCATCGGCCCCTTGCCGGGCAGCGCGCGGCAATAGCCCAGGTTGAAACCCTCCTGAATCTTGATCGCCGCGAGGCGCGAAGCCTCGGCGCCCACCGGCGATTGCTTGCCGTCGCGCTCGGTTTTCGGCGGCTGGAAGCCGATCACGTTGTACAGGATGCGCTCGCAGCCTGGCATTCTGCTGTCGGGCAGGCCGCCGTCGAAGCCCTTCAACCTGGAGAAGCGCGCCACGCGCTTCATCATCTGCGGACGCGGGATGCCGCGCCGCGGCAACGTTTCACGGTAGGCCATCTGGGTCTCCTCGGCAGGAATGGTAGCTTAAGAACATGAAAAAACAGAAAGTGGGCATGCTGGGGCTGGGCATCATGGGATCCGCCATGGCGGCGAATCTGCTGCGGGCAGGCTTCGAGGTCGTCGGCTACGACCCGCTCGCCGCCTGCCGGCGCCGTCACCGCAAGGCCGGCGGCAAGGTCGCGGCGAGCGCAGCTGAAGTCGCCCGCTCTGCAAGTGTTGTCATCACGTCGCTGCCGTCTGCATTCGCTCTTGCCCGTGTTGTGAAGGAAATTTCTGAAGAAAAGAAAGGCCGGCTGGTCGTCATTGAGACCAGCACGCTGCCGATCGACGTGAAGGAAACGGCGCGCAGGTCCCTGGCCGCCGCCGGCGTCACGCTGCTCGATTGCCCCTTGAGCGGCACCGGCGCGCAGGCGCGCGTCAAGGACCTGGTCGTCTTCGGCAGCGGCAAGCGCGCCGTTTTCAACAGGACGATTCCGGTCCTCAACGGTTTCTCGCGCGGCCACTACTACATCGGCAAATTCGGTAATGGTTCCAGGATGAAATTCGCCGCCAACCTGCTGGTCGCGATCCACAACATCTCGGCTGCGGAAGCCGTCATCCTGGCGCGCAGGTCGGGCCTCGATCCCGCGCTCGCGGTGAAGGTCCTCGGCGACGGTGCCGGATCCTCGCGCATGCTGCAGGTACGCGGCCCGCTGATGGCAAGGCGCTCGTACCTGCCCGCCACCGTGACGCACGAGACCTGGCGCAAGGACATGAAGATCATCGGCGAATTCGTGCGAAAACTCGGCAGCCCCGCGCCGCTCTTCCGGGCGACCAAGGCGGTCTACAATGCCGCAATGGCGCAGGGCCATGCCCGGCACGATACGGCTTCGGTCTGCGCGGTACTCGAAAAAACCGGGGGGAGAAAAAAATGAGCGACGCGCCGCAGGTTTCCAAGGACGAGCAGAACTGGGCCATGATCTGCCACCTGTCGGCGCTTGCCGGCTTCCTGATCCCGTTCGGCAACATCCTCGGCCCGCTGATCGTCTGGCTGATCAAGCGCGGCGAGATGCCCATGGTGGAAAGCAACGGCAAGGAGGCGATCAATTTCCAGATCACTGTTTCGATCGGCCTGCTGATCTGCGTTCCGCTGATGTTCGTGCTGATCGGCATCCCGCTGGCCCTGGCCATCGGCCTTGCCGGCCTGATCCTCACCATCATGGCGGCGGTCAAGGTGTCCAACGGCGAATTCGACTACAAGTATCCGTTCACCATCCGCCTGCTGAAGTAGCACGGCAGCCGGAGACCGCCACAGTGATCAGGCGCAAGCAGCGCATCGCGATGCGCGACCTCGCCGCGTTAAGCGGCGAGGATGCCGACACTGCGGCGAAGAACCGGATCGGCGGCCGCGACCTCAATATTTTCCGGGTCATGATGAACCACCCGAAGCTGACCCGGCGCTGGACGGTGTTCGCCGGCCATGTGCTGCAAAAACAGACGCTGCCGGTACGCGAGCGTGAGCTGCTGATCCTGCGCATCGGCTGGCTCAACCAGGCCGAATACGAGTGGGCGCAGCACGTGGAGATCGCCAAGCGCGGCGGCATCACCGAGGCGGAGATCGAACGCGTGAAGGAGGGACCCAAAGCGGCGGGTCCCGGTGCGGGCTGGAACCCGCACGACGCGGCGCTGCTGCAGGCGGCCGACGACCTGTTCGAGAATTCCGTGGTCTCCGACCGGACCTGGGCGGCGCTGGCGGCGAAATACTCGACCGAGGAAATGATGGACGTGGTCTTCACCATCGGCCAGTACAACCTCGTCTCCTGGGCGCTCAACAGCTTTGGCGTGCCGCTCGACGATTTCCTGCCGGGCGGGAAGACTTGAAGTGACTTGGCGGAGCAGGTGTTCCAAAACCTGGGTCCCCGCCTAAAGCCGCGGGGACGACGGCTATTTTCCGTCTACGACACCGCAAATAGCGCCGGGCGTGGTGAGCCAGAGTTTTTTCCGCTCGCCGGCGATGTGCTTTAGCGCGCGGCGCAGGTGACGCAGCCGGTAGGGCTGGCCGACGAGGTACGGGTGCAGCGCGATGCCCATGACGAGGGGCTGCGCGGCGCTCTGGCGCAGCATTTCGTCGAAATTGTCGACGATCATGTCGGCGAAATCGCCGGCATCCATCTGCCGCGCGACGATCATCGGGATGTCGTTCAGCTCCTGCGGATAGGGAATCGACCAGAGTGTTTTCCCTGAGCGCGTAGTGAATTTCACGGGCTGGTCGTCGTGGCACCAGTTGAGGGTGTAGCGGTAGCCGGTTTCGACGAGCAGGTCGGGTGTGACCGCGCTCTCGGAGATCCAGGGACTGAGCCAGCCCGAAATGTCCTGCTTTGACTCTCTCTTGATTCTGCTCTTGCAGTTTTCCAGCAATTTTTTTTCATCAACCTCGGAAAGATCAGTTTGTCGTTCCGAGTTGGTATGTCCATGGCCCACCAGTTCGTCGCCGCGCTTGACGCAGGCCTCGATCAATTCGGGGCAGTAGTCGTAGAGCGCGGTGTTGATGAGCGCCGCGGCGGGCAGCTTGAGATCGTCGAAGAGTTCCAGGCAGCGCCAGGCGCCGACGCGGTTGCCGTAGTCGCGCCAGGAATAATTGAGCACGTCGGGTTCCGGGCTTTTCGGCCCGAGCGCGGCGCCGAGGCCCGCGCCGAAGTCGAAGTGCTCGATATTGAAGCCGAGATAGACCGCAAGGCGCTTCTTGCCCGGCCAGCTGTAGTCCGGCCGCCGTGTGATGGCGGAGTACGCGTAGCGGCCGTGCGTTTTCAGCGCGCGATGCACCAGATCAGGGCTTGGCTAGTCCCGCACGCACCAAAAGCCACTCGGCGCTGTCGTTCCAGACTTCCATCTGCACGATCTTGCCGTGGCGCACGACGTAGCGGTCGACGTAGCGGTTGCCCTCGAAGGGCGTGCCGTCGAGCCACTCCCCGTACAGGGTGCCGGTCTGGTAAACGGTGGTTTCCGCCGCCGACCCCCCGGCCACGACGTGGGTCGGGCCGAACTTCTTCTTGACCCACTTGTAGCGCGCCTTGTTGAAGGCGGTGGCCTCGGCCGGATCGTGCATCAAGCGGTTGCCGGTAAAGCGGATTTCCAGCCCCGGGGCGCAAAACGCACGCGCCGAGTCCGGGTCCGGGATCATGTGCAGCCGGAGGTACTCCTCGACAATCTTCACTGGATCGTTCATGCGGAAAGCCTAACATGGCACGCCTCCTGCTAAGCTTCCGGGATCGCTTTCAGGGAGACCGCAATGACCGCACGCCGCACATTCCTCGCCTTCGCCCTTGCCTTGGCGCTACCCGCGCTGGCGCAGGAACCGATCAAGATCGGCCTCGTCACCGCCCTCTCGGGCCAGTCGGCGCGCGCCGGGGAGGCCATCACGCGCGGCCTGCAGATCGCGATCGACGAATTGAACGCCGGCGGCGGCGTGCTCGGCCGCAAGTTCGAGCTGCTGCGCCGCGACGACGAGGCGACCCCCGCCAAGGGCGTGATCGCCGCGCGCGAGCTGGTGCACAAGGAAAAGGTCGCGGTGCTCTTCGGCGGCCTGGACACGCCGGTGTCGATCGCCATCATCCCTGTGATCACCGAGGCCAAGGTACCCTTCATGGGCCCCTGGGCCGCCGGCACGCCGATCACGCAGAACGGCACCAACCCGAACTTCGCCTTCCGCGTCTCCGCGGTGGACGAGATCGTGGACAAGGCGATGCTGCAGTACGCGCAGAAGAACTTCAGCGCGAAGAAGCCCGGCCTGATCCTCATCAACAACCCCTGGGGCCAGTCGAACGAAGCCGGCCTGAAGGCCGCGCTAAGCGCCAAGGGCATGACCACCGCCGGCATCGAGAAGTTCGAAGGCAACGACGTCGACGTGGTGCCGCAACTGACGCGCCTGAAGTCGGCGGGCGCGGACACGCTGT
>CAZTSJ010000316.1:0-3411 GCA_964616875.1 uncultured Bordetella sp. | reverse complement strand
CCGGGGCCGCGCTGGTCGCCCGCAAATGCCTGCGCGAGCGGCCCAAGCTCCTTGCCGCGACGCTGGCCGAGCTAGAGCACGACCGCAATTCGTTGGGCCAGCCCTGATGCGTGAAAGCCTTCTTGCCCTCGCGCAGCGCCGGGCGCGGCTGGTGGCGCGCGCTGAATCCGAGCGCGCGACGATCAACGCACTGCTCGCGCCCGCGGACGCGGCGGCCTCCCTCGCGACATCCCTGGTCCGTGCCGCGCGCAGCGCGCGGGAACTGGCGCAACGCCATCCGCTCGGCGTCGTTGCCGGAGTGGCGCTGCTCGTCGCCCTGCGGCCGCGGCGCGCCGCCGTCTGGCTGTCGCGCGGCTGGTCGTTGTGGCGCCTGTACCGTGGCGCGCGCGGCTGGTGGCTGCGCTTCGAAACGGCAAGCGCGGCCGCCAACCCGCCCGCGGGGCGCCCGGGTCAGCCTAGAGCTTGAAGTTGTAGTCGATGCTCAGCGGCGCGTGGTCGCTGAAGCGCTGCTTCAGGTAGATCGACTCGCGCCGCGCGCTCGCCGCCACGCCCGGTGTCGCGATCTGGTAGTCGATGCGCCAACCGACGTTCTTCGCCCAAGCCTGGCCGCGGTTCGACCACCAGGTGTACTGCCCGGGTTTGGTGTTGAGCCGGCGGAAGACGTCGACGAAACCCAGCTTGTCGAACACCTGCGTCAGCCAGTCGCGCTCCTCGGGCAGGAAACCGGAATTCTTCCGGTTGGAGCGCCAGTTCTTGAGGTCGATCTCGCGGTGGGCGATGTTCCAGTCGCCGCACAGGATGATTTCGCGGCCCCTGTTTTTAAGTTTTTTCAGGTGATGGAAAAATTTATCGAGGAAACGAAATTTCGAAGCCTGGCGGTGCGGCCCTGAAGAGCCCGAGGGGAGGTAAAGCGAGATTACCGAGAACTTGCCGAAGCGCGCTTCGATGCAGCGCCCCTCGGCGTCGAACTCGCGCACGCCGAATCCCCTGACCACGGCCCGCGGCGCGTGGCGGCTGTAGAGCGCCACGCCGGCGTAGCCCTTCTTTTCGGCCGGATACAGGTGGCGCTCGTAGCCCTTGATGCCGAACGGCCCGCCCGCGAGATCCGCCTCCTGCGCCTTGATTTCCTGCAGGCAGATGACGTCCGACTTCTGCGCGGCGAGCCAGGGGAACAGTCCCTTCTTCGCGGCCGAGCGGATACCGTTCACATTGAGGGTGACGACCTTCAAGCGGAGGGAAAGCTGGAGACCCCGCCATGCGCCGCGGACCATTCGGCGGGCGAATTGAGGAACTTCTCGACTTCGCCGATCTGCGCGGCGCTCAGGTAGCTGCCCTGCTTGACCACGCGCAGCACGTCCCACCAGGTCGCGAGGTGGTGCAGGCGCACGCCAAGATCGCTCATCGTCTTCTTCGACTCGGGGAAGATGTCGTAGTAGAAGTTGACGAACACGTGATCGACCACCGCGCCGGCTTCGCGCAGCGCCTTGCAGAAGTTGATTTTCGAGCGCCCGTCGGTGGTGAGATCCTCCACCAGCAGGGTCCTCGCCCCTTCGCGGATGTCGCCCTCGATCTGGGCGTTGCGGCCGAAACCCTTGGGCTTCTTGCGGATGTACTGCATCGGCAGCCCGAAGCGCTCGGCGATCCAGGCCGCGTAGGGTATGCCGGCGGTTTCGCCGCCCGCGATAACGTCGAACTGCTCGAAGCCGGCATCGCGCGACAGCGTCGCGGCGGCAAAGTCCACCAGCTGCGTGCGGATGCGCGGGTAGAAGATGAGCTTGCGGCAGTCGATGTACACCGGGCTCGCCCAGCCGGAGGTAAAGATAAACGGCTTGTCATCGGAAAACAGCACCGCTTTTACTTCCAGCAGCATCCTGGCGGTGGTATCGGCGATGAAGGCCTGGTCTGCGGAATGCATGGCGTGGGTCCGGGTGGCGCGGCCGATTCTAGCAGGTCAACTTTGCGGGCCTGCGGCGCGTTAGAATCCGCACCAACAGCGTAATCGGGGGTATTTATGTTGCGCGTCGCTCTGCTCATTTCCATCGTCGCCCTGCCCATGGCGGCCGAGGCCCAGTCCTATCGCTGCGTCGGCAAGGACGGCAAGAAGTACTATGGCTCGACCGTGCCGCCACAATGCCTGGGCCAGCCGGTGGAACAACTCAACGCCCAAGGCCTGGTGACCAAGCGCTTCGATGCGGCGGCCTCTGCCGCCGAGCGCGAGAAGAAAGCGGCAGACGACGAGGAGCGCAAGAAGCGCGAGGCGGCATCGAAAGAGGAAGGCCGGCGCAGCCGCGCGCTGCTCGCCACCTACACCAGCGACAAGGACATCGAGGACGCGCGCGCCCGCGCGCTGAAGGACAACGAGGCCGCGGTAAAGGATAGCGAGCAGCGCATCGCAGGCCTCAAGAAACGCCAGGAGGAACTGAAAAAGGAAGTCGACCTCAAAGCCGGCAAGAGTCAGCCACCAGCCGGGCGCGCCGATGACCTTCGCAACCTGGAATTCGACATCAAGACGCAGGAAGACCTGCTGACGGCTAAGAAGCGGGATGTCTCCAAGATCAACGCGCGTTACGACACCGACAAGAAACGCTACGCGGAGTTGACCAAGGGCGGCAAGTAGCCTAGCGCGCGAGCTTGCGCCGCAGGATCTCGTTCACCTGCGCCGGGTTCGCCTTGCCCTGGCTGCGCTTCATGACCTGCCCGACGAGCGAGTTGAAGGCCTTCTCCCTGCCGGCGCGGAAATCCTCCACCTGCTTCGCGTTCGCCGCCAGCACCTCATCCACGATCTTGCCGATCTCACCCGAGTCTGAGATTTGCTTCAGACCGCGCTTCTCGATGATTGCGTCGGGAGGACCCTCCCCCGCCCACATTGCAGCCAGAACCTCGCCTGTTGCCGTTCGTGCAGAAATGGTCCCATCGGCAACCCGGGCCACCAATGCCGTGAGTTGATCCGGGCTGACTTTGCTTTGCGATATTTCAAGATTTTCATCGTTCAGTTTCGAGCTGAGCGGGCCCGTGATCCAGTTCGCTATGGTGATAGCACTGCCCTTCGGCGCCTTTTTGATCGCTGCAAAGGCATAGTTGCTCAGTTCGATGCTCGAAGTCAGCTGACTGGCTTGTGCCGCGGGAATTCCGCAGGCGACCAATTCCAGCCGTTTTGTTTCAGGCAATTCTGGCATCTGCGACTTGATGCGCGCGATGTCCGCCTCGGAAATCACCAGCGGGAGTAGATCGGGGTCGGGAAAATAGCGGTAGTCCTGCGCGTCTTCCTTCGAGCGCATGGAGCGGGTTTCATTTTTGTCTGCGTCGTACAACCGCGTCTGCTGCTCGATCGCGCCGCCGCGCTCGAGAACCCCGATCTGGCGCCTGGCTTCGTATTCGATCGCCTGCTCCATGAAGCGGAACGAGTTGAGG
>CAZTSJ010000315.1:0-8448 GCA_964616875.1 uncultured Bordetella sp. | reverse complement strand
CAACACGCGCTCGATCTGAAACTGCTGGAGCTTGCGGCCCGAACCCTGAAGGTTCAGCTTCAGGTCGTGGAAGCGCGCGCGCCGGAGGAGTTCGCCGACGCCTACGCGGCGGCGATCAAACGCAATGCAGGCGCCATCTTCGTCCTTGGCGGCGCGATGCACTTCGCGCATCGGGCGCGGCTCGTGCAGCTGTCGGCCGAGCATCGCTTGCCGGCGATCTATCCGGTGAAGGAGTACGTGGAGGCGGGCGGCCTGTTGGCCTACGGGGCCGATCTGCGCGACACGGCCCGCCGCGCCGCCGCGTACGTGGACAAGATCCTGAAGGGTGCCAAGCCGGCGGACCTGCCGGTCGAGCAGCCGACCCGGTTCGAGCTGGCGATCAACCTGAAAACCGCCAAGGCGCTCGGACTGACAATTCCGCAGTCGATGCTCCTCAGGGCGACCGAGGTAATTCAGTAGGATCGCGAGTGACCGCTCCTGGCCGAAAGCGGACACTCGGGGCAATCTGCCGATTTTTCATTGCAGTGCGGCGAACAAGCAATTGAGCGGCCGCTTTCGACCCAATGCGGACATTGAGACGTAGAGTGACCCGGGGCTAGGTCAACAAGAATGGAGCATGACCGATGAATCAGTTGCGACTTAAACGTGCTGTCGGAATCCTCCTGATTGCCTTGTCCAATTCGACTTACGCTGCCATTGGCGAGTTCGAGGGGAAGTGGCAAAACGTTGACCCCAATACGGGCGGGCTCACGGCCCTGGACGTCAGCCTCATCGGTGATCAAGTGAAAGTCCACGCATGGGGCAAATGTCATCCCACCGATTGCGATTGGAAAATCGTCGACGCCACCTCGTTCGCCTCGAACGTGAGGTCTGCTCTGCCGAGCAATGCCCAAACGCTCATGGCCGTTTTCAAGACCTCATTCTCGGAATCGATTCTGGTTATCGACCCTACGGAATGGAACAAGCTGAGGGTCCAGCTACTGACGCGCTTTACGGACCAAAGCGGCCGGTCCGCCTACAGTGCGATATACACCTTCTCACGGTAAGGAGAAGAAAGGAAAAGGGTGCAGGAGCAAATACTGGATCCGACCAGGCATTGGAGCCGAGGTCCGATAGCTTCCGCCCCTGCGTTGCTCCAGCTATAGGGCGCAACTCACCGCCAGCGTTGAGGCACCCCGAGTGACCGTTTGGCCGAAAGCGGACACTCGAACTGAGACACCACCCGATTTTGCGGTAGATTGCAGCTACTGGATATATACCCACCTGCGATGAAGCCGCTATTCGACGCGCCGCTCGCGATCGTCGACCTGGAGACCACCGGCGCCCACCCGGCCTGGGACCGCGTGACGGAAATCGCGGTGCTCGAAGTGGAGGACGGCGAAATCGTCTCGGAGTGGTCCACGCTGGTGAACCCGGGCACTTCGATTCCGCCCGCCATCCAGGCGCTCACGGGCATCACCAACGCGATGGTGGCGGATGCGCCCGAATTTGACGCCCTCGCCGAGGGCCTCTACGAGCGGCTGCAGGGGCGCGTCTTCGTCGCGCACAACGCGCGCTTCGACTACGGCTTCCTGCGCCATGCCTTCGAGCGCGCGGGCCTGCACTTCCAGGCGCGCACGCTGTGCACGGTCAAGCTCTCGCGCCGCCTGTATCCCGGGCACGCGCGCCATAACCTCGACAGCCTGATCGACCGCCACCACCTGCAGTGCGACGCGCGCCACCGCGCGCTCGGCGATGCGCGCGCGGTGTGGCAGTTCCTGCGCGTAGCGGCCGAGGAACGCGGCGCCGAGCAGCTGCAAAGCGCGGTGCAGCAGCTATCGCGGCTACCAGCCCTGCCCGCCCACATCGAGCGCGCAGTCGTGGACGCGATTCCGGAGGCGCCCGGCGTCTACCTCTTCTATGGCGAGAACGACGTGCCGCTCTACATCGGCAAGAGCGTCGCGATGCGCAGCCGCGTGCTGCAGCACTTCTCGGCCGACGTGCACTCCCCGCGCGAGGCGCAGATCGCGCGCGAGATCCGGCGCATCGAGTGGCGCCGCAGCTGCGGCGAGCTTGGCGCGTTGCTGCGGGAGGCGGCACTGGTGAAGGAGTTGCTGCCCGCTTTCAACAGGCAACTGAGGCGTACGAACGATTTGTGCGGTTTTGCCCCTACCGTTAAAGGCTTTCAACTTGTAAGCGCAGAGCAAATCAATTCTCAAACCATTGCATCCCTCTGCGGCGTGTTCCGCTCGAAGCGCGCCGCCCTGGACGCTTTGCGCGGCCTGGCGGATGAGCACCGCCTGTGCCTGCGCACGCTCGGCTTCGAGCGCGGCGGCCGCGGTGGCCAGCCCAGCGCCTGTTTCCGCCACCAGATCAAGCGCTGTGCCGGCGCCTGCGCTGGAGTGGAGAGCGTTCATGTTCATCAGGCGCGCGCCGCGGCCGCGCTTGCCGGACTCAAGACCTCCGCCTGGCCGTGGCGGGGGCCGATCGGCATCGTCGAGGAGGACAGCGAACGCGAAGCCACCGAGGTGCACGTGGTGGACAACTGGTGCCTGCTCGGGACCGCGAACTCGGAAGGCGGCGTCGGCGAATTGCTCGAGGCACGATTCGCCGGACAAACCCGACTGCGCTTCGACCTCGACCAGTACAAGATTCTTGCGCGCCATCTTTCGGCCGGCCGCGCCAGGGTGGTCGAACTTGGCACGCGGATTCCAGCGCGCAGGCACTGATGCACCTCGAACTCGTCGTGCCGGCGCTCTTCCCGGCGCAGGGCCTGCCGCCGGCGTCGCTGCCCGAGCTGGAGCTGCTCCTTGCGCGCGGGCGCCGCAGCGAGGCCATCGCCGGAGATCTCGAGACCTGGCTGGCGCGGGCATTCGGCCTGGCGCAATTGCCAGGCGAAAGTGTTCCGGTTCCCGCGGGCGCCCTCACCGCCCTCGCGCATGGCCTGGGCCCCGGCGCAGGGCACTGGCTGCGCGCCGATCCGGTCCATTTGCGCGCCGAGCGCGACCGCGTGCTGCTGGTGCCCAGCCCGGCGTTTATGCTGAGCGCAGACGAAGCAGGGGCATTGGCGGACTCGCTCGCGCCGCTGCTTGCGGGCAAATTCCAGCTGCATGCGGTGCGGCCCGATCAGTGGTGCCTGCGGCTTGAAGCCGAGGCGGGAAGCGGCATCGCCGCACGACCACCCATCGCCCTGGCGGGCGCGAACATCGATCCACACTTGCCGCCCAAGGCTTGGCACCCGCTGCTGACGGAATTGCAGATGGCGCTGTACGAGCACCCTGTGAACACGGCGCGCGAGCGGCGCGGCGAACCGGTGATCAACAGTCTCTGGCTGTGGGGCGCGGGAAAACTTCCGGCGGCAAGCGGGCCCTGGCAGTCGTTGAGCGCGAACGATGCCGTGGCGACCGGGCTGGCGCGCAGCGCCGGCATCCGCCATCGCGCGCCAGGCGCAGGTGCTGCCGAATGGCTCGGGCGCGCGCCAGAGGACGGGCGCCATCTGCTGGTGTTGGATGATCTGCGCGCTGCGCAGGCGCTGGGCGACCTCGATGCGCTCTCGCGCCGGCTGCAGGAACTCGAACAGAAATGGCTGGCGCCGCTGCTGGCGGCGCTCAAGACGGGCCGCGTCGGCATGCTGACCATCCATGTGCCCGAAGCCGCCGCCGCCTTCGAGACCGTGCGCGGCGACCTGCGCCGTTTCTGGCGCCGGCGGCGGCCACTCGCCGAATACGAGATAGCTCAGGCATGAAGATCGTCGCGCGCCGCTACGCCGAGGCCGATCGCCACCGGCTGGTCGAATCGGGCGTGCATCCGCTGCTCGCGCGGCTCTACGCGGCGCGGCGCATCGCGTCGAAGGACCAGCTCGAGCAGGATTTCTCGCAGCTCATCCCGCCCGCCGAACTCACCAACGCCGGCCGCGCCGCGCAATTGCTCGCCGATGCGATCGAGCAGCAGAAAAAACTGCTCATCATCGCCGACTACGACGCCGACGGCGCCACCGCCTGCGCGGTGGGCATGCGCGCGCTGCGCAGCTTCGGCGCGCGGGTCGACTACCTCGTTCCCAACCGCATGGAACTGGGCTACGGCCTGACGCCGGAGCTGGTCGACATCGCCGCCCGGCGCAAGCCCGACCTGCTGATCACCGTGGACAACGGCATCGCCAGCGTCGAGGGCGTGGCGCGCGTGAATAGCCTGGGCATCGGCACGCTGATCACCGATCACCACCTGCCCGGGGACCGCCTGCCCGATGCCGCATGCATCGTGAATCCGAACCAGGCCGGCTGCGGTTTCGCCTCCAAGGCGATCGCAGGCGTCGGCGTGATGTTCTACGTGATGCTGGCTTTAAGGTCCGAACTGAGAAATCGAAAGGCATTCGAGAATAAAACCGAACCCAATCTTGCCGCGCTCACCGACCTCGTCGCGCTGGGTACCGTCGCGGACGTGGTGCCGCTGGATGCGAACAACCGGATCCTGGTCGCGCAGGGCTTGAAGCGCCTGCGCGCTGGCAAAGGCAAGGCGGGACTCGGCGCGCTCGCACGCGCCGGAGGACGCGATACGGCCCGCGCCAACTGCTACGACCTGGGCTTCATCCTCGGCCCGCGGCTGAATGCCGCCGGCAGGCTCGCCGACATGGGCCTGGGCATCGAATGCCTGATCACCGACGACGAGGCGCGCGCGGCCAATTGCGCGCAGGAGCTCGACCGCCTGAACCGCGAGCGGCGCAAAATCGAAGGCGTCATGCTCGACGAGGCGAACGCCGCGCTGGACAGCCTCCAGGAATCCCCGGGCGCGTCGCTCACGCTGTTCCAGCCGGGTTGGCACCAGGGCGTGGTGGGCCTGATTGCGTCGCGCGTGAGGGAACGCATTCACAGGCCCGTGGTTTGTTTTGCAAGATCAAATTCAAATGAATTGCGCGGCTCGGGCCGTTCCATCCCGGGCTTCCACCTGCGTGACGCGCTCGACCTGGTTTCCAAGCGCGCGCCCGGCTTGATGCTGCGCTTCGGCGGCCATGCTCAAGCCGCCGGCCTGACGATTGAAGAGAAAAACCTGGAGAAATTCAAACAAACCTTCGAACAGGCGGCAAGTGAACTCCTCCCCGAGGCAGCGCGCCTGCGCGTCGTCGAGACCGACGGCGAGCTCGAACCGGCTTACCATTCGCTGGAAGTGGCGCAGATGCTGGAAGCGCAGATCTGGGGCCAGGGCTGTCCGCCACCCCTCTTCTGCGATACATTCGCAGTCGAAAGCCAGCGCGTCGTCGGCGAGCGTCACATGAAGCTGCGCTTGCGCAAGGATGGGCTGAGGCTAGCAGCAATGCGCTTCAACTCACTGGAATCCATGCCCGCGCGGGTTCGCGCTGCCTACCGCCTCAGCGTCAACGAATTCAACGGCCTCAAAACGGTCCAACTCAACCTGGAACATCACCAACCGACATGAACCTTCGCGCACCGCTCGCCGCCGCGCTGCTCCTCGCGCCTCTTGCCACCCTGCACGCCGCCGACCCGGCCCCGGTCGACGCTGGTCCCTACGTACCTTCGCTCACCAGCGTGGTGTCCGACATGCTGACGCTGGCCGAAGTGGGCCCGAAGGATTTCGTCATCGACCTGGGCTCGGGCGACGGGCGCATCGTGCTCACCGCGGCCAAGGTATTCGGCGCGCGCGGCTTCGGCGTCGAGATCAAGAACGACCTGGTACGCGCATCAAACGAAGCGGCGAAACAGCAAGGCATCGCCGACCGGGTGAAGTTCATGAACCAGGACCTGTTCAAGACCGACATTTCGCAGGCCACCGTGCTCACCATGTACCTGCTGCCGCACACGGTGAACATGCTCAAGGACAAGCTGCTCACCGAGCTTCGGCCCGGAGCCAGGATCATTTCTCACGACTATGGCCTTGCGGACTGGCAATCCGAGAAGACGTTGCGCATGGACCTAGAAGACAAGGTTGCGATCAGCGGAGTCACGACGACGCTGATTTTTCTGTACAAGGTTCCGGCCAAGGTGGCCGGAAACTGGAGCGCAAAATTTCCGGCCGCCATCAGCAAGGAACCAGTTCCGATCAGGCTCACCACCCACATGGTTACGCGCGTAAGGGGCACGTTGCGGATTGGCGGCAAAGACGTGCCCGTCGACGAAGGCGCAATGCATGGCGAGTCCATCGAATTCCGGACATCCATCGGTGGCAAGACCTATGAATTCTCCGGCATGGTCAAGGCAGGAAACATCGAAGGAACCGTCGAAAGCGCAGGCGCCAAGGCGCCCTGGACGGCGGCGCTCGCAAAATAGATGGAACGCAGGCGCGTCAATTCCTCGAAGCTGCGCTCGGTCGGCTACGACGAAAAAACCATGACGCTGGAAGTCGAGCTCTCGAACGGACAGGTGTACCAGTACCCGAAGGTCTACCCCGAGGTTTACCGCCGCTTCATGGCGGCGCCCAACCCAACCGCGTTTTTCGACGACAAGATCGACGAGGAATACACCGGGCGGCGGGTATAATTCGCGCCCCATGGAGGCAGAGCGCATCAACCAGATTGCTTCGACACTCGCCGGGCTGCAGACGCAGTCGGCCGAGCTGCGGAGGTATCTTTGACTTCGAGGCGAAGGAAAAGCGCCTCGCGGCGCTGAACCGCGAGCAGGAAGACCCCAAGCTCTGGGAAAACCAGAAGCGCGCGCAGGAAATCGGCAGGGAAAAGAAAGCCCTCGAGGCGGTCGTCGGGACGCTCAAGCGCGTCGGCGGCGGCATCGCCGACACCAGCGAACTGTTCGAGCTGGCGCGCGCCGAGGGCGACGAGGCGACGCTGCTGAGTGTTTCTGCCGATACGGAAAAGCTGAAAAGCGAGGTCGCGGCTCTCGAGTTTCGCCGCATGTTCTCCAATCCGCTCGACCCCAACAGCTGCTTCATGGACATCCAGGCCGGGGCCGGGGGCACCGAGGCGCAGGACTGGGCCGCGATGTTGGTCCGGATGTACCTCAAGTACTGCGACCGGAAGGGCTTCCGCGCGGAGATCCTGGAGCAGTCCGACGGCGAAGTGGCGGGCATCAAGAGCGCGACCCTCAAGATCGTCGGCGAGTACGCCTACGGGCACCTGCGCAGCGAGAACGGCGTGCACCGCCTGGTGCGCAAGTCGCCCTTCGACGCGAACGCGCGCCGCCACACCTCGTTCGCCAACGTCTTCGCCTATCCCGAGGTTGACGAATCCATCGAAGTGGAGATCAACCCGGCCGACCTGCGCGTCGATGTCTATCGCGCCTCGGGCGCCGGCGGCCAGCACGTCAACAAGACCGAGTCGGCGGTGCGCATCACCCACATCCCGACCAATATCGTGGTGCAGAGCCAGAACGACCGCTCGCAGCATCGCAACCGCGCCGAATGCATGGCGATGCTGAAATCCCGCCTCTACGAGCTCGAGCTGCGCAAGCTGAAGGGCGAGCAGAGCAAGTTGGAAGCCTCGAAGACCGACATCGAGTGGGGGCACCAGATCCGCTCCTACGTGCTGGACCAGTCGCGCATCAAGGACCTGCGTACCGGCGTCGAGAAAGGCGCGACGCAGCAGGTACTCGACGGCGACCTGGACGATTTCATCACCGCCAGCCTCAAACAGGGCGTATAGGAAAATGAAACAAAATGGAAGATGAAAACAAGCTGATCGAGGAACGGCGTGAAAAACTCAAAGCGATGCGCGCCGCAGGCATTGCTTACCCGAACGATTTTCGCCGTGCCGATTTTGCAGGGAGTCTTTCCAAGCTCCACGGAGTAAAGACAAAGGAAGATCTGGAGAAAGAGAAAATCCCCGCCACGGTCGCCGGAAGAATGGTGCTCAAGCGCGTCATGGGCAAGGCGAGCTTCGCCACGCTGCAGGACCAGTCGGGCCGCATGCAGATTTATGTTTCCAATGAAGTAACTAACTACGCAGACTTCAAGCATTGGGATCTGGGCGACATCGTTGGTGCCTCCGGCACGATTTTCAAAACCAAGACCGGCGAACTGACGATTCATGCCTCGAGCCTGCGGCTGCTCGCCAAGGCGCTGCGGCCGCTGCCGGAGAAGTTCCACGGCATCGCCGACCAGGAGATGAAATACCGCCAGCGCTACGTCGATCTGATTGTTTCAGATAAAACCAGGGATGTTTTTCATAAAAGAATAGAAATAATTCAGGCGATTCGCGCGGCGATGGGCGCCGACGGCTACCTCGAAGTCGAGACGCCGATGATGCAGCCGATCCCGGGCGGCGCCGTGGCGCGGCCCTTCAAGACGCACCACCACGCGCTGGACATGGACATGTTCCTGCGCATCGCGCCCGAGCTGTACCTCAAGCGCCTGGTGGTGGGCGGGATGGAGCGCGTCTACGAGATCAACCGCAATTTCAGGAACGAAGGCATTTCCACGCGCCACAACCCCGAATTCACGATGCTGGAGTGGTACTGCGCCTACGAGGATTGCGAGTACATGATGGCGCATACCGAAAAGCTGGTGCGC
>CAZTSJ010000314.1:0-43283 GCA_964616875.1 uncultured Bordetella sp. | reverse complement strand
CGCTGTGGCCGTACCACGGTGGCCAGGTGCATGAGGGATTCATCTACTTCACGCCTCACCTGCCCTCGCTCGTCTACTACGGTTCATTCTTCGTGCTCGGCTATTTCTTCCATCACTACCGCGATGTGCTGCAGGTGCTGGCGCGACGGATTCCCGCGTGGGGCCTGCTCGCGGGTTTCCTGTTTCCCCTGACCATCTATGCGAGCGGCCTCGACAACGGCGTGCGCGGAACCAGTTTCACGCTGCATCTGGGCGCGGTGCTCGCGAACGGCCTGTGCACCTGGGTACTTGTCTTCCTGTTCCTGGGAGGCGCGCAACGTTTCTTCGACCGGGACTCTCCCTGGATCGTGTATGTATCGCAGTCTTCCTACTGGATGTTCCTCGTGCACATGCCCCTGGTATGCCTCGCTGGCTGGTGGCTGGTGCAGTTCGATTTGCCAGCCGGGCTCAAGTTCCTGCTGGTCTGCAGCTTCACTGCGGCTGTGGCTTTCCTGACGTTTCACTACTGGGTGCAGAAAACCTGGCTCAGCGATTTCCTCCACGGCCGCCGCTTCGATCTGAAGTGGCCGTGGCTGGCCGCAACGCGCACCGCGCCGCTCTGATCAAGCGCGCGGCTGCACGCCGTTACTTTGCGGCGAAGCAGTAGAACAATCCGGCGCCGCCGGTCTTAGGCAGGCTTGCCTGGTCGCACCCTGCTGTTAGATGTGAAGAATTCCAGGAAGTGCCCCAGGAAGAAGGCACGACGCTACCGCGGTCGAAGTGCCCGATCATCGCTGCGCCGCCCGTACCGCCATTGGTCCAGTTGCTGCAGGTCGTGTCGGGATCGCCACCGGAAAACGCCGTGCCGTCAGGCCGCGAGCCCGTCAGGATGTCGTGCTTGTTGGGCGACTTGGTGCGGTCGTTCACCGGCTGCCCCTTTTCATCAAGCGCGGTTTCCTTGTTCAGGTTGTTGTTTGGGGAATGCAGGTCGTCAACGTTGCGCGCGATGACCACGCCCTTGGCGTTCTGCCAGGGGCCCGTGCCAATGCGGTCGCGCGCATCGACCGCACCGGGCTGATTCCACGCCGGGGACTTGGTGCTGAGGTACGCGCGCCAGGTGCGGTTGCCGGCGCCCGCCGCCTGCGCCAGCGCTTCGCAGTGCTTGTCGGCGCCGGCCAGTCCGCCCAGATTCGCCCCCTTGCCGCTGCCAACACTGGTGATAAAAAAGCTCATTTCGGATTGCAGACTCCCTGGTGATGCACAGGCCGCTATGCCGAACGCCGCAGCGATGGCCAGTGCCACCGCCGATGCTTTCTTGATTGACGTCATGACGGTAATCCTCGGGGTAATGGTTTGGACCGCATGCAAGGGGTCGCAGCCAAACGACTGCGGACACAAAATACCGCAAAACAACACACGCGAATAGACACAGCGTTCGGGCGCCGATTATTCCGACTGGCACCGCATTGATTCAGGCTGCGCTAGGACGGCTGCGCCATGTCGGCTCTTGGCCGGTAGCCGTCATACCGACCAATCGAATGGGTTTTCGTTGCGGTGCGGCGAACTTGCGGTCTAACGACGGCTTCCGACCCGAAGCCGACATTCAAATCGGCACCGGGGAGCGGGAGAACGGGCAAATCATGCGATGCAGCGCGGCCAGGGACGGATGAAATTTCCGTGGGCCGCCTCAGCGCGCGCCATCGCCAACGCCCGCGACGAGGGCTTCAGCAAGCTGACCTTCGACCACGACACGCATCGCATCGCATCGTGGGCGGCGGCATCGTCGGCTCCTGGGCCGGCGACCTGAGGGGGCGGTGAATCGCCGTTACTCCGCTGCAACAGGCAAGGACGCCGCGCTTGCGTCCCGCGCGAGATCGCTCGAGGGCAGCAGCAGCGCCACGGCCGCGGTGACCGTGGCGACGCCGGCGAGGCCGAGGAAGAAAAGATCGAGACTTCCGGTCGTCTCGCGGACCCAGGCCATCGCCAGGATGGCGAGCGGTGCTGCACCGAAGGCCACGACGAACTTCGCGCCGAAGCCGAGGCCGTGGTAGCGGCTCGGCGTGTAGCGCGCGATCAGTATGTTCTCGACCGGCCCCGAGGCCGACGAGAACACCGCCGACAAGATCGCGCCTGCGAGTGCCAGCCAGACGTCGCCCGCCGCCAGCGCCAGCATGGCTCCGATCTGCAGGGCCGAAGCGACGACGTACGTCGTCTTGAGCGGATAGCGGTCTATGATGCGCCGGCCGAGAGCGTACTGCGCCAGGCCGGAGACGACGTAGATCATGGAGGCGGCGAGGCCGAGCAGCAGAACGTTTGGGACGTGCTTCTCGAACACCAGCGCCGCGCCGAACATGACCGCCTGCCAGATGACGCCTCCCAGCGCCATGGTGACGGAAAGCACAGAGAAGACGCGCCAGAACTCGCGCCTGCCCGGCTGAACGCCTGCTCGCGCGGGCATCGGCCGGTCGCCGACGCGGCGGCGGACGAGGTCGACCCAGAGCATCAGTCCGAGAGTGATGCAGACGATGCCGGGAGCGATAAAGGCCGCGCGCCACGAGGCGAGCGTGATCAGCACGGCCGGCACGACGCCATAGAGCGCGAGGCCGGCCGACCCCCACAGGCCGTTCACGCCCATCGCATGACCTTGCTCCCTGGCGGTGCGGATGATCCAGCCGATGCCGCACGAATGGTAGATCGCGCCGAAAACGCCGATGCCGCAGAGGCCGGCCGACAGCAGCCAGGCGTCGCCTGCCGGCACCAGGCCACATGCGATCGAGGACAGGCCGAGCCCGAGGAACATCAGCACCATCATGGCGGGCGCGCCGAAGCGGTCGGACGCCCAGCCCGCTGGCAGCGACATGACGCCGAGCAGAACGGTGGCGGGCGCATACAGGGCAAGCAATTGCTCGGCCGGCAGCTTCCATTCGACCGCGAGCGTCAGCACGATGACGGCGTAGAACGCCGTCATCATGTGCATCAGGGCATGGCCCGTCGATGAGTAGATGAGGACGCGGCGGGCGACGCCCGGATCAAGGTTCATGGCGCGGCCGCTCCGTCTGGAAGCGCCTTCGCGAGCGCGCCAAGAAGGTCAGCGGACGCCAGATCGGCGATGCCGGTTGCGCCCAGCAAGGCGAGGTCGCGGTCGACCTCGGCCTTGAGCAGCTGCAGCGCATGCGCCACCCCGGCCTCGCCGCCGAGCGCCGCGCCATAAAGAAACGGCCGGCCGCACAGCACGAGCTGCGCGCCGAGCGCAAGACCCTTGAGAATGTCGCCGCCGCGTCGAAACCCGCTGTCGGCGATGACGGTGAGCCGGCCGCCGGCGGCGGCGACGATCTCCGGCAGCACTTCGACCGGCGCGGCCGCGCCGTCGAGCTGGCGCCCGCCATGATTCGACACCACCACCCCATCGAGCCCGCACGCGACGGCTTCGCGCGCGTCGGCTTCGTGCAGCACGCCCTTGATGAGCAGCGGCAGCCGCCACTCTTCGCGCAGCCAGCGCATGAACGCCCAGTCGATGGTCGCGCCACCGGCGCGCAAATCGGCGTTCTGCGCAGCCAGGATGCTCGGCCGGTCGTGCGCGGCTGAATTCTCCAGCCGCGGCACGCCGGTGGCGGCGAGCGTACGCAGGAGCACACCAGTGAGCCAGCGCGGGTGGAGAAGCCCGTCGGCGATCACCCGCGGCGTCACGTGCAGCGGCAGCGTGAAGCCGGAGCGCAGGTTGTTCTCACGGTTGGCGCCGACCGGCACATCGATGGTGACCAGCAGCGCCTGGAATCCGGCGGCGGCCGCCCGCGCCACGAAGCGGACGGCGCGTTCCCGGTCGGCCGGCAGGTACGCCTGCAACCACTTGACGCTGTCGCACGACCGCGCCACCGCCTCCATCGGCACCGTCGACATGTTCGACAGCACGTACGGCACGTTCATGCGCGCGGCCGCCCGCGCCATTGCGATGTCGGCCTCGAAGCGCGCGATACCGGAAATTCCCATCGGTGCGATGCCAAACGGGCTGGCGAAACGATGGCCGAACACGGTCACGTCCTGGCCGCGCCCGGCGATGTCGACCAGGCCGCGCGGCTTGAAGCGCAGGCGATCGAGCGCCGCGCGGTTGTTGTCGCGCGTGCGGTCGTCCTGCGCGCCGCCGGAAATGAAGCCGAACACTCCCGCAGGCAGGCGGCGCTTGGCCATCCGCTCGAGGTCGAACACATTTAGCGCGCGTTCGAAGCTCATCGCACGCTCCCGGCAGGCCTGCCGCCGCCCGTTGCCGCCAGCCAGGCCATCGAGCCCACTCTAGTCAAGGTAGCGCACGCCGCCGCGCGCCCGGGTTTCGGCCTCGTTCCAGAACTGCATCGAGCTCGCGCGACGCACCGCGGCGTCGAGCGCGACCTCCTTCTTGCGCACCTCGGCCAGGCGCGCGGCGACCGTACCGGCGTCGGCGCGCGGCACCACCACCACGCCGTCGCGGTCGCCGACGACGATGTCGCCGGGGTCGACGGCGATGCCGCCGCACGAGACCCGCGTGTTGATCTCGCCGGGCCCGTGCTTGAAGCCGGAATTGGGCGCGAGCCCACGCGCGAACACCGGAATGCCGACCTGGAGCAGGCCGACGATGTCGCGCACCAGACCGTCGCAGACGATGCCGGCCACTCCGACCTTTTTCGCCCACATCGCCCAGCGGTCGCCGATCACCGCGGCGGTCTGGTCGTTCCTTGCGGCGATGACGATCACATCGCCCTTCTTCGCGAAGTCCAGCGCCGCCATTGCCGCCAGGTTGTCGGTGGGCGAGCAGTAGCAGGTGAGCGCCGGCCCGCATACCGTCATCGACGGGTCGATCGGCTTGATGCGGTAGTCCAGGCAGCCCTGGCCGTTGTGCGAATCGGTGACGAAGCCGGTAGGCGCGCCGCGATAGGCGCGCAGCAGTTGCGCCGCGGGACGCTCGAAGTTGCGACGGATGGTCAGGGCAACAGGTTCGCCGATCATGGAGAGGCTCCGATACGGGTGGGTGGAATCAATGCATATCTTCCCTTATTTCTTACCAATAGCTCGCAAGATGACATAAGCCCCATTGGGCGAGGCTGTCGGTGGCCGATGATTCAGGCCCTGCTACAGTGCGCCGATGACACGATTCGGCTCAAGTTGAGGATCTTCTGCCGCACTGAAGCGAAAAGTAATCGGAAGTCGGCTTCCGACCCAGAGCCGACATTCGCACCCACTCGATCTGCTACAAAATAGCGGCCTCGGAACGAGAGGACAGGCATGGCCGTATTACGCATCGCCAAAATGGGCAATCCAGTGCTGGCGCAGGTCGCGGCGCCGGTCGCGGACCCGACTGCGCCGGAGATCCGCCGCCTCGCCGCCGATATGATCGAGACGCTCGAGGACATTGGCGCGAGCGGCCTCGCCGCGCCGCAGGTGTTCGACAGCAGGCGCGTGGTGGTCTACCGTATGATCGCCGCGCGCATCCCCAAGGGCTCGGGAATCGAGCCGCGCCCCTGGACCGTGATGGTTAACCCGGTGATCACACCCAAGACCGCGGACAAGACGCCAGTGTGGGAGCGCTGCCTGTCAATTCCGGGACTGCACGGCAAGGTACCGCGCCATCCGCGCATCGCAATCAGTTACGAGACGCTCGAGGGCGGGACGGTGTCCCATGACGCACACAGTTCGTGGGCAGCGCTGCTGCAGCACGAATGCGACCACCTCGACGGCATCGTCTATCCGATGCGGATGACGGACCTTGGGCTACTTGCCTACAACGACGAACCAGGGCAACTCGCGCGCGAGGTCGCGGCCGACCCGAACAGCATCGATCCGCTGTTCGTCGATCTAGTGGCGCGGTGGCCGGGACGCGGCCGCTGGTTCGGCGAAGGGGCTGGCGTTGCCTGAAGCGGGCCAACTCGGTGCGCCCGTCGCGGGGCGAGTCTAGCCTGGAATCCGCCATGCTCAGGTCGCCTTCGGGTCGGCGTTGACCCCCGCGCGGCGCACGGCGGTCGCGCTTGCCGCGGCGACCGTGCTCAACCTGCCGTTCGGCACGATCTACGCCTTCAGCGTTTTCCTCAAGCCGATGGAGGCCTTGCTCGGCATCGGCCGCGCGCAGATGAGCCTGGTCTTCGCGTTGGCCACCATCACCCTGACGCTCGGCATGAATCTCGCGCCGCGGCTGTACCGCGCCCTGCGGCCGGCCGCGCTGGCGCTCGCCTGCGGCGCCTGCAGCGCCGCGGGGCTCGCGCTGACCGCATCGGCCGAGAGCTACGCCCAGGTCGTGCTGGGCTACGGGGTCTTGTTCGGACTGGGCGCCGGAGTTGCCTTCACCATGATGCAGCAGAGCGTGAATGCGGTGCTCGTGGGATCGAGCGGCGCGATCAACGGCTACGTGGTCAGCCTGTATCCGCTCGGCGCCATGGTCGGCGCGCCGGTCTTCGGCTGGTCGATCGGCGCCTTCGGAATGCGGCCGACGCTGGCCGCACTCGCGGCGGTGGTGCTGGCGGCCAGCGCCTGTGCCGCGGCGCTGCTGCGCCACGCCGCGATCGATTTGCGGCCGGCGCGCACCGCGCCGGCGCCTGTGCACGACCCGCAGTGGCCGGTTTTCCTGCGGCTTTCCGCCGTATTCTTCCTCGCCGCCGCCGCCGGGCTGACGGTCATGAGCCAGGCGGCGGGCATCGTGCAGGCCTACGGCGGGCAGACCGCGCTCGCGCTGGGCGCGACCACGTTCATCACCGGCGCCATCGCGGCCGCGCGCTTCGGCGGCGGCTGGCTGGTGGACCGGTTTTCCGTGCCGCATGTCGCTGCGTTCGCGCATTTGTGGTCGTTCACCGGCGCTGTCGCGCTCACGCTCTGGCCCGGCCCGCTCGCCGCGGTACCCGCGCTGGCGATGATCGGCATGGGCTACGGCTTCGTCTCGGGCCTCACGGCCGCCGCGATCGCGCGCTACTGGCCGCGCGCGCAGATCGGCGCCGTCTCTGCGCGGCTCTACATCGCCTGGTGCGTCGCCGCGGTCAGCCTGCCGGTGCTCGCGGGCTGGCTGTTCGACCGGACCCAGGGCTACGGCGCGGCGGTGATGATCGCGGCGGGCGTGAACGTCGCCGGCATGCTGATTGCGCTCGGCCTGCCCGCGCGGCGCGCCGGCGCCTGAGCCGGCGGCGAAGGCATCGCCCGCACCGCCTGGTCGATGTACACCTACAAGACCAACTTCGATCCCGCGCGCCTCACAAAACCCTTGACCTGAACCATAGAATCTCCGGGCCGGTAGCCGTCGTCCGGCGTAATCCGGTCATTTTCTACGCACTGCAGCGATTCCTGGTCCGATGTCGGGTTCCGACCCAAAGCCGTCGCTCAGGGTGTAGCCTAATTGGAATGAACAGGCGCGACACGGTTCCTGCACTACTTGCGCTCGGCGCAAGCACTGCGCCGCTGAACGTGGGCGAGGTGCTCGAATGAAAGCCGCCTGCCTGTTCGCGGCAAGCCTGCTCACCCTGGCCGCCCCGGTGCTGGCGCAGACGCCGCCACGGGTGATCTGGGTGTCCCCGACGGAGAGCAGCGATAGCGGTCTGTTTTTCGAGGAACTGCGGCGCGGCCTGCGCGAAATCGGCCACATCGAAGGGCGCACCATCCAACTCGAACCCGTATACAGCGACGGCACGCCACAGCGGGCGACGAAGCTGATTGCGGAAGTCGTCGCCGCCGCGCCCAGCATCATCGTGGCCCAGGGACCCATGGGGCCCCTGGCGCGCAAGGCGACTACGACCATCCCGGTGGTGTTCGGTTTCAGCGGCGACCCGGTCGAGGCGGGCATGGTGGACAGCCTGCCGCGGCCGGGGCGGAACATGACCGGCATGTCCTACCTGACGCTGGAACTCGTCGGCAAGCGCATGGAACTGCTGAAGGAACTTCTGCCGAGGGCGAGGCGGATCGCCGTCGTTGCGACCCCCGATCATCCTGGAGATTCGTCGGAGCGACGCGCCTCTCAGGCGGCGGCGGCACGGCTCGGTATCGCCGTCGATTATTTCGAACTCGGTCGCGGGACGACGGTCGCGGACATTCTCGCCGCAATCGAGAACTCGCGCAGCGCCGCCGCGATGTTCTTTCCGACGCAGACCGTCATTTCCAACCGGGCCCTCATCGCCGAATGGTCACTGAAGAAAAAGGTGCCCACCATCTCCGGCTGGGCGCAGTTCGCCGACGGCGGCAATATCCTGTCCTACGGGCCGAGCCTCACCGATGCGTCGCGGCGTCTGGCGTACTACGTCGACCGGATTCTCAAGGGCGCCAAGCCTGCCGATTTACCGGTCGAACTTCCAAGCAAATACGAGATGGTTGTAAACCTGAAGACCGCCAAGGCACTCGGGCTGAAGATCCCGCAGGCGATTCTGCTGCGCGCCGACCGGGTTGTCGAATAGCGGTTCTGTGGATGACGGCTCCTGGCCGGTAGTCGTCGTCCGACCCAGCCCGGCCATTTCCTACCGCACCGCAGCGAACCGATGTCCGAAGTCGGGTTTCGACCCCAAGCCGACATTCAGGGTGTAGATTTTGGATCGCGTAAGCCTCCGGATTGCCGAAACTGACAACTGCGGCTTTCCCCGGAATCGTTATTTGCATCTAAGGATGGATGCCGAAAGGACTTTCCGTGAAAAAGTCGGACAATCTGGAAATTGTTAAACAGCAGGAATCGTAATGATTTCACGTTCGGCTCCATGATCCTTCGTGCGCTCATGTTGGGTGGCTGGTGGCTCGTTTCGCAGGCCGCTCTCGGGGAGCAGAACCGTTACCAATGTTCGTACTATCTATTCGAAGTCCCAGCAACGGTGAATGGTTGCAGCGATTGCTACGTTCCGCTCGTTGTTACTCAAGGACCGCTCGAAACGCGGCGGAACCAGGAGGTCGTTGTCCTAACAACCTACGAAAGAGACTCAATATGGCAAGTGCAGCGCCAGGTGCTGAAGTATCCTGATCTGGCGATCGAGCTTCCGGCTCGACGGATCAAGCTCGGAGCCAAGATCTATCGATACCAGTTGGTAAGCAATACCGAGTCGGTCCGCCTACTGAAGAACCCATTGGGGACGATCCCGGTTCATCGAATCTCGCATCCACAGAAAGGCGATGACGGGCTTTGGGAAGTTCTATTGCGCGATCTTTCGATGGCCAGTGGAGCCGAACCCTGCGCTGCACGGGACGCGCGATGAAGCCGCACGCCCCTGAGCTCTGTCGTTAAGCCGAGGCGCTACGGATTGACCTCTCCGCGAATGTCGGCTCCTGGCCGGAAGCGGTCAATCGGATCAACTTGGCGATTTCCTACCGCAGTGCAGCGAATGAGCAGTTGAACCCGTCGCGGAAGGCGGTCATTCCCATGAGCAGGTCGAGGCTTGGGTTTGGGGTGCTTACAAACCCATGTATGCCTGCCGTACGCGGTCGTCGTGCAGCAGCTCGCGGCCCGAGCCGCTCATGACGATGCTGCCGTTCTCCAGCACGTAGGCGTGGTTGGATATCTTCAGCGACACCGCGACGTTCTGCTCGACCAGCAGCACCGTGATGCCTTTCTCGTTCAGTTTCCTGATGGTGTGCAGCACCTCCTGCACCACCATCGGCGCGAGACCGAGCGAGGGCTCGTCGAACATGATGAGCTCCGGATTGCCCATCAGGCAGCGGCCGATGGCGAGCATCTGCTGCTCGCCGCCCGAGAGCGTGCCGGCGGACTGGCCGCGGCGCGCGGCAAGCGGCGGGAACAGGGCGTACACCTCGGCCATCGTGCGCGCGGCCGTTGCCCGCGCGCGCGGCAGCAGGCCGCCCATCTCGAGGTTTTCCTCCACGCTCAAGCTGGGGAACACCTGGCGGCCTTCGGCGACCTGGCCGATGCCCAGATTGCAGATGGCGTGCGACTCCAGGCCGTGAATTTCCTGCCGCTTGAAGTGAATATTTCCGGAGTGGGGCTTCTCGATGCCGGCAATGGTCCTGATGAGCGTCGACTTGCCCGCGCCGTTGGCGCCGACGATGGCGACGATCTCGCCCTGCGGCACCTCGAGGCTGACCTGCGACAGGGCCTGCGCGTCGCCGTAGAAGAGATCAAGATTCTTGATGGAGAGCATTAGACCTCAGTCTCTTCACCCAGATAGCACTCCAGAACTGCGGGGTCTCGCACCACTTCGGCCGGCGTGCCGCGCGCGATGACCTCGCCGTGGTGCAGCACCACGACCTGTTGCGCCAGCGCCATCACCGCGCGCATCACGTGCTCGATGAGAAGGATGGTCAGCCCGTCGGCGCGATTCAGTTCGCGGAACACCGCCACCATCTCGTCGCATTCGGTCGGCCGCAGACCCGCCATCACCTCGTCGAGCAGCAGCAGCCTGGGGCGGGTCGCGAGCGCGCGCGCCACTTCCAGGCGCTTGCGGTCGGGAAGGGTGAGCGCGGAAGCGGGCAGCCCGCTTTTCGCCTCCAGTTGCAGTTTCTTCAGTATGGACATCGAGAAATCACGCGCCGCGGAGACGTTGCGTTCCCGCAGCAGCGCGCCGACCATGACGTTGTCCAGCGTGGAGAGCCCGGCGAAGGGCTTGACGATCTGGAAGGTGCGCCCGATGCCGGCGACGCAGACTTGATCCGGTCTTAGATTTTGAATGGGAGAATTTTGAAATGAAATCGTTCCAGACTCGGGCGCAAACACTCCGGCGATCATGTTGAAGCAGGTGGTTTTGCCGGCGCCGTTGGGACCGATCAGCGCCACGATGGAACCCGCGCCCACCTCGAAGGACGCCTGCGAGACGGCTTGCACGCCGCGAAACGATTTGGATATTTTTTCTGCAAGAAGCATTATTTCCCCAGACCAAATTTGCGGGAAATCGCCGGCCAGATGCCGTTGGGCAGGACCATCACCACCGCCAGCAGCACCAGGCCGTAGAACACCTGCTTGATGCCCGGAATCTCCCAGCCCAGCGCCGCGAGCGCTTCGGTGATGCCGTCGGCGAGCAGCGTCAGCACCGCGGCGCCGAGTATCGGGCCGAACAGCGTGCCGATGCCGCCGATGATCGGGCCGAGGATGATTTCGATCGAGCGGCTGATGTGGAAAATCTGCTCAGGGAACAGGTTGTTGTAGTAGAAGGCGTAGAAAACGCCTGCCACCGCCGTCATGGCGGAACTGATAATGACCGCGAGCATTTTCCAGCGGAAGGTGTTGATGCCGAGCGCCTGCGCCGCTTCTTCGTTTTCCCTGATGGCCTGCCAGTAATAGCCTGCTTTTGATTTCAATAAAAGAAAACAGAAAATAAAAGCCAGAACACAAAGCGCCAGGATCGCGTAGTAGTACATCTCCGGTGGGCCGCGAAAGTTGGCGAGGTCCATCTGCTCGCGCTGTGCCACCTTGATGAACAGCCCGCCCGGGCCGCCGAGCCAGTCGATGTGGTCGAAGCCGATGCGGGTGAACTCGGCGAAAGCGATGGTAAGCAGCGCGAAATACACCCCGGAGACGCCAAAGCGGAAGGCGAGGAGGCCGATCGCCGCACCCAGCGCGACGCACAGCGCGATCGCGAGCCAGACCCCCGCCCAGGGGCCGATGCCGTAGTGGACGAAGAGGCCGGCCGCCACATAGGCGCCGACGCCGACGTAGAGGGAATGGCCGAGCGAAAGCTGGCCGCAGAAGCCCATCATCACGTTCCAGGCCTGCCCGGCGTAGGCAAAGAACAGGATCAGCGTTGCAACGGAGAGCACATACGCGTTGGCAATTCTTGGAAGTATCAAAAGGAAAAATCCCAAAACAGAAAGCAGAACAACGGCCCTGCGGTTCATGCTTTCCTGCCCAGCAATCCCTGCGGCCGCAGCAGCAGGACGAGGATCAGCAGGCCGAAGCTGACCATGCTCTTGGCCGAGGGCGTGATGTACAGGCCCGCAAGCGCTTCCGACACCCCGATCAGCACGCCGCCGGCCAGCGCCCCGGTCAGCGAGCCCAGGCCGCCGACGATCACGATGACGAAGGCGAGCAGGGTGTACGCGGGTCCGAGCACCGGCGTGACGTCCACCAGCAGCACCATCATGCAGCCAGCGACCGCGACGCAGGCCGAGCCCAGGCCGAAGGTGATGGCGTAGAGGTGGCGCACGTTCAGGCCGACCACGCGCGCGCCGAGGTAGTTGTCTGCGCAGGCGCGAATCGCCTTGCCGGTCAGGGAAAACCTGAAAAAAGCGAAAAGCGCTGCGCTCGTCGCCAGCGCCGCGCCGGCCGCGTAGAGGCGCGCCTTGTCCACCAGCAGCTTGCCGAGTTCGAAAGACTCGAGCTGGTAGTCGACCTGGATGTTGCGCGCGTCGGGGCCGAAGATCATCTGCAGCGCGTTCACCATGATCAGCGCGACCGCCACCATGAGGATGAACTGCGAGTGCTCGGGCCGCGTGATGAACGGGTTGATGAGCCCGGATTGCAACAGGTAGCCCAGCGCGAAAAATGCCACCGCGACCGGCAGCACCGCGAGAAACGGGTCGAGCCTGAACGCTGCGAACAGCACCACCACCGCGTACATGGCGATGGTCATCATTTCGCCGTGGGCGAAATTGACCACCCGCACTACGCCGTAGATCACCGACAGGCCCAGCGCCATCAGACCGTACACCATGCCGGTGAGGACACCGGAGATGATGACGTTTACTACCAGATCAAGAGGCAACTACGCTCTTTTGTAGTCGGGCCAGGGGAATACCGGTTTCGCCTCGGCGGCATTCTCCGGCAGTACCACGCGCGGCGTGCCGTCGCGGTTCTGCACGCAGGCCGACAGATTGCCCTCGACCTGGCCCTTGGCGTTGAACTTGATCGGCCCGCCCAGGCTGACGCGGTCGGTAAGGTTGGTCTGGCGGATGGCGTCGGCCAGCTGCTTCGGGTTGGTCGAGCCGGCGCGCTTGTAGGCATCGGCCGCGATCAATATGGCTTCGAATGTATAGCTGATGTTCGCGCCATGGTTGTTGAGGCGGTCTTTGGGGAACTGCTTGGCCAGCTGCCTGACGACCGCGGCGGTCATCTTGGTCTTCGGGTTGTACCAGGGGTTGTTCGAGATCGCGTAGTCGGAGAGCTTGCCCAGCGTCTTGGCATACTGGTCTTCGTAGAGACCGGGGGATCCCGGACTCACGATGCCCATGATGTTCCAGCGCTGCTTGACGATTTCGCGGCGCAGGATGATGGCGTCGTTCAGGCGGCACACGAGCAGGAGAAAATCTGCGTTCGAAGCCTTGGCCTTCGACACTTCCACCGACAGGTCCTTCGCCGCAGGGTCGTAGGAGATCGTCTCCACGATCTTGAACGGCAGCTGCGTCAGGCGCGGCAGCGTCGCGCTGATGCCGCCGCGCATGGCCTGGCCGAAGGTGTCGTTCACGTGCATGAACACCGCGGTGCGCGGTGCCACGTTGGTGGCGCGGAACAACTCGCCGATCAGCCCCAGGCCGTTGACCGTCAGGTCGATCGCGGTAGGAAAGTTGCGGAACACGAATTTGTAGCCCTGCTCGGTGATCGGCGGCGCGGCGGCGATGTTTATGACAAAGGGCACGCCGCGCTGTTCGGCGACCTGCGCGATGGCGGAGGCGGCGCCCGAATCGAAGGGGCCGACCAGCACGTGCGCGCCTTCCTGGATCAGGCGCTCGGCGCGCGTGCGCGCGGTATCGACGTTGGATTCCCAATCGGCGTTCATCAGCTCGATATCGACGCCGAGCAAGTCCTTGACGAGCGCGGGGGCGATGTCGGCGCCCATCTGGCAGGACTGGCCGATTGCGCCCTGCACGCCCGAGCGCGGCAGGATCACACCGACCTTGAGCTTCTGCGCCTGGGCGCGCACGTTCAGCGGGGAAAACGCGGCGGCCGTGGCGGCAGATGCAGCGGCAGCGGCGGCGGCCTTGTTGAAGTCGCGGCGATTCATGATTCCTCCTATGGGGTTCTCAGGGATATTATCGCAGCATGCGCGTGCTCAATGCTCTATTGCTTGTGCCATTGGTCTGCGCCGCGCAGGCCCCGTGCGGCGCACCGACGCCCACGGACACCGAAGGGCCGTTCTACAAGGCGGGGGCGCCGTCGCGCGCTTCGATCGCCGAGGCCGGATCCCGTGCGGAGAAATTGGTGCTGAGCGGCGTGGTGCGCTCGGCGGACTGCAGGTCGCTCGCCGGCGTCTCGCTCGATTTCTGGCAGGCGGATGCCGCGGGCGATTACGACCACAGCGGCTTTCGCTACCGCGGCGTCGTCACCACCGATGCGCAGGGCCGCTACCGGCTCGAAACCAACCTGCCGCCGCCCTACATGGGCCGCCCGCGCCACATCCACGTCAGGCTGACGCACCCCGGCGGGCGCGTACTCACGACGCAGCTCTATTTCCCGGGCGAGTCGCGAAACCAGAACGCCGCGCTGGTGGTGAAGATGGAGCGCGGCGAGAGCGGGCGGCTGGCGAGCTACGACTTCGTTCTCTAGGACCCCGAAAACCAGTTGTAGCCCTTGTCCTCCCAGTAGCCGCCGGGGTCCTGGTTGGTGACGAAGAGCGCCATCACGTGCTTCGGGTTCTTGAAGCCGAGCTTGGTGGGAATGCGCAGTTTCCACGGGAAACCGTATTTCGGCGGGATGACCTGGTCCGCGTATTTGAAGGCCATGATGGTCTGCGGGTGCAGCGCGGTCGGCATGTCGATGCTGGTGTAATAGTCGTCCGCGCACTTGAAACCGACGTACCTGGCGCTCAGGTCGGCGCCGACGCGCTGCAGGAAGTCGGAAAATCGCGGGCCGCTCCATTTGCCGATCGCGCTCCAGCCCTCGACGCAGATATGCCGGGTGATCTGGGACTCCTGGGGCAGCGCGTAGAGCTCCGGCAGGCGCCAGGCCTTCTTTTCGCGCACCAGGCCACCCACCTCGAGCTTGTAGTCGGTGCCGTCGACGATCCGGACCTCGTCCTCGGCGTAGTAGGCATTGAACGGGAAGGGCGTGGTGATCCTGCTCTCGGGAAATTCCGGCGCGAGCCGCCTGGGATCGAACAGCCAGGCCTGCGCGCCGTCGTTCCAGCGCGACATCGCCATCAGCATCCGCTGCACGCGCTCGTCATAGGTGATCTGGTCCGTCAGGTCGCAGCCCGAGAGCAGCGACAGCGCGCCCAGCGACAGGCCGCGCTTGAGGAACAGGCGCCGCTCGACGCTGGCGAGCAGCGCGCCTTGATGGTCTTTGAGCTTGTCATCCATGTTTGAGTTTTCCCGTGATCATCGTCAGGAAGGTCTTCGGCACCAGGATCACCATCGCCACGTGCACCAGCACGAACAACAGGATTCCGACCATGCAGAAGAAGTGCACGAAGCGGGCGCCTTCGAAGTCGCCCATCAGCGCCGCCAGCCAGTAGAGCTGCACCGGTTTCCAGATCGCCAGGCCGGACAGGATCAGGCCGATCACCAGCACGATTGCGCCCAGGTAAGCTGCCTTTTGCGCCGCGTTGTATACCGAGAGGTCGGCGTGGCTGAGCTTGCCGCGCAGGGCACTCAGCACATCGCCCAGCATCACGCGCGGCGAGAGCGGGAACATGCGGCGCCACAAATGTCCCGAGACGAGCCCATATGCAAGATAAATCAGGCCGTTCACCGCCAGCAGCCACATGGCGGCGAAATGCCATTGCAGGGCGCCGCCAAGCCAGCCGCCCAGCGTGATGTCGTCGGGGAAGCTGAAATCGAACAGCGGCGAGGCGTTGTAGATCTTCCAGCCCGACATCACCATCACCAGGATCGCAAAGGCATTGACCCAGTGGGTGATGCGGACCAGCAACGGGTGGACCTTGACCGAATTTGTGGCCATGCGTTCCTCCTTTGCACCTTTGGTCGGTAGGGGCATCGACTCCTTACAGCGTCCCCGGCGGATGCGATAATCGCGCGTATGACCTACGTCGTCACCGAAGACTGCATCAAGTGCAAGACCATGGACTGCATCGAAGTCTGCCCCGTGGACTGCTTCTACGAGGGCGAGAACATGCTCGTCATCCATCCCGACGAGTGCATCGACTGCGGCGTTTGCGAGCCGGAGTGTTCGCCGAAGGCGATCGTGCCGGATTCCGATCCCCAGGCCGACAAATGGCTCAAGCTCAACACCGAGTTCGCGGTGAAATGGCCCAACATCACGCGCAAGGGCACGCCGCCCGCGGACATGAAGGAATGGGAGGGCGTGCCCGACAAGTACGCGAAGTACTTCACCCCGAACCCCGGCAAGGGGGAGTAAACCGGTGCTGTTGACCCCCGAGGAGCAGGCCATCCTCGGCGGCGGGCGCGGCGAGGCGGCGCAGCGCGCGCTCCAATACCAGCTCGAAGTCGGCAAATTCTGGGGCGCGAAGCGCTTCGTCCCGGTCACCAACGTGCACATGATGGGCGACATCGAGGTGATGGGCGACGGCGGCCTCGAATACCTGCGCGGGGAAGCGGCGCGCGGTGCGCGTTGCGTAGTAGCCACCACCACCAATGCCCGCTGCATGGATTTCGCGCACTGCGAGCGCATGGGGCAGGACGCCGGCGAGGCGGTGAAAGAAAAAGAACTCATCGCCACGCTGCGGCGCATGGACGTTGTCACCACCGACACCTGCATCAACTACCAGACCGTCTACCAGCCGCATCTGGGCGAGCACGTCGCCTGGGGCGATACCGGGACCGTGATCTACGCCAACTCCGTGTTTGGCGCGCGTTCCAATTTCGAATCCGGCCCCGCCGCGTTCGCTGCGGCACTGACGGGCCGCACTCCAGAATACGGCTTCCACCTGCCGGAAAACAGGCAAGGCAGCTTCACGGTGGAACTCAAGGCCGCGCTGGCCGACCTCGCGGACTGGGGCGCCGTGGGCAAGCTGATCGGTGAGTCGCACCAGAACTACTACGCCGTGCCGGTGTTCCACGGCTACCGCCGCACGCCCACCTCAGACGAGCTCAAGCACCTGGGCGCTGCGCTGGCGAGCTACGGCTCCATGGGCATGTTCCACTTCGTGGGGGTCACGCCGGAGGCGCCTTCGATCGAGGCGGCGATGGGCGGGGTTGCTTCTCATGAAAAGATTCTCATAGAAGAAAAAGACATCCAACAAACTTTCGCCAGCTACAAACTTGGCGACGGTGACGCGCGGCTGGTGGTCTTTTCCGGGCCGCAGCAATCGCTGTTCGAGATGATGTACCTGGCGTCGCTGTTCAAGGATCGTAAGTTGAACGCCGGGACGACCTGCGTCGTGACCACCAACTCGGCGATCCTCAAGCAGTCGCGGGACCTGGGCTACGCGAAGACGCTGGAGGCCGCGGGCATCACGATCCTGGAAGGAGTGTGCTTCTACATCCTGCAGAACCTGACGCCGATGCGCGTGGCGAACCGCTGGACGAACATGGTCTCCAACTCGGCCAAGATCGTGAACATCATCGGCGCGCACCGCTTCAATACCATCCTGCGGCGCACTGCGGATTGCGTCGAGATCGCCTGTACCGGGGTGTTGAAGTGAACATCACGGTAAACAGGGCCTTCGGGCCGGTCGTCGAGGGCGAAGCCGTCGTCTCGGAAGAGGGCTTCTCCCCGCGCTACGACCTCGACCGCTGGACCGGCGTCATCACCAAGCCTGGCCACAAGCTCGAAGGCACGAGCATCGTGGACAAGATCTGCTTCTTTCCCACCGCGAAGGGCGGCATCGCCGCGGGCTGGGCGTTCTACGACATCAAGTGGAAGAAAATCGCGCCCAAGGCCTTCATCTTCGGCGTCACCAACCCTGTCATGGTGCAAGGCGCCGTCTTCGCCGGCATTCCGATCACCGAAGGCTGGGACCCGCACCCGCGCGAGGTGGTCAAGACCGGCGACTGGGTGCGTGTCGATCCCGCGCGCAAAGTCATCGAAGTCCTCAGGCGCAAGTCATAGGCACCGCCGCTCGTGGAATTAATGATGCCTAAGTCTTTTCCTGATCGATTGCGCGCAAGTGTCGAATTGCTCGAGCAAATCGCCGCCGATTGGCGCCTGCTCGATGATCTGCCCGCGTCAGAGCGGCGGCGCCTGCACGAGGCCGTGGCGCGCCTGTACAACCCGGACCCGGTAGTGCGGCGCAGGAGGATGAAAGCCGAGGAGCGCTCACGCAAGGCGGACGGCAACCGGCGCGAAGAGGCGGTGCTGCAGAAAACCGGCATCCGGGAGCTCCGCCGCAAGCCGGTATTCACAACGCCGAACGTTTTTCCGCCGAAAGAAATCGAACCGGAGCGTCGCGAATCGGGCGCATCGCAGCACTGCTACGTCTGCAAGCAGAAATACACGGAAATACATCATTTCTACGATCAGTTGTGCCCGGCCTGCGCGGAATTGAATTTCAGGAAGCGCACGGAGCTCGCCGACCTGCGCGGCCGCGTTGCGCTGCTCACCGGCGGGCGCGTGAAAATCGGCTATCAGGCGGGCCTCAAGCTGCTGCGCGCGGGCGCGCGGCTCATCGTCACCACGCGGTTCCCGCGGGATTCCGCGGCTCGTTACTATCGCGAGCCGGATTTCGGCGCCTGGAGCGATCGCCTGGAGATCTACGGCCTCGACCTGCGTCATACCCCCAGCGTGGAGGCGTTCTGCCGGCGCCTGCTGGAGACGCAGCCGCGGCTCGATTTCATCGTCAACAACGCCTGCCAGACCGTGCGCCGGCCGCCGGAGTTCTACCGGCACATGATGGAAGGGGAAAAGATCGCGCTTTCCGGTTCACAGGTAAGACTTATTGCCGAAATTCCAGGCGCGCCCGAACTGTCGCAGCTGAAGCTGCTGCCGGAGGAATTCACGGTGCAGAAGCACCTCTTTCCCGAGGGCCGGCTCGACCAGGACCTGCAGCAGGTCGACCTGCGCGGGCGAAATTCCTGGCGCCTGCTGCTGGCCGAAGTGCCGGCGGTGGAAATGCTGGAGGTGCAGCTCGTCAATGCGGTCGCGCCGTTCATCCTCAACGCGCGCTTGAAGCCCCTGCTCCTGCGCTCGCCGGAGCGCGACAAGCACATCGTCAACGTCTCTGCGGTTGAAGGGCAGTTCTACCGCAACTTCAAGACCACACGGCATCCGCATACCAACATGGCGAAAGCCGCGCTCAACATGATGACGCGCACCTCCGCCACCGACTACCACCACGACGGCATCCACATGAACAGCGTCGACACGGGCTGGGTGACCGACGAAGACCCGGTGGAGATCGCGGCGCGCAAGACAGCCGAGCACCGTTTCCACCCGCCGCTGGACATCGTCGACGGCGCCGCGCGCATCGTCGATCCCATCATCGCCGGTTTCAATACTGGCCGGCATGTGTGGGGCAAGTTCCTGAAGGATTACCAGCCCACGGATTGGTAGGATTAGGGTGGCGGCCCGTCCGCTCCAAAAATCATCCGCATTCTCTGGTTCTCCGGTGAATTCTGGCTGGCGGAGATTTCGAGTACTGCGGCAGCCGGGGTCGATCGCTCGGCTCTCGCGCGTTGCGCGCGCAGGTTCGCGATGCGCCGGTCAAGTTTGCCTGCGGCGTCGTTCATTCCCCGGGCTGCCAGTATCTGGCGCATCCGCATGAGTTCATCGATCTTCTCGCTCGCGGCGTCCGTGGCCGCAGTCGGGGGCGGCGCCTCGATCGGCTCGCCCTCCGACAGCGAGCGCAGCGGCGCACCCCAGCGCGACTTGGGCTGGTTGGCCGCGGCGACGAACTCCTGCGGCGCGGAGACCAGCCGCGCGATGCCGAGGCGCTGGAACTTGAAGGCCCATTCGAGGGCGCCGTCGCCACGGTCGTTCTTCACGCTCCGGTCGGCGCCGCGCGCGAGCAGTTGCTTCACCAGCTGCTCGTGGCCCTCGTAGACAGCCATCATGAGCACGCTCGAACCGTTCGTGCTGCGCGCGTTGACGTCGGCGCCGCGCTCGAGCAGCAGCGTCGCGACCGCGCCATGCCCGGCGAATACCGCGTAGTGCAGCGCACTCCACTGCATGGGATCGCTGTTGATGCGCGCACCCTTCGCCAGCAGCCACGTGACCGCATGCGCATGACCCTGCCAGGCGGCGTGCAGCAGCGCGCGTTCGCCCAGGGCGTTGGCCTTGTTCACGTCCGCGCCGCGCGCCAGCAGAAGTTCCATCATCGCAATATCGCCGCGCCAGGCGCCGATCATGAGGCCGGTGCCGATGCGATCGGCCAGGTAGTCCGGATGGAGCCCGGCGTCGAGCCACTGGCGCAGCTGTGCGATGTCGCCCGATTCCAGGCTGCTGCCGAAGGCCGCAGGGTCCGGCTGCGCCAGCGGCTTGCCCGCCGGCAGCAGCAGCACCAGCGTGCACAGGAGCGCCCTGCTGATAAAGTGTCGCAACACCGTTCGATCCATCAGCCGTCCACGATGAAACACGCGCCTTCCTCCCTGGGCCGCTCCCTGGCACTTTCACTCGTCCTGCACGCGGCCGTGATCGCCGGCGGCGCGCAGGTACTGATGCCGACGCCACGCAGCGCGCTGCCGGCGAACGCCGAATTGAAGGTACGGTTGCGCGAACCGGCCGTCGAACTCGAAGTGCCGGCACGCCTGCTGCTGCCCCCCGGCTCTCCACGCAATGCTAGCGCAGCCGCGGCTGCCGTTGCGAAACCGGCGCCGGTGGTGCGCCTGGGCGGTGAAGCCGCCGCCAGCGCGGCCGAGCAGTTGCAGCGCGAGCTGCCGTACCCGCCTGAAGCGATCGAGCGCGGATTGCAGGGCGAGGCGCTGGTGCTGCTGTTTCTCGATCCAGCCGGCAACGCCATTGCCGCCAGGATCGAATCGAGCAGCGGCCACGCGCTGCTCGATGACGCGGCCCTGCGCGCGGCGCGTTCGCTACGCTCGCTGCCCGATAGCGCGCCGCGCGAGGTCCTGCTGCCGGTGCGCTTTCGCCTGCGCTGAGTCAAGCTACTTTTTTTTCGCGGCGCTGGAGCCGAAGTCGAGATCGTGAATGCCTTCGAGCTCGTCCTTGTAATTGGCGCGCACTGCGTCGAACTCCTTCACCACCTTCATGAACGCGGCGACCACCGACGGGTCGAACTGCTTGCCGGATTCGGCGGCGATCTTTTTCGCCGCATCCATCGCCGAAATCGGGCTGCGATGGCGCTGCGTCGAGGTCATGGCCTCGAAGGCGTCGGCCACCGCCATGATGCGGCCCGGCACCGGGATCGCGCTGCCTTTCAGCTTCTTCGGGTAGCCGCTGCCGTCCCAGCGCTCGTGGTGGGTGAGCGCCATGATGCGCGCCTGCTCGAGCAGCGGGTCTTTGTGCTCGCCGATGATACCGGCGCCGATTTCGGGATGCTTGCGCACCTCTGCCCATTCCTTGTCGTTGAGCGCGTCGCTTTTCGTGAGGATGTACTCGGCAACGCCCATCTTGCCGATATCGTAGAGCGGCGCCGCCTGCGACAGGATCTCGACCACCTTGTCCTTCAGGCCCAGTGACTGGCACAGCAGCGCCACGTATTCGCCGACGCGCAGCACGCGGTTGGTGAGGCCGCCTTCGCGGAATTCCATCGCGCGCGCGAGGCGCCGGATCAGATCCAGGCGCGTGTCGTGCAGTTCCTCGGTGCGGGCGGCGATCTGGTCCTCGAGCGCGCGCCGCTGGTCCACCAGCGCGAGCTGGGTGCGCACGCGCAGCATCGTGATCGGCGCGCTGATCGGCTTGGTGATGTAGTCCACAGCGCCGGCGAGCAGCCCCTTGGCCTGGTCCTTGGGATCGCTGCGCGCGGTGACGAAGATCACCGGGATGTGCGCGAGCGACGGATTGGCCTTGAGCTGCGCGCAGACCTCGTAGCCGTTCAGCGCCGGCATCTCGACGTCGAGCAGGATCAGGTCGGGCAGGGGTTCGGTGTCGGCGCCGGCGAGCGTCTCGTCGCTGTTGACGGCGTAGCGCACGTCGTACTTGGACTTGAGCATGATGCCGAACAGGTTGCGGATGTCCTCGGAGTCGTCTGCAACGAGGATCAGCGGCCGGGTGCTCATGGTGGCGACGATTATAGGCGCTTGCGCAGTTCAGTTTTGAGTGCCTTGCCGTAGTTGTTCTTCGGCAGGCTGTCGACGAAGCGGTATTCTTTCGGCCGCTTGAAGCGCGCGATGTTTTCCAGGCAGAGCGCGTCCAGCTCTGCGGGGGTTATTCCTGAATTCGGAGTCAAGACAATGAAAGCAACAATTTCTTCTCCCCATTCCGGGTGCGGCCGCCCGACCACCGAGCACTCGGCGACCGCGGGGTGGCGCAGCAGCACTTCCTCGATCTCGCGCGGATAGATATTGGAGCCGCCCGAAATGATCATGTCCTTGGAGCGGTCGAGAATCGTGAGGAAGCCCTGCTCGTCCATGCGGCCGATGTCTCCCGTGTGCAGCCAGCCTGCGCGCAGCGTCTGCGCGGTGGCTGCGGGGTTGTCCCAGTACCCCGCCATGACGCAGTCCGAACGCGTCACGATCTCGCCCGATTCCAGCACTTTCACCTCGACTCCGGTGCGCGCAAAGCCGCAGGTTTCCAATTTATTTTTATTTTTATGAAAAATCTGAGGTAATCCTGTGATCGTCATGGGACTCTCGCCCTGGCCGAAGAGCTGGTAGAGGCGAGGGCCGAAGAGGTCGATCGCGCGCAGGCTGTCGGCGACATACATCGGCGCGCCGCCGTAGGTGATGGTCTTCAGCGTAGCCGGCGTGCGCGCCGCGGGGCTCGCGAGCAGGCGCACGATCATCGTCGGCGCGGCGAAGAAGGACGCATTCGGCCAGCGCTCGAGCAGCCCGAAGATCTCCGCCGCATCGAAGCCGCCGCTCTCGGGGATGACGTTCACCGCGCCGGCAGCGAAATGCGGCAGGCCGTAGAGCCCCGAGCCATGCGAAAGCGGTGCCGGATGCAGGACGGCGTCCTGCGGTCCCAGCTTGTCGATGTCCGAAAAATAGGCCTGCGTCGCGAACAGCAGGTTGCGGTGCGTGAGCATCGCGCCCTTGGGCACGCCGGTGGTGCCGCTGGTATAGAAAAGCCAGGCGAGGTCATCGGGCCGGGTATCTGCGGGCTCCCGCGGTTCGCCATCGAGGCCGGCAAACTCCTTCGGCTCGTAGAAACAGGCCTTCGCGCCGCAATTGCCGACGATGTACTCGAACTCCTTCGCGTGGAGCTTGGCGTTCATCGGCACTGCGGCGAGGCCCGCGTGCCAGCAGGCGAAGAGCAATTCCCAGTACTCCGGGCAGTTTTTCATCGCCAGCGCCACCCTGTCGCCGGGTTTCAGATTGAATTTTGCAGTTACTCCTGCAGCGAGTCGTGAAACTCGGCGGGACAAACTTCCATACGAAGACAAAACCCTTCCACCCAGCGCAATCGCGGGCTGATCGGGAAGGCGGCGGGCGCTGTACAGCAGAAGATTCGCGATGTTCACGTGAGGGACAACTGCGCCCCGAAGAACGCCTTTGCATTGCGCGTGGTCTCGGCGGCCAGTTGTTCGGCCGGTTTGCCCAGGGCCCGCGCCACGGCGCGCAGGATGTGCGGCAGGTGGGCGGGCTCGTTCCTGCGCGCCTTGGGCTGCGGGCGCAGGTCGCGCGGCGTGAGGTAGGGCGAATCCGTCTCGAGCATCAGCCGGTCCGCCGGAACGTCGCGCACCAGTTCGACGAGGTGCGCGCCGCGGCGTTCATCGCAGATCCAGCCCGTGATGCCGATGTACAGGCCCAGGTCGAGGTAGGCGCGCAGTTCCGCCTTGTCGCCGGTGAAGCAGTGGGCGACCGCGGCAGGCAGGTTTTTGAATTGCATCAGAACTTGGACGAATTTTTCCTTTGCATCCCTTGAGTGCAAGAACAAGGGCTTCCTGAGTTCACAAGCCAATTCCACTTGTGCCGCGAACCACTTTTCCTGGTCGGGGTGCGGCGAGTAGTTGCGGTTGAAATCCAGGCCGCATTCGCCGATCGCCACCACTTGCGGATGCTGCGCGAGCACGCGCAGTGCGGGAATCGTCGAGCCATCGCATTCGCTTGCATGGTGCGGGTGGACGCCCGCCGTGGCGCGCAGCGTTCGCGGATGCATATTTGCTGTTTTCAGCGCATGCAGGCTTTCGGCCACCGAAGTCCCCGTCACGACGATCGCGCCGACCCCGGCTGCGTGCGCCCGCGCCAGCACTTCGGGCAGGTCGCCGTGGAACGCCGGATGGGTAAGATTCGCACCGATATCGACGAGGTTTTCACTGCGAAGTCGCATGGCGGCGCGGAGTATACTCGCGCGCCGTGACTAGTCCCGACGCCGCGCTCGAAATCACGACCGTCGCGAACGACCCGGTACCGTTCCGGGTGCGTGCGAGCGGCGCGTGGACCTTCAGCGGCTTGAAGGAGCGGCGCGAACAGCTCGCGCACAACCTCGCCGAGGTCAAGCAACAACCGCCCGAACGCGTTGCCTGGGATCTCTCGGGCATGGCCGAACTGGATGACGCCGGCGCGGTGTGGCTCGCGCAGGCCTTGCACGGCGCGCAGCACGTGGAGGTGGCGCCGCGCCACCGCGAAATCCTCAAGCAGGTAAGCGAAGGCATGCTGGTGCGGCGCGAAGCCGCCGGTTTCGACCCGCTCGCGGGCGTGGTCTGGACCGGGCACACGGCTGGGTACACGATGACTCACCTGCGCGACGGTATCGCCCTGCTCGGGCAGCTCGCGTTCGACATCGCCGGCATGCTGCGCCGGCCGCGCGAGTTTCCGCTGCGGGAATTTTCCGCCGGCATCTTCCGTGCCGGCGTCACCGCGCTGCCGGTGACGATGCTGGTCGGTTTCCTGGTCGGCATCGTGCTCACCTATCTTTCGGCGCTGCAGCTCAAGCGCTACGGCGCCGACCTGCTGGTCATCAACATCGTCGGCGTCGGCGTGCTGCGCGAACTCGGGCCGATGCTGGCCTCGATCATATCGGCCGGGCGATCCGGTTCGGCGATCACGGCGCAGCTGGGCGTGATGCGCGTCACCGAGGAAGTCGAAGCGCTCTCGGTGATGGGAATCTCGGTCACCACGCGCCTGGTGCTGCCGCGCGTGCTCGCGCTGTCGATCGCGCTGCCGCTGGTCACGTTCTGCACCGACATTGCCGCGCTCGTGGGCGCGATGCTGGTGACCAAGTTCACGCTCGGCATCACGCCGGGCGCCTTCATCCAGGCGCTGCCGCAGGCGGTCGAGGTGGTGAACTTCTGGATCGGCATCGGCAAGTCGGTGGCGTTCGGCTTCGCGGTGGCTTTCGTCGCCTGCCACTATGGCTTGCGCGTGCTGCCCAATACCGACAGCCTGGCGGTGGGCGTCACGCGCTCAGTGGTGGCGGCGATTACCGGCGTGATCATCCTCGACGCGATATTCGCCGTCATGCTGCGCAACGTGGGCTGATATGGCACACGTGGCACACGTGGCACACGTTCCCGACGAGGAATACGTCATCGAGATCAAGGGCCTGGTCAACACGGTGGGCACGAACACGATCCTGCACCGCGACCTCGACCTGCAGGTGCGCCGCGACGAAGTGATGTCCCTGGTGGGCGGCTCGGGCAGCGGCAAGACCCAGCTGATCCGCGTCATCCTGGGCCTGAAGCGGCCCAAGGCGGGCCTGGTGCGCGTGTTCGGCGTCTCCTGGGAGGATTCCAGCGCCAAGAAGGTGCGCGATGCGCGCCGGCGCATGGGCATGCTGTTCCAGAACGGCGCGCTGTATTCCGCGCTCAGCGTCTACGACAACGTCGCCTTTCCGCTGCGCGAGCGCGGCGGACTGTCCGAAGACGAAATCCGCGGCATCGTGCACACCAAGCTCGCGCAGGTGGAACTCGAACCGGGCCACGGCAAGCTGCTGCCGGCCAACCTCTCGGGCGGCATGGTGAAGCGCGTGTCGCTGGCGCGGGCGCTCGCGCTTTCGCCCGACCTGCTGATCCTCGACGAACCGACAGCGGGTCTCGACCCGGACCGCTCCGAGGGCTTCGTGCGGCTGATCAAGCGCCTGCGCGAGGACCACCGCTTCGCCGTGGTGATGGTGACGCATGATCTGGATACGCTGTTCGAGCTTACCGATCGCGTCGCGGTGCTTGCCGACCAGCATATAATCGCCTGCGATACGCTCGCAGCGGTCCGGGGGATGGACCACAAATTCGTGCAGAACTTCTTCGGAGGAGACCGGGGCCGCCGTGCGCTGGAGCACGGCTGAGAAATCCCGGCTGAAAGCATGGAGCACCGCCTGTAATGGAAAGCAGAGCTTATGCCCTGATCACGGGACTGTTCGTCCTGGGCCTCGCGGCCTGCATCGTGCTCTGGGCGCAATGGCTGGCGAAGACGCCGATCGCGCGCACCGCCTACCGCGTCGTGTCCACCGGGCCGGTTTCCGGCCTGAATCCCGAAGCGCAGGTGCGCTACCGCGGCATGGGGGTGGGGCGCGTTGCCGCCATCACGCTCGACCGGAAGGATGCGCGCCGCATCCTCGTCAACATCGAAGTGGACGACAACATCCCGGTGACGCGCGGCACCTACGCGCAACTCGGCATGGAAGGCATCACCGGCATCGCCTACGTGCACCTGCTGGACGACTACAAGGACATGCAGTTGGCGGCCAAGGCGGCGGACGGCATCGCCGAAGTGCCGCTGCGGCCCGCGTTCTTCGACACCATCTCGGACAGCGCCGAAGGCGCGGTGAAGGACGCGCGCGAACTCATGGCGAGCCTGAACGGGCTGCTCACGGCCGACAACCGCAAGAAGATCGCGAGCACGCTTGCTTCGCTGGAACGCATCTCGGCCAACCTCGAGGCGGCCTCGGCGCGCATGCCGGCCACCATCGCGCGCGCCGAAGCCTGGCTCTCGGAGGACAACCGGCGCCTCGCGACCGGCACGCTGGAACGCGTCAACGAAACCGTCAAGGCGCTGCCCGAGCTCACGCGCGAAACGCAGCAACTGGTGAAGGAAGCGCGCGCACTGGTCGGCCAGGTCGGCACGCTGTCTAACGAAGCCAGCACCGCCACCGGTGTGCTGCGCGAGGACACCCTGCCGCGCGTCCACGCCCTGTCCGAATCGGTGGAGCGGGGCGCGCAGCGCGTCGGGCGCCTCGCGCTGCAGCTCGACCGCGATCCGCAAAGCGCGATCTTCGGCCGCAAGCCCGGCAAGCCCGGGCCCGGCGAACCGGGGTTTCAGTGATGCGCCGAATTGTTTTTGTTCTTATTTTGAGTGGATGTGGTGGGGGAGTCGCACCGGAAACAAGAACTTTTGATCTCGGTCTCGCGGCCCCTGGCAACGCTCTGCCCGCGGTGCGCATCGCCTCGGTGCGGGCGGTGGCTCCCTTCGAGAGCACCGACATGCAGTACCGGCTCGCCTACCGCAATGCGGCCGAGATCGCCGCGTTCGCCAGCAGCCGGTGGGCCGCCACGCCCGCCGAGTTGATGCGCAAGCAGCTGCTGCGCGCCGCCGGCGACGGGTCCGGAAAATGCGTTCTCGAGATCGAGATGCAGGAATTCAGCCAGGTATTTGCAGCGAAGGAGGCAAGCGAGGCGCGCATCGAAATGCGCGTTGGCCTTTCTTCCGGCTCAAAAGCACTCACAAAGCAATTCACAGTCATCGAAAGCAATGCCGGCCCGGACGCATTGAGTGGCGCCGCCGCCTTCGCGCGCGCGGCCAACCGCGCGATCGGCGAGCTGGGCCGCTGGATCGCCGCGCAGCCTGAGTGTCGCTAACGAGGCGGTCAGGACGCCTCGTTCCTAATCCAGTTTTTTCAAACGGTATAGCAGTTCCAACGCCTCGCGCGGCGTGAGTTCGTCCGGATTGATGCCCTGCAGCGCCTCGCGCAGTGCGTCGATTTCCGGTTCTTCCTGCTTTTTTTCATTCAAAAATAAATCATTCTGACCGTCACGCTGGAGACTCTGCGTTTCCAGCATCTCCAGATATTTTTTCGCCTGGCGGATCACCGGCTTGGGCACGCCGGCGAGCGCGGCCACCTGCAGGCCGTAGCTGCGGTCGGCGGGGCCTTCCTCCACTGCGTGCAGGAACACGATGGTGTCCTTGTGCTCCACCGCGTCGAGGTGGATGTTGGCCGCCGTCTTGTATTCGAGCGCGAGGCGGGTCAATTCGAAATAGTGCGTGGCGAACAGCGTCAGCGATTTGTTTTTCTCCAGCACGAACTTGCCGATCGCCCAGGCCAGCGCCAGGCCGTCGAAGGTGGAGGTGCCGCGGCCGATCTCGTCCATCAGGACGAGGCTGGAGGCGGTGGCGTTGTGCAGGATGTTGGCGCTTTCGGTCATTTCAACCATGAAGGTGGAGCGGCCGCCGGCGAGGTCGTCCGAGGCGCCGACGCGCGTGTAGATCTGATCGAGCGGGCCGATGGTTGCCTGGCGTGCAGGCACGAAGCAGCCGGTGTGCGCCATGAGCGCGATCAGCGCCACCTGGCGCATGTAGGTGGACTTGCCGCCCATGTTCGGGCCGGTGATCAGCAGCAGCTGGCGCGCGGGCGAAAGCCGGCAGTCGTTGGCGATGAAGGGCGCATGTTCCGAGTTAACGCGGCCCTCGACCACGGGATGCCTGCCCGCGGTTATGTCCATTGAAATCTCATTCGTGAAGGCCGGGCGGCAGTAGTTTCTTTTTATTGAAATTGAAGAAAAACAAGTTAAAACATCGAGTTGAGCTAGCGCGCCGGCGACTCGTTGCAGGGTGCTGATAGACGGTCTTAATTCCTCCAATACGGCTTCATACAGGCTCTTCTCCAGTGCCAGAGAGCGGTCGCGCGCCGAGAGCGCCTTGTCCTCGAAGACCTTCAGTTCCGGCGTGATGTAGCGCTCCGCGTTCTTCAGCGTCTGGCGGCGCCGGTAGTCCTCGGGAACTTTCTGCGCCTGCGCGTTGGTGACCTCGATGTAGTAGCCGTGGACGTGGTTGTAGGCGACCTTGAGGTTGGGGATGCCGGTCCGGTCTCTTTCTCTTTTTTCCAGCGTAATCAGGAAATCACCTGCGTTGGTCTGCAAGCCGCGCAGTTCGTCCAGCTCGGCGCAATACCCGTCGGCGATCACGCCGCCATCGCGCAGCATCGCCGCAGGTTCCGGAGCAATTGCTTTTATTAAAATTTCCTGAATTTCAACGGGAGTTTTAAGATCTTGAATCAAATTCTTCAAAAGCAAAGCTGAAGCAGGAACCAACTCACCCAGAGGCTCGAGCAATCCCAGGCTATCCCTGAGACCCGAAAGATCCCGCGGCCGCGCGTTCTTCAGTGCGATGCGCGAGGCAATGCGCTCGACGTCGGCGAAGCGGCGCAAAACTGTTTTTATTTCTTGATTTCTCTCCAGAAGAGTTTCAACTGCGTCATGGCGGGAGACCAGAACGGCGTGATCCCGCAGGGGGTGGTGCAGCCAGTGGCGCAGGAGCCGGCTGCCCATGCCGGTGGCGCATTCGTCCAGCAGCGAGAACAGCGTCGGCTCGGGTTCGCCGCGCAGCGTTTCGGTGATCTCCAGGTTGCGCCGCGTGGCGGCATCCATGCGCAGGTATTCGCCGGCGCGCTCGGCGCGCACCGCGCTCACATGGGCGAGCGCCTGGCCCTGGGTCTTGCGCGCGTAGTCGAGCAGCGCGCCGCAGGCGGCGATCGCGGGTTCGAGGTCCTCGCAGCCGTAGCCGGCGAGCGTGGCCGCGCCGAGTTGCTCGAGGAGTTTCTTGCGCCCGGACTCGAACTCGAAATGCCAGGCCGGCAGGCGCGTCACGGTGTAGCCCGGCAGCTCGAGGCCGTCGGCGGCGAGAATCTCGGCCGGGGCGATGCGGCGCAGCTCGTTGTCGAGCGCCTGCGGCGCAACTTCTGTGACGCGCAGATCGCCGCTCGCGACTGACAACCATGCCAATCCTATGGCTGATTTGACAGGATGAATCGACAACAAAACATTTTCGGCCTTCTCATCCAGCAACGCGGGATCGGTCAGCGTGCCCGGCGTGACGATGCGCGTGACCTCACGTTCCACCGGCCCCTTGGCTGTGGCGACGTCGCCGACCTGCTCGCAGATCGCCACCGACTCGCCCATTTTCACCAGCTTGGCGAGGTACTGCTCGACCGAATGCGCCGGCACGCCCGCCATTTTCACCGGCGCGCCCGCCGACTGGCCGCGCGCGGTGAGCGTGAGATCGAGCAGCCGCGAGCCCTTTTCGGCGTCGTCGTAGAACAACTCGTAGAAATCCCCCATCCGGTAGAACATCAGGATGTCCGGATGCTGCGCCTTCAGGCGCAAGTACTGCTGCATCATCGGGGTGTGGGCGGCGGTTTGCATTGTCGGGGCGAAGCAAGCATAGTTTCCCATCTTCAGGCATCGGGGTCGAAATGAAACGCATATTGAAATTGTTCGTCGCACTGATATTTGCTCATGCTGGCGCGGCGTTCGCGGCTGATCTCGTCAAGACCGATACCGTGGTCGGCAAGGGCAAGGAAGCAGTCGCCGGCAGGACGGTCGAGGTCCACTACACCGGCTGGCTGTTCGAGGCCGCGGCGCCAAAGCAGCGCGGCAAGCAGTTCGACAGCTCTGTGGGGCGCGGGCCGTTTTCCTTTCCGCTGGGTGCGGGACGGGTCATCAAGGGCTGGGACGAAGGCGTCGCCGGCATGAAGGTGGGCGGCAAGCGCACGCTCGTCATTCCGCCCGAACTCGGTTACGGCAAGCGCGGCGCGGGCGGCGTGATCCCGCCGGATGCGACGCTGGTGTTCGACGTCGAACTTCTCGGCGTGAAGTAGCTCGGTCAGCTATTCCAAGATTCAGCCCGGATAGCCGTCTGGATTCTGCGACTGCCAGCGCCAGGCGTCGCGGCACATCTCCTCGGTACCGTATTGCGGTTTCCAGCCGAGTTCGCGCGCGGCGAGCGTGGCGTCGGCGTGGTAGGCGGCGATGTCGCCCGGGCGGCGCGCGACGATTTCGTAGGGCACCTTCTTGCCGGTGGCGCGTTCGAATGCGCCCAGGACTTCGAGCACCGAATAGCCACGCCCGGCGCCGAGGTTGACGGTGATCGAGCGATCCTGTTCGTGCAGGTAGCGCAGCGCCGCGCGGTGGCCGGCTGCGAGATCCATGACATGGATGTAGTCGCGCACGCCGGTGCCGTCGGGCGTGGCATAGTCGCCGCCGAAGATGCGCAGCCGCGGCAGGCGACCGAGCGCAACCTGCATCAGGTAAGGCAGCAGGTTTTGCGGCACGCCGCGCGGGTCCTCGCCGAGCCGACCCGACGGATGCGCGCCGATCGGATTGAAATAACGCAGCGTGGCGTGCCTGAACGTGGCGCGGCCCGCTGCCTGGCTTGAGAGCAGGCGCTCGATCTCGAGTTTGCTCTGCCCGTAGGGATTCGCCGGCTGCAGGCGATGGCTTTCGGCATAGGGCAGCCGCTCCGGCTCGCCGTAGACGGTTGCCGAGGAACTGAAGACGATGCGCTCGATGCCGTGACTGTCCATCGCGCGCAGCAGCACGCCCGTGCCGCCCACGTTGTTGTCGAAATACAGCGCCGGGTTGGCGACCGATTCGCTGACCGACTTCAAGCCCGCGAAATGCACTACCGCTTCAATGCTTGCGCCCGAGAAAGCGCGCTGCAGCGCCGCCGCGTCGCGCACATCGGCGTGTACGAACTCGATCGCGGCGCCGGGTGCGAGCTCGCGGATGCGCTCCAGGACGGAGCGCTTCGAGTTCGCGAGGTTGTCGATGATCAGCAGCCTGTGGCCGTCCCGCGCCAGCTCGACGCAGGTGTGCGAGCCGATATAGCCCAGCCCGCCGGTGACTACAACGTGCATTGATTGCCGATGCCTACTTCAGGGCAGCAAGCAGCTGAGGGAAAACCTTGGGGGTCGCGGCAGCGATCTCGCTGCCTTCGAGATAGCCCGCGTCGCCGGAAAGATCGCCCACCAGGCCACCGGCTTCCTGGATCATGAGCGCGCCCGCGGCCACGTCCCAGGGCGAAAGGCCCAGTTCCCAGAACGCATCCAGGCGCCCGGCGGCGACGTAGGCGAGGTCGAGCGCAGCCGAACCGGTGCGGCGCACGCCGGAGGCGCTGCGCATTATTTCCTTCAGCTGTTTGCAATACAGATCGAGGCGCGGCATTTCCTTGTAGGGGAATCCCGTGCCCACGAGGGCGTCCTTCAGGTTCGCGCATTTGGTGACGCGGATGCGCCGGTCGTCGAGGAAGGCGCCGCGTCCCTTGGAGGCGGTGAACAGTTCGTTCTTCGCCGGATCGTAGATCACGCCCTGATCCATGGCGCCGCGATGCTGCAGGCCGATGGAAACGCAATACTGCGGCAGCCCGTGGATGTAGTTCATGGTGCCGTCCAGCGGATCGATGATCCAGCGGTACTCGGCCTTCTTCCCGTCCATCGCGCCCGATTCCTCGCCGAGGATGGCGTGGTCCGGATACGCCTGGCGGATGATATCGATGATCGCCGCCTCCGCAGACCGGTCCACCTGGGTGACGAAATCGTTGAGCTGCTTGGAGCGGATTTCGAGCTTGGTGCGGTCGAGCGCGGCGCGGTTGATGATGCTGCCGGCGCGCCGGGCCGCCTTGATGGCGATGTTGAGCATCGGATGCATGGGGCGCGTATTCTATTATGGTGACTCCATCTCGAGTTCGGATCGTACTTTGCCGTCCCAGCCACCCGGGCAACATCGGCGCCGCCGCGCGCGCGATGAAGACCATGGGCCTTGCCGACCTGCGCCTGGTCGCGCCGGAGCGTTTTCCCGCACCCGAGGCGCAGTGGATGGCGACGCATGCCGCGGATGTGCTTTCGAACTCAAAAACACATGAAAATCTTAGCAGCGCGATTTCGGACTGTGTCGCCGCGTTCGCGCTGTCGGCGCGGCCGCGCGAATGGTCGACGCAGGTGCTGGAGGTGCGCGCCGCGGCGGCGCGCGCGGTGCAGATGGATGGCGATGTGGCGTTCGTGTTCGGCAACGAACAGGCCGGGCTCAGCAACGACGAAATGCTCGCCTGCCAGTACCTGGTGCACATTCCGGCCCATGCGGAATTCACCTCCTTGAACCTGGCGCAGGCCGTGCAGGTGGTGGCCTATGAACTGTTCATGGTTTCGTCCTCAACGCCTTTTCAAATGAGGCTGGAAAAGCCCGCAACCGTGGCGGACCTCGAAGGCCTGTATGGGCACCTCGAGCAGGCTGCCGTGCAAAGCGAGTTCTTCGACCCGGCGTCCAACTCGAAGCTGCGCACGCGCTTCCGGCGCCTGTTTTCGCGCGTTCCGGACATGGAGCGGGAGGAGGTCAATATCGTCCGCGGGCTCCTGAACGCCTTGCAGAAGCCAAAGTCCAAATAGTTGATCGTTTTACTCGGGCACTTTAAAATACCTTTCATGTTCAGGCGCGTACGTGAAGACATTGCCAGCGTTTTCGCGCGCGATCCGGCGGCGCGCTCGACCTGGGAGGTGCTGACCTGCTACCCCGGCCTGCACGCGGTGTGGATCCATCGCCTGGCGCACGGCTTCTGGATGCTCGGATTGTCGTGGCTGGGCCGGCTCACGTCCCACCTCGGGCGCTGGCTCACGGGCATCGAAATCCACCCGGCGGCACGCGTCGGCCGGCGTGTGTTCATCGATCACGGCATGGGCGTGGTGGTCGGGGAGACCGCCGAGATCGGCGATGACTGCACCATCTACCAGGGCGTGACGCTGGGCGGCACGTCCCTGTATCGCGGCACCAAACGCCATCCGACCCTGGGCAAAGGGGTGGTGGTGGGCGCGGGCGCGAAGGTGCTCGGCGGGTTTACCGTCGGCGACGGCGCGCACATCGGCTCCAATGCGGTGGTCGTCAAGGAAGTGCCCGCGGGCGCCACGGTCGTCGGCATTCCGGGCCGCATCGTGGAGGAGGCGGCGAAGGAAAAAGAGAAAACCCATTTCGCCGCCTACGGCGTGGTGCCGAACCAGGAAGATCCCTACGCCAAGACGCTGCAGTCCCTCGTCGATCACGCGCAGGAGCTCGAGCAGGCCGTCTCTGTCTTGACGGAAAAAATGCGCCGCATGGAGCAGGCTGCAGAGCGTGCCAAAACCGACCCCCTGAGGGTGATCAAGTAATTGATACATAATGTTTTATATACTTGATTAAATCCCTCGGGATTGGTATACTTGAGTAACTTAATCGGGTATAAAACGGCACAACCATGAGACTCACGACCAAAGGCAGGTTTGCGGTCACCGCGATGGTGGATCTTTCGATGCGCCAGACGCGCGGCCCGGTGACGCTCGCTACGATCAGCGAGCGCCAGCATATTTCGCTGTCCTATCTGGAACAGCTGTTCGGCAAGCTGCGGCGCGCCAAGCTGGTGACCAGCGTGCGCGGGCCGGGCGGCGGCTATTGCCTCGCGCGGCCGACCGGCGGCATTACGGTGGCGCAGATCATCAGCGCGGTGGACGAGCCGATCGACGCCACTCTGTGCGGCGGCAAGGAAAACTGTCTCGACGACCGGCGCTGCGTGACCCACGACCTGTGGGCGACGCTGAACGAGAAGATGAACGACTACCTGGGCTCGGTTTCGCTCGCCGACGTGGTCTCGCACGGGCAGGGCAAACAGGTGCAGGTGATCAAGGACTTCCGCAGCAAAGAGAAGGCGCCCGAGAACGTGGCGGCATGATGCAGTTTCCCATCTACCTGGACTATTCCGCGACCACGCCGGTCGATCCGCGCGTGGCGCAGAAAATGATCCCGTTCCTCACCGAGCACTACGGCAACCCGGCGAGCCGCTCGCACGCCTTCGGCTGGAAGACCGAGGAAGCGGTCGAGGAGGCGCGCGAACAGGTCGCGGCGCTGGTGCGCTGCGACGCGAAGGACCTGGTCTGGACATCGGGCGCGACCGAATCCATCAACCTGGCCCTGAAGGGCGCCGCGGAGTTCTACAAGACCAGGGGCAAGCACCTCGTGACGGTAAAGACCGAGCACAAGGCGACGCTGGACTCGGTACGCGAGCTCGAACGCCGCGGTTTCGAGGCCACCTACCTCGAAGTCGGGCCGGACGGACTGCTCGACCTGAACCGGGTCGAGAGCGCGTTGCGCAAGGACACGATCCTGGTGTCGGTGATGATGGTGAACAACGAGATCGGCGTCATCCAGGACATCGCGGCGATCGGCGAACTGTGCCGCAAGCGGGGAATCCTGTTCCACGTCGATGCCGCGCAGGCCACCGGCAAGTGCGACATCGACCTGCAGACGCTGAAAGTGGACCTGATGTCCTTTTCGGCGCACAAGACCTACGGCCCGAAGGGCGTCGGCGCGCTGTATGTGAGGCGAAAACCCCGCGTCAGGCTCGAGGCGCAGATGCACGGCGGCGGCCACGAGCGCGGATTCCGTTCCGGCACCCTGGCGACGCACCAGATCGCCGGCATGGGCGAGGCTTTCCGCCTCGCCAAGCTCGAAATGGCGGCCGAAAGCGAGCGCGTCAAGGCGATGCGCGACAAGCTGCTCGCCGGCATGAGGCAGATGGAAGAGGTGTTCGTCAACGGCGACCTCGTGCACCGCGTGCCGCACAACCTGAACCTGAGCTTCAATTTCGTCGAGGGCGAGTCGCTCATCATGGCGGTGAAGGACATCGCGGTGTCCTCGGGCTCGGCCTGCACCTCGGCCTCGCTGGAACCGTCCTACGTGCTGCGCGCGCTGGGGCGCTCGGACGAACTGGCGCACAGCTCGATCCGCTTCACGCTGGGCCGCTTCACGACGCAGGAGGAAGTGGACTACACGGTCAACCACCTCAGGACCAAGGTGGAGAAGCTGCGCGATCTCTCGCCGCTGTGGGAAATGCACAAGGATGGCATCGATCTGAGCACGGTGCAGTGGGCTGCACACTGAAGTAAACCGGAGCAAGCAAAATGGCATACAGCGAAAAAGTACTGGACCACTACGAAAACCCGAGGAATGTCGGCTCGTTCGACAAGGGCGACGACTCGGTGGGCACCGGCATGGTCGGCGCGCCGGCCTGTGGCGATGTGATGAAGCTGCAGATCAAGGTGGGCAAGGACGGCATCATCGAAGACGCGCGCTTCAAGACCTACGGCTGCGGCTCGGCGATCGCCTCGTCCTCGCTCGTCACCGAGTGGGTCAAGGGGAAAAGGCTCGATGAAGCCGCGAGCATCAAGAACACGCAGATCGCCGCGGAGCTGTCGCTGCCGCCGGTGAAAATCCACTGCTCGATCCTGGCCGAGGACGCGATCAAGGCCGCGGTCGAGGACTACAAGAAGAAGCACCCGTAACCATGGCGGTTACGCTCACCGAAAAAGCCGCGACCCACGTCCAGACCTTCCTCGCCAGGCGGGGCAGGGGCGTGGCGCTGCGCCTGGGCGTGCGCACCACCGGCTGCTCCGGGATGGCGTACAAGCTCGAGTACGCCGACGCGGTCGGGCCGGAGGACCTGCAGTTCGAGAGCCACGGCGTCAAGGTGGTGATCGATCCGAAGAGCCTGCCCTACCTGGACGGCACCGAACTCGATTTCGCCCGCGAAGGCCTGAACGAGGGATTCAAGTTCAACAATCCCAACGTCAAGGACGAGTGCGGCTGCGGCGAAAGCTTCAACGTCTGAGGTTTTGAAGAATCATTTCGAGCTGTTCGGCCTCACCCCGGCATACGCGCTGGACCTCGAGCTTCTGGACCGCGCCTACCGTGACATCCAGTCCAAAGTGCATCCCGACCGCTACGCGCAGGCCGGCGAGGCCGAGCGCCGCGCGTCCATGCAGATGACGACCCAGGTGAACGAGGCCTACCGCACGCTGAAGCGCCCGGTGCAGCGCGCCAAGTACCTGCTCGAAATGCACGGGGTGGACGTCGGCTTCGAAACCAATACCGCGATGCCGCCGGAATTCCTGATGCAGCAGATGGAATTGCGGGAGCGGCTGGAAGCAGCGAAGCATGGTTCCGAACTGGATTTGATTTGCCGCGAACTTTCCGCTGCAAGGCGTGAAATCGAAAATCAGATACAGGAAAAAATCGACGCCAGGCGGGACTTCGTCGCGGCCGGGGATCTCGTGAGAAAGCTCATGTTCCTGGAACGCTTCGGCGAGGAAATCGACGCCGCTTACGAAATCCTGGACGCCTGATGGTAGTCAAGGAGCGCTGATGGCGCTGTTCCATATTTCCGAGCCGGGGCAGTCGCCCGAGCCGCACCAACAGCGGCTCGCGGTGGGCATCGACCTCGGCACGACCAACTCGCTCGTCGCCACGGTGCGCAGCGGCGCGGCCACGGTGCTGCCCGACGCGCAGGGCCGCTCGCTGCTGCCATCGATCGTGCGCTACCTGCCCGATGGCAAGGTTGAAGCCGGCTACGCGGCGCAGGCGCATCAGGCCGAGGACCCGAAGAACAGCATCGCCTCGGTCAAGCGCTACATGGGTCGCGGGCTGAAGGATGTGGCACACGCCGAGAACGCGCCCTACGATTTCGTCGACGCGCCCGGCATGGTGCAGCTCAGGACCGCAGCGGGGGTGAAGAGCCCGGTCGAGGTGTCCGCCGAAATTCTGAAGGTCTTGCGTTCGCGCGCCGAGAAATCGCTCAACGGCGGCCTGACCGGGGCGGTGATTACCGTACCGGCCTATTTCGATGACGCGCAGCGCCAGGCGACCAAGGACGCGGCCAAGCTCGCGGGCCTCAACGTGCTGCGGCTGCTGAATGAGCCCACGGCTGCGGCGATCGCCTACGGGCTGGAGAATTCGGCCGAAGGCACCTATGCGGTATTCGATCTTGGCGGCGGCACCTTCGATATCTCCGTCCTCAAGCTCTCCCGCGGCGTGTTCGAGGTGATCGCCACCAACGGCGACGCGGCGCTCGGCGGCGACGACTGGGACCAGCGCGTGTTCTGCTGGATCGTCGAGGCAGCGAAGCTCGCGCCGCTCGCGCCGCGCGACATGCGCGCGCTGCTGGTCAAGGCGCGCGAAGCGAAGGAATACCTGAGCGGGCACGGCGAAGCTCACATCAGCGCCAGGCTGAGCTCGGGCGAATTCGTCGATGTCAGGCTCGACACCGAGACCTTCAGCCGCATCACTCAGCACCTGGTGGACAAGACGCTCGGGCCCGCGCGCAAGGCGTTGCGCGACGCAGGTCTCGCGGTGGAGGAGGTGAAGGGCGTGGTGATGGTGGGGGGCGCGACGCGCCTGCCGCAGATCCAGCGCGCCGCGGCGGAGTTTTTCCGCCGCGACCCGCTCAACAATCTCGATCCCGACAAGGTGGTGGCGCTGGGCGCCGCGATGCAGGCCAACGTGCTCGCCGGCAACCAGCCGACCGGAGGGGACTGGCTGCTGCTCGACGTGATTCCGCTCTCGCTGGGGATCGAAACCATGGGCGGGCTCGCCGAGCGCATCGTGCCCAGGAACACGACCATCCCCTGCGCCAAGGCGCAGGAATTCACCACTTTCAAGGACGGCCAGACCGGGATGAGCTTTCACGTCGTGCAAGGGGAGCGCGAGCTCGTGAGCGACTGCCGCTCGCTCGCGCGCTTCGAGCTGAAGGGAATTCCGCCGATGGTGGCCGGCGCGGGGCGCGTGCGCGTGACCTTCCAGGTGGACGCGGACGGCCTGCTGTCGGTGTCGGCGCAGGAGAAGACCACCGGCGCGGAGGCATCGGTGAGCGTCAAGCCGTCCTACGGCCTGGGCGACGCCGACATCGAGCGCATGCTGCGCGATTCCTTCGAGCACGCGAAGCAAGACATGCACTCGCGCGCGCTGCATGAGCACCGCGTGGATGCGCAGAGGCTCATCGATGCGACGCAGACAGGATTGCAGCTTGATGGATCTTTGCTTTCTTCCTCTGAAATTTCCCTGATTGAAGAAAAAATAAATGCCCTGCTGAAAATCCTCGATACACCCGATCCTCGTGCCATCAAGGTCGCGAGCGACGCGCTCAACCGCGCCACCGAGGAATTCGCGGCGCGCCGCATGAACGCGAGCGTGCGCAGCGCGCTCGCCGGCAGGCGCATCGCGAGCTTCGATGCCTAAGCTCTGCATCCTGCCGCACGCGACGTTGTGCCCGGGCGGGGCCGAATTCGAGGCGCCCGCCGGCGAGACGCTTTGCAACCTGCTGCTGGCGCAGGGTATCGAGATCGAGCATGCCTGCGAGAAATCCTGCGCCTGCACCACCTGCCACGTGGTGCTGCGAGAGGGCTTCGACTCGCTCGAGCCGGCCGAGGAGAAGGAGGAGGACCTGCTCGACAAGGCCTGGGGGCTGGAAGCGACCTCGCGCCTCGCCTGCCAGGCAAAGCTGGCCACAGCCGACCTCGTGATCGAGATCCCGAAGTACACCATCAACTACGAGCGCGAAGGGGGGGGAAACAAATGAAGTGGACCGACTCCCGCGACATCGCCATCGCTCTGCTGGAGAAATTCCCCGACCAGGACCCGAAGGCGGTGAATTTCGTCGATCTGCGCAACTGGGTGCTGGCGCTGCCGGAATTCAGCGACGACCCGCAGCGCAGCGGGGAGAGAATTCTCGAGGCGATCCAGATGGCCTGGATCGAGGAAGCCGACTAGGGCTGCGCGCCCGGCGCGCCGTGCTCCACCGCGGCGATCGCCTGCTCCGCAAACACCACGTCGCGCAGCAGGCGCGTGACGAAGTAACTCTTGCCCGTGCCGCTCATGAGAGCGCCCGTATGGCGCTCGAGGCTGAAGGTGCGCGCCATCGCCGCGAGCACCCGGTCGATCGGGTTGCCTTCCTGGGTGCCGCTGGTGAAATAGACGCCGCGCAATTGCAGCGGCAAATGGTTGACCTGGGTGCCGAAGGCCTGGCCGAGGAATTCGCTCACCAGCGGCCCGACGCTGTGGAACTGTTGCGGAAAGCGGTATATCGCCGCACGCCGCTGCAGGTCGGGCTCCTCGTGCAGGCGCGCCATCATCTCGGCGCCCAGGCGCTCCTCCAGCGCGGTGAAATCCTTCGCGTAGGGCTTGCCGATCAGCGCCGGGTCGATGCCGTGCTCGAAGGTGGTGCCCCAGACCTGCGTGCGGGCCGCGTGGCCGTAGTCGCCGAAAAATTCCGTGAAGCCCGCCAGCAGGTCCAGCTTCGTCACCAGCACGTAGATCGGAAAGCGCTCGTCCAGAGCTGCGTACATCTCCGACAGGCGCATGCGCACGTGCGCCGCGAATCGCGCGCGCTCCGCCTTGGCCCATAGCATGAGGTCGAGCACGCTCACGGCCACCAGCGCGCCGTTGAGCGGCCGCTCCGGGCGGGACTGCTTGAGCAGTGCGAGGAAGCCGTGCCACGCCGCGGCATCGGCCCTGCGGTCGCTATCCTGCGTCGTGTAGCGGCCCGCGGTGTCGAGCAGCACCGCCTCGTCGGCAAACCACCAGTCACAGTTGCGCGTGCCGCCGACGCCCGGCACCGAGGCGCCTGTTTCGGCGGTGTAGAGTGGAAAGCGCAGGCCGGAGTTCAGCAGCAGCGTGGTCTTGCCCGAGCCCGGCGCTCCGATCATCGCGTACCAGGGCAATTCCTCGACCGCGCGCGGCCTGCCGTCGGGATTGGAGAAGCGCGCGTCCGCCAGGTCCGAGGCGGCCTGCTTGAAGCGCGCCTGGATCGTCGCAAGTTCCTTCGCCACGCGTTCGTCGGTGCTATTGTCGGCGCCGCCGTCCGCGGCAATCTGCTCGAGCAGGCTCATTGGGTCGGCTGCAGAACGATGGTCAGGCGCCGGTTCTTCGCCCGGTTCGCTTCGGTATCGTTGGGGGCGAGCGGCTCGGATTCAGCTTTGCCTTCGGCAGTCAGCCGCTGCGGATCGCCCAGTTTCGGCGCCATGATCTGAACGATCTCCTGCGCGCGTGCCGCGGAGAGCTCCAGGTTGGAGGCGAAACGCCGGGTTGGCGACGCATCGGCGTGGCCGGTAACGACGATCGGGCCCCGCGTCTGGTCGAGCGCTGCCGCGATTTTCTGCAACAGCGGCCGCAATTCCGGCGCCGGCTTCGTGCTGCCCGGGGCGAACTGGTGCTCGTGCCGTAATGCGATCGCGAGGCCGGCGCCACCCTGCTTCACCGTTACCGGTTCGCCGTCGAGTGCCTTGGCCAGTGCCGCGCTTGCGCTAGCTGCCGCCGGCGCGGCTTTCGGCGCGGCGGGCGCCGCCGTCTGCGCCACCTTGGCCTGTGCCTTGGGCCTCGCAGCGAACGTGGATTTCGACTCGTCCTCCAGCAGCCGCATCGCGAGCAGGTAGAACACGACCATGGCGCCGATCACGCCTGCGAGCACGCTGTACACCGCGCGGCGCGGCACGCGGGACAGAAAGGATGGCCTGACAGGCGGCAGCGTGTCTTCCGGGTGCGCGCCGGCCGCCTGCTGCGCGAAGAGCTGCGCCTCGATCTTGGCCGCCATCTGCAGCGCTGGCGCCGCAGCGGCTTGTGCCGTGGCGCTGCGCCAGCGCACCGAAAGTCCTTCCGGGCGCGGCCGCCGCCGCGCAATCATTTCGTACAGGCTGGCGCGCATCTGGTTCAGCGCCTGGCGCCCGCCGTCGGCCTGGCGGTAGCGGCCTTCGAAGCCAAGCGCGAGGCACACGTCGTAGAACTCGAGCAGGTCGGCGTTGTCCTCGCTTGGCGTGCTCTGGGCGGCGGTAATCGCATCGAGCCGCTTGAAGAATCCTTCGCCGCCGCCGGATTCGCCACACATCTCCTTGAGCAGGCCGTTGTCGAGCCACGCGCCGCCCCAGGGGGTAGCAGCGGCCGACTCGTCGAGCAGGGCGCAAAGCGCATAGACCGCGCTCGCAACCGGCGCGTCGGGGATGTCCGCGGACATCGCGCTGGTCTGCAGCGATTCGATCTGGTCGCGCAGGCTGGCGCGCAGCCCGGCGGAGTCGGGATGCTTGAGCGCGCGGCGGATCTGCGGCACCGCGCCGAGGATCGGATTGGCCATCGCGATAAGGGCATTGAGCCCGCCGAGCGCCGAAAGATTGGCCTGGATGGTTTCCGGCGTCGACTTCGGCGCGAACGGATTCCTGCGCATCCGGCCCGGGCTCATGCTCCGCACCGTGGATTCCGCATCGAATTGCGGGCGCCCTGCCGGATTGAACGTGGCATCCGGGTCGAAGATCGGACGCCGGTCGGTGGCTTCCGGGTCCGGTTGGGGCTTCGCAGCCGGTCCGGTGATCGTGGCTTCGGGGTCGAGCGCGCTCAGCGGCTGGGATACGGTCGCGTCCGGGTCGACCGCCGACGCGGGCTGCGCAACCGTCGCCTCCGGATCGAACTTCTTGGATTCCTCAGCCATCTTGTGGTGGTGCTTTCCCGGTGTGACTTACCTTCAGGGCGTCATTTTAGGGGTGGAACAGCCCGGCAGCGAACCCGATTTTGCTCTGCGCCGCCTTCATGCGCGCGCTGGGCGGCGATCGACAGCCGCCATACGTCGGTGTAGAAGCGCGCCTGGGCCGCCACGTCGGGGACCCCGAGGTCAACGCTCCGAAGACCTGTGACCATCCCGGCTGGCATGGCCGGATTCTATTCCCGAATCCAACCGCTGTATCCTTGCCGACGCATGGACAAGCTCGCCAGTTACTACGCCCAGCGCGCCGCCGAGTACGAGCGCATTTACGCCAGGCCCGAACGCCAGGCGGAGCTCGCCGTGCTCAAGGCGCGCGTGCGCAAGATGTTCGCCGGGCGCAGCGTGCTGGAGCTCGCCTGCGGCACGGGTTACTGGACCGAAGTGATCGCGCCGGGCGCCACGCAGATAACTGCAGTCGACATCAACGAGGAAGTACTGCGAATCGCCAGAACCAAGACCTATCCCGAGAAGCGGGTCAGCTTCCTGCAAGGCGATTGCTACGCGCCGCAGGATACCGGCCGCGCGCACGATGCGCTGTTTGCAGGTTTCTGGTGGTCCCACGTGCCGTTGTCGAGGATGGGAGTTTTTATGGAAAAAGCAACACGGTGTGTTGCCCCGGGCGCCTTGATCGCATTTCTCGACAACAGCTACGTCGAAGGCACCAGCACCGCGATTTCGCACCGCGACCCGGAGGGCAACAGCTATCAGATGCGCACGCTGGAGGACGGCAGCCGCCACGAGGTGTTGAAGAATTTTCCCAGCGAAGGCGATCTGATCCAGCGCGCCTCCAGTCACGGCTGGGGTGCGAATGTCGAGTTGCTCGAGCACTATTGGCTATTGAGCTTCTGGGGGAAGGCTTGAATTCGATTTTCGAGATTTACGGTCCCAAGCTTGCCGCCTTCCCGCTGATCCTCGATTCCCCGCACTCGGGCCGCGCGTTTCCGGGCGATTTCGGCGCCGCAGTGAGCGAGGCGGAGTTACGCGAAGGCGAGGACTGCTTCGTCGACGAGCTCTACGCCGGCGGGCCGGAGATGGGCGTGCCGCTGCTTGCCGCGCTGTGGCCGCGCACCTACCTCGACCCGAACCGGAACGCCGGCGATATCGACCTCGAACTGCTGCAGGGACCCTGGAGCGGGGAATACCGTCCGAGCGGCAAGGCGAAAGTCGGCAAGGCATTGATCTGGCGCACGCTCGAAGACGGCCGGCCGATTTATGCGCGAAAGATG
>CAZTSJ010000313.1:0-2172 GCA_964616875.1 uncultured Bordetella sp. | reverse complement strand
GTACGCAGTGGTGCACGAGCGCAGCCTGGTGAAGTACGACCCCCACCAGGTGCCCGCGGATCGCGCGGCGCTGGTGGGCTGCGCGGTGACCACCGGCGTGGGCGCGGTGTTCAATACCGCCAAAGTGGAGCCGGGTTCGAGCGTGGCGGTGTTCGGCTGCGGCGGCGTGGGACTGAATGCGATCCAGGGCGCCGCCATCGCGGGCGCCGAGCGCATCCTCGCCATCGATACCATGCAATCGAAGCTCGACATGGCGAAAAAATTCGGCGCTACGCACGCGCTGCTGTCCAAGCCCGGCGAGGATCCGACCAAGGAGATCAAGAAGCTCACCGGCGGCGGGCCCGACTACGCTTTCGAATGCGTGGGCGCCGGTGCGCTCGCCGAACTCGCCTACAAGGTGATCCGGCGCGGCGGCAAGGCGGTGATCGTCGGCGTGGCGCGGCCGACCGACGCCGCCTCGATCAGGACCATGGGCATGGTGTTCGAGGAAAAAACGCTGCAGGGCAGCTACTTCGGCTCCTGCGTGCCGCGCGTGGATTTCCCGCGCATGCTGCAGCTCTACATGGCGGGCAAGCTCAAGCTGGATGAGTTGATCACGCGGCGCTACAAGATCGACGAAGCCCCGCAGGCCTTCGCCGACCTGGAATCCGGCAAAAACGCGCGCGGCGTGATCGTCTTCTAGTTCTGAATCTTGATGCCCGCGTTCTTGATTATCGTCGCGTAGCGGTCCTGCTCGCTGCGCATCATGGCCGCGAACTCGTCGGGCGTGCTGGTGACCTGAATCAGGCCCTGCGATATGTACTTGTCCTTCATGTCGGGCGCCTGCATCGCTTTCTGGATCTCCGCCGACAGCCGCATGACGATGTCCCTAGGCGCGCCGGCGGGCGCGTGGTAGCCGATCCAGGCCGCGGCGTCGAAGCCGGGCAGGTCGGCGGCCTCAGCAAGCGTTGGCACTTCCGGCAGCGCGGCGCTGCGCGTCGCGCTGGTGACGCCGAAGATCTTGAGGCGCCCGCCTTTGACGTGGCCCACGATCGAGGTCACGGTTTCCACGGAGTAATTGATCTGGCCGCCGATGAGGGCCGTCATGGCCGGCGCGCTGCCCTGGAACGGCACGTGCACCGCGCGCAGCTTGGCGCTCGAATTGAACAGCTCGCCGAACAGGTGCGCGGTCGCGCCGGTACCGGACGAGGAGAAGTTGTACTTGCCAGGATTGGCCCGCACCTCGGCGACGAATTCGCGCGCATTGTTGGCCGGAAACGACGGATGGGCGATCAGTGCGAAGGGCACTTTCGCCGTCAGGCTCACCGGCACCAGGTCCTTGAGCGGGTCGTAGGGCGTTTTCTGCAGGTTTGGCATGATCGATAGCGGCCCGCTTGACGAAGCGAGCAGCGTGTAGCCGTCGGGCGCCGCCTTGGCGGCCGCGTCGGAGCCGATCGAGCCCCCCGCGCCGGGCTTGTTCTCCATGATGAACGGCTGGCCGAGTTGCTGGGAAAGTTTCTCGCCGACGAAGCGCGCCGCAAGGTCGGTCGCCTGGCCTGGCGGCCAGGGAATGATTACCCTTACCGGACGGTTCGGGTAGCTCTGCGCTTGCGCGGCGAACGGCAGGAAAAGGGAGAACAGAAGAAAAAGGATTTTCATATCAACATACCTCGAAAAGTCCGGCGGCTCCCATGCCGCCGCCGACGCACATTGTAACCACCACGTGCTTTACGCCGCGGCGCTTGCCTTCGATCAGCGCGTGGCCGATGAGGCGCGAGCCGGTGACGCCGTAGGGGTGGCCGACCGCGATCGCGCCGCCATCCACGTTGAGGCGCTCGTTCGGGATGCCGAGCTTGTCGCGGCAGTAGATTACCTGCACCGCGAAAGCTTCGTTCAGTTCCCACAGGCCGATGTCGGCGATCTTCATGCCGGTGCGCTCGAGCAGCTTGGGGATCGCATACACCGGGCCGATGCCCATTTCATTCGGCTCGCAGCCCGCGACCGCGAAGCCCCGGAACACGCCCAGGGGCTTGAGTCCGCGCTTGGCCGCCGTCTTGTCGCTCATGAGCACCTGCGCCGAGGCGCCGTCGGAAAACTGGCTCGCGTTGCCTGCGGCGATCACGCCGCCCTGGATCGCGGGCTTGATCTGCGACACGCCTTCGTAAGTGGTGTCGGCGCGGATGCCCTCGTCGT
>CAZTSJ010000312.1:0-1927 GCA_964616875.1 uncultured Bordetella sp. | reverse complement strand
GACTTCGGCCTGCGTCGTGGCATTCTGCAGCCATCCAGGCATCGGCGTGAGAAGGTCCCGAAGAGACGAGAGCAAGCCCTGACTGGCCTGTTTCAGGCGCTCCCGATCTTTCTTGCCGATGTTGTCCTTGAACAGCAGGTCAAACAGCGCGAGCTCATCATCGGTCAGCCCCTCTTCGGCGGCGCGTTTCTGTTCGGCATCGAGGCTGGCTGCCAGGGCAACAAGCTGCGCGAACGTGGCTTCCACGGTCGCCCGATCCTTCTCACGGTTGTAGTCGGCGATGATCTCCTGGTACTTCTTGTAGTAGTCCATCCTCAAGGGGTTGCGCGCAAGCATCTGAGCCAGCTTCTTCTCGACTACATCCCGGATATCCTGCAACGCTGCGTGTTTGCGGCGCACCTTGCTCGCGAATTCGTTCCGGAGTTTCTCGAAGTCGATCTGGCTCAGGTCCACCTTGAGCCCTTCGGCGTGGCCGCCGCCCGGCGCCGCGGCTCGGATCGCCTCGTTGACGATGCGGTGCAGCTCCTTGAGCACCTCGGTCACGTCGGCCGTGTCGCGCCGGTCTTGCAACTTCTTGTAGATGGCCTCGATGTTGTCGTGACGCTCCGCATACGCCAGAGCGCTCGGCTCCATCAGCAGCGTCTTGAAGCGAATGAAGGCCTGCCGCGCCATGATCTCGAAGCGGCGTTTGTCTTCGTCCGAGGTGTAGAGCGCGTCCACCGCGTCGCGCAGGGCTTCGATACGATCAAACCCAGTTGCTCCGTGCAGCCGGTTCGCATCGAAGCCGAGCCCGAGCAGGTGCTGCTCCGCCGCCTCGATGGCCTGGAGCAGGCTCGCGATTAGTTCCTCGATCGGGGCCACGAGGCCTCCCACCCCGCCGCCTTCGTCCTCGTCGCCCAGGGCGTACTGCGCCAGCGCCTCGCGTAAGCTCTTGAGCATGCCGTTGTAGTCCACGATGACGCCGCAATCCTTGCCGGGGAACACTCGGTTAGCGCGCGCAATGGCCTGCATCAGGTTGTGCGCCCTCATCGGTTTGTCGATGTAGAGCGTTGCCAGGCACTCGACGTCGAAGCCGGTCAGCCACATCGCGCAGACGATCGCAACGCGGAAGGGGTGCTCCGGGTCCTTGAAGGCCTCGTCGACTGGCACCCGCTTGCCGTCAGGGGTCTGGAACCCGGTCTTCATCACCATCCGGTGCGGGATGATGTCGAAGCCCCATTTGGCGAAGTCGCGCGGCTCGTTCTGCGCTTCGCTGATGACGATCTCGATGATCGTGCTCTCCATCCACTGCGTCTGGCTGCGCAGGGCATCGAGCTCCGCCGTCAGGTGCTCCTGGATGTCGGGATCGCTGGCCGCGGCAAGCGCCACCTCCTTGCCGGGGATGAGCGCCTGAAGCCGGGCGAGCTTGGCCTTCCAGCGCGGCTCGATGCGCTGGAACATCCGCGCGCAGGTGATCTTGTCGATGCACACCAGCATCGACTTGCCCGTCTCCCAGCGGGTGGAGCAGTGCTCCACGAAATCCTCGGCGAGCTTATCCAGGCGATCGTCGGCGGTGATCACCTCGTAGTCCTTGCCGAGCAGATTTTCCAGCAGGGCTTGCTGATCCGGGTCGAGGTCGGCCTTCTCGATTGCCTCGGCGATCCGGTCATTCAGGTCGAAGCGGGCGATGCCCAGCTTCTCGCCCCGGCTCTCATAAACCAGCTTGACAGTGGACTGGTCCTCTTCGGAGCGCTTGAAGTCGTAACGCGAGATGTAGCCGCCGAAGATCCGCTTCGTCAGCTCGTCGTGCTTGAAGAGCGGCGTGCCGGTGAAACCGATGAACGAAGCATTGGGCAGCGCGAGGCGCATGTTGCGCGCGAACCTGCCCGCCTGCGTCCGGTGCGCCTCGTCCGACACGACGATGATGTCGTCGCGCACGCTGTAGGGC
>CAZTSJ010000311.1:0-8998 GCA_964616875.1 uncultured Bordetella sp. | reverse complement strand
CGCGATGTGCTGGACCAGGCGCTCCTCGCCGAAGCCGAGCGCCACCAGCGTCTCCCCGAGCATCACCCGGGTGGCGAGCTTGGCCAGGGGCACCCCGATCGCCTTCGACACGACCGGCACCGTCCGGGAGGCGCGCGGATTGACCTCGAGGACGAAGATCTGCTCGTTCTTGATCGCGAACTGGATGTTGAGCAGGCCGATGACGCCCAGCTCCGTCGCGAGCGCGCGGGCCTGCGCCTGGATGCGCTCGATCTGGTCGTCGCCGAGCGAGTAGGGCGGCAGCGCGCACGCGGAGTCGCCGGAGTGCACGCCCGCCTTCTCCACGTGCTCCATGACCCCGCCCACCACGACCCGCTCGCCGTCGGCGATGGCGTCCACGTCGATCTCGAGGGCGTCCTCCAGGAACTTGTCCACCAGGATGGGATGCTCCGGGCTCACCCGCACCGCTTCCTTCATGTAGTTCTGGAGATCCGCCTCGTCGTACACGATCTGCATGGCGCGCCCGCCCAGCACGTAAGACGGCCGGACCAGCACCGGGTAGCCGATATGGGCCGCGATCCGCGAGGCCTCCTCGTAGGAGCGCGCGGTGGAGCCGGGCGCCTGCGCGAGCCCGAGCCGATCGAGGAGATCCGAGAAGCGGCGGCGGTCCTCGGCGCGGTCGATCGCGTCGGGTGGCGTGCCGAGGATGGGCACGCCCGCGCGCTCGAGGGGCACCACCAGCTTGAGCGGGGTCTGGCCGCCGAACTGCACGATCACCCCGCGCGGCCGCTCGCGCTCCACGATGTTCATCACGTCCTCGAACGTCAGGGGCTCGAAGTAGAGGCGGTCGGAGGTGTCGTAGTCCGTCGAGACGGTCTCGGGATTGCAGTTCACCATGATCGTCTCGAAGCCTGCGGCGCGCAGCGCGAAGACGGCGTGCACGCAGCAGTAGTCGAACTCGATGCCCTGCCCGATCCGGTTCGGCCCGCCGCCCAGCACGATGATTTTCCTGCGGTCGGTCGGATCGGCCTCGCACTCCTCCTCGTAGGTGGAGTACATGTAGGCGGTACGCGTCGCGAATTCGGCAGCGCAGGTATCCACGCGCTTGTAGACGGGCCGGATCCCGAGGGCGTGTCTTTTTGACCTTACCTCGGATTCATGGGTATTGAAAAGATAAGCCAGCCTGCGGTCGGAGAAGCCTTTTCTTTTCAATTGGCGTAATTTTTCCTTGCCGATATCTTCCAGCCGCTCATCGTCCAATTCCATTTCCAGGTCGACGATCTCCTTGATCTGGGCGAGGAACCACGGGTCGATGTGGGTGAGGCGGTGCACCTCCTCCATGGAGAATCCGTTCTCGAAGGCATCCCCCACGTACCAGATGCGCTCGGGGCCGGGGTCGCCCAGTTCGCGCTCGAGCGTTTCCCGGTCGCGCGTCTTCTGGTTCAGCCCGTCCACGCCCACCTCGAGCCCGCGCAGCGCCTTCTGGAACGATTCCTGGAAGGTGCGGCCGATGGCCATCACCTCGCCCACCGATTTCATCTGCGTCGTGAGGCGGTCGTTGGCCTGCGGGAATTTCTCGAACGCGAAGCGCGGCACCTTGACCACCACGTAGTCGATGGTCGGCTCGAAGGACGCCGGGGTCGCCCCGCCCGTGACGTCGTTGGCGACTTCGTCCAGCGTGTAGCCAACGGCGAGCTTGGCCGCCACCTTGGCGATCGGGAAGCCGGTCGCCTTGGAAGCGAGCGCTGAGGAGCGCGACACGCGGGGGTTCATTTCGATCACCACCATGCGCCCATCGTCCGGGTTGATGGCGAACTGCACGTTCGAGCCGCCGGTATCGACGCCGATCTCGCGCAGCACCGCGATCGAGGCGTCGCGCAGGATCTGGTATTCCTTGTCGGTCAGCGTCTGCGCCGGGGCCACCGTGATCGAGTCGCCCGTATGCACCCCCATCGGGTCGAGGTTCTCGATCGAACAGACGATGATGCAGTTGTCCGCCTTGTCGCGCACCACCTCCATCTCGAATTCCTTCCAGCCGATGAGCGATTCCTCGATCAGCAGCTCCTGCGTCGGCGAGGCATCGATGCCGCGCTCGCAGATGGCGACGAATTCCTCGCGGTTGTAGGCGATGCCGCCGCCGGTGCCGCCGAGCGTGAAGGACGGGCGGATCACCACCGGGTAGCCCAGGCTCGCCTGCACCTGCAGCGCCTCCTCCATGGAGTGCGCGAGATAGGAGCGCGCCGATGCAAGACCGATCCGGGTCATCGCCTGCTTGAATTTCTCGCGGTCCTCGGCCTTGTCGATGGCCTCGCGCGTGGCGCCGATCATTTCGACCCTGAACTTCTCCAGCACGCCGTGCTTCGCGAGATCCAACGCGCAGTTGAGCGCCGTCTGCCCGCCCATGGTCGGCAGCAGCGCGTCCGGGCGTTCCTTCTCGATGATGCGCGCCACCGTGCGCCAGGTGATCGGCTCGACGTAGGTGGCGTGCGCCATCTCGGGGTCGGTCATGATGGTCGCCGGATTGGAATTCACCAGCACCACGCGGTAACCCTCTTCGCGCAGCGTCTTGCAGGCCTGCGCGCCGGAATAGTCGAACTCGCAGGCCTGGCCGATCACGATCGGGCCCGCGCCGATAATGAGAATGCTCTTGATGTCAGTTCTTTTTGGCATCACTCATCAACTTCGCAAAGCGGTCAAAAAGGTAACCAATATCGCGCGGTCCCGGGCTCGCTTCCGGATGCCCCTGAAAGCAGAACGCGGGGCGATCCGTGCGCGCCAGTCCCTGCAGCGAACTGTCGAAGAGTGAGATATGGGTTGTTCTCAAGTTGGAAGTAATACTTGAAGGGTCAACGGCAAAGCCGTGGTTCTGGCTCGTAATCGCGACCCGGCCGGTGTCGAGGTCCTGCACCGGATGGTTGGCGCCGTGATGGCCGAACTTCATTTTCAGCGTTTTCGCGCCCGAGGCGAGCGCCATGAGCTGGTGTCCGAGGCAGATGCCGAACACCGGGATGCGCGTACTGTCGAGAATCTCGCCGATCGCCTCGACCGCGTAATCGCAGGGCGCGGGATCGCCGGGCCCATTCGAGAGAAAAACCCCGTCGGGTTTCATCCTGAGAATTTCTTTAGCAGAAAAAGAGGCAGGGACCACAGTGACCCGCGCGCCGCGCTCGACGATGAGGCGCAGGATGTTGCGCTTGATGCCGTAGTCGCAGGCGACGACGTGGAAGTTCGTTTCACCCGGCTTCTTGTAGCCTTTGCCCAACTCCCACTTGCCGTCAGCCCATTCGTAGGGCTCGGCAACGGTGACGACTTTGGCGAGGTCCATGCCCGCCAGGCCGGGAAAAGATTTTGCATTTGAAAGAGCAAGATCAAAATCCACTTCGCCCGCCATCAGGCAGCCGCTCTGGGCGCCCTTTTCACGCAGGATGCGCGTCAGCTTGCGCGTGTCGATGTCCGCGATCGCAACGATTTTTTGTTCTTTTAAATAAGAACTTAAATCTTTCTGGCCGCGCCAGTTCGAATGCAGTGCCGGTAGGTCGCGCACCACCAGGCCGGCTGCATGCACCATGGAGGATTCTTCGTCCTCGGCGTTGGTCCCGGTATTGCCGATGTGCGGATAGGTCAGCGTGACGATCTGGCGGCAATACGAGGGATCGGTGAGGATCTCCTGGTAGCCGGTCATCGCCGTGTTGAAGACCACCTCGCCGGCGGAACTGCCGCGCGCGCCGATGGAGCGGCCCCGAAACACCGTCCCGTCGGCAAGGACGAGAACGGCGGAATCGAGCCCTGGCACGGCGAACTCCCTGTTTAGATGTGAAAAAGCGGAAGAGGCTCGCGCCCCTCCCGCTCGATTTGAGCGACGAATTATACCGCGTCGGCTATCTCAGGCCAAGCACGTCGTTCATGTCGTAGAGCCCCGCCCGCCGGCCGCGCAGGAATTTGACCGCGCGCAACGCGCCCAGGGCATAGGTCATGCGGCTTTGCGAGCGGATGGTGAGTTCAACCCGCTCGCCGGTGCCCGCAAAAATCACCGTGTGCTCGCCGACGATGTCGCCGCCGCGCAGGGCGTGAAACGCGATCTGCTTCGCGGGGCGCGCGCCCGTATCACCTTCGCGGCCGTGCCTGGCGACTTTTTTCAGGTCCCGTTTCAACGCAACGGCAATGATTTCCCCCAGCTTGAGCGCGGTGCCCGAGGGCGCGTCAACCTTGTGGCGATGGTGCGCTTCGACGATCTCGACGTCGTAGTCGTCGCCGAGGATGCCCGCCGCCACTTCGGCGAGCTTGAATACCGCGTTCACGCCGACCGCGAAGTTGGGCGACATGGCGATCGGAATCCTGCGGCCCGCCTGCAGGATGGCGCTCTTGAGCGAGTCGGGGAAGCCGGTGGTGCCGATGACGATGGGCTTGCCCAGGCGCGCGCAGACCGCCAGGTGCTCGATGGTTCCCTCGGGGCGCGTGAAATCGATCAGGACGTCGGCAGCGGCGATCGCCTTGTGGAAGTCGGTTCCGACCTTCACGCCGCCGATGTTGGTGCCGAGCGCCGCGCTGCCCTTCACGTCGAAGGCTGCCACGAGCTGCAGCGATTTGTCCGCGCGCACGCCTTCGATGAGCGTCTGGCCCATCTTGCCGCCCGCGCCCGCGACCGCGACCCTGATGGCGGCGCGCTTCACAGGCCGATCCTCTGCCGCAGGCGCTCGAGGAAACCGGGTTCCCTCTTTTCTTCCGCGGGCGGGGCGTTGTCCGTCTTGTCGGCCGGCACGGCCTCGGCCGCCGGCTTGGCGGCGTCAGCCACCGGCTTTGCCTCTGGTTTCGGCGCGGGCTTCGGTTTCACATCCGGCTTCACCTGGGTCTCGAATCCGCTCGAGCGGACCGCCCCGTCTGCTGGCATCAGGTCGCCGAGCACGCGCGCCAGCTTGCTGTTCTCGAACACCACCGACAGGTTGCGCTGCTCGCGCTTGCCGTCGGCCGCCTCGCGAAAGAAAACGTAGTCCCAGCGGTCGGCGTGGAAAATGTCGGTGACCAACGGGGTGCCGAGGACGAATCGCACCTGCTCCTTGGTCATGCCCGGCTTCAACTGCGCGACCATTTCCTGCGAGATGAAATTGCCCTGCTGGATCACCATCCGGTAGGGCGTGACGCCCGGGAGCTTGGGCACCTCGACCGATTTGCAGCCCGGCAGCAGCGCGGCGAGCGCGAACGGCAGTGCCCGGGCGGCGGCGCGATAGGCAACTGTATTCATGAGCATATAATGATAGCGGATGACCAGTGCTCAGAGCCTGAAGGAGATCGGCCTCAAGGCCACGCTGCCGCGGCGCCGGATCCTCGAACTGTTCGAAGCGAGCAAGGTCCGGCATTTGTCGGCCGAGGACGTGTACAGGGCGCTGATCGGCGAAGGCATGGACGTTGGACTCGCGACGGTTTATAGAGTTCTGACGCAATTCGAGCAGGCCGGGCTGCTGGCACGGCAGCATTTCGAGACCGGCAAGGCGGTGTTCGAGCTCAACCAGGGCGGCCATCACGACCACCTGGTGTGCCTGCAGTGCGGCCGGGTCGAAGAGTTCTACGACAGCGAGATCGAAAAGCGCCAGAGCGAGGTTGCCGTCAAGAACGGCTTCGAGCTGCGCGGCCACTCGCTCGCCCTCTACGGCGACTGCACCAAGCCGAACTGCGCGTACAGGAACACTGCGCGCCCGGCCTAGCTATTTCCCCAGCAGTTCTGCGGCGTGTTTCCGGGTCGTCGGGGTAATTTCGCTTCCTCCCAGCATTCGCGCCAGCTCTTCGATCCTCCCGGAACGGTCCAGACGCGCTACCGCGCTGCTGACTTTGCCGCGCTTTTCTCCTCCGGTTGCCGATTTCGTCACCGACCACTGCGCGTCGGCCTGCGCTGCGACCTGCGGCAGGTGGGTTACGCAGAGCACCTGCCGCTCGCGTCCCAGCTTCTGCAGCGAGCGCCCCACCTTTTCCGCCACGGCGCCGCCGATGCCGCTGTCCACCTCGTCGAACACCAGCGTGCCGATCGGTGATTCCTGCGCTGCGACCAGCTGGATCGCAAGGCTGACGCGCGATAACTCGCCGCCCGAGGCCACCTTCGCGAGCGGCCGCAGCGGCAGGCTCGGATGCGTCGCGACCTCGAAGGCGACGTTTTCCGCACCCGTGCCGCCGGGCTCCGCCAGAGTCTCGAGGGAAACGGCAAAACGTCCGCCCGTCATCGCCAGGTTCTGCATCGCCTGCGTCACCTCGCGCCCCAAGGCCTGCGCGGCGCCCTTGCGCTTGGCCGAGAGTTTCTTCGCCGCGGCATCGAAGCGTCCCTGCGCCGCCGCCACTTCGCGCTGCAGCGCCTCGGGGCTCGCCGCAAGCTCGAGCTCCTTGAAGCGCAGCAGCTGGTCCTGTTCCAGCGCCGGCAGCGCGGCCGGCTTGACGCGGTACTTGCGCCCCGCGGCATGCAGTGCCTCTACGCGCTGTTCCACCTCGCGCAGCGCATCGGGATCCAGGTCGACGCGTGAGGCGTAGTCGCGCAGGTCGCGCGCGGCTTCGGTGGCCTGTGCCTCCGCCGACTCGAGCATTTCGACGATCCCCTTCAGATGGAGGTCGTGCTCCGACAGCGCGCGCAGCCGGTTGGCGACCGCGGAGAGCTGCGGCAGGCAGGCGCCGTCCGCCTCGGACAGGGCTTCCAGCGAGGACTGTGCGCCCGCGAGCAGGCTCGAGCCGTGCGCCAGGCGCTGCTGCTGTGCCGCCAGCGCGTCCCACTCATCGCTCTTCAGGGCAAGTTTCTTCAGCTCCGCGACCTTTTCCTGCAGTTCCGCGTGCTCGGCCGCGCGCTGCGCGAACTGCTGCTCGGCTTCGGCGGCGAGCGCCGCCAGCCGCTTCCAGCCGCGCCATGCATCGGCACAGGCAAGCGCGAGGTCCCCGGCGCCGGCGTGCGCGTCGAGCAGCTCGCGCTGCGCCGCCGCGCGCAGCAATGACTGGTGCTCGTGCTGGCCGTGCAGATCGACCAGGAACTCGCCGCATTCCTTCAACTGCGCGAGTGTCGCGGCATGCCCGTTGATGAAGCAGCGCGAGCGGCCCGCGCGGTCGATCGTGCGGCGCAGGATGACGCTGCCCGGGTCGCCTTCGAGTCCGGCGTCGCTGATGAATCGTTGCAACGATTCATTGTTCGAATAATCAAATTCAGCCGACAGCTCGGCACGCTCCGCGCCCTCGCGCACCAGTGAGGCGTCGGCGCGTCCACCCACCAGCAACTCGATGGCGTCGACCAGGATTGATTTACCGGCGCCCGTCTCGCCGGTCAGCACCGTGAAGCCGGGGCCGGTCTCGAGCTCGACCCGCTCCACAATGACGAAATCCCGGATTGCCAGCGCCTGCAGCATCAGTTTGCGAAAAGGGAAAAATCATTCATGGTTTGCTTTCGAGGGCATTCTCTCGCATTGGCAGGAGCCAGAGCAATACGGCAAGCTGCAGCACACCGACGACGCCGAAGGCGGCCACATACCCCTCCGCGGGCCAGAGCCGCAGCAGCAAGCCGATGCCCCACTGGAACGCGAACGAGGCGAGGAACATGAAGATGTTCGACGCCGTGATCACGCGCCCGGTGAGCGCGCGCGGGAAGTGCTGCGACAGGATGGCGTAGGGCAGCGCCGCAGCGCAGGCGCCGAAGCCGTAGAGCATGACGATCCAGAGCGCGCCTTCGCGCAGCCCGGCGGCAATCGCGAAGAACGCGGCGACCGCGAGCGCCATGCCGGCCTTGTAGGCAGTGAGCCGCGCGCTCATGCGATCCGCAAGCGTGCCGAAGATCACCGAGCCCACGCCGTAGGCAAGCGAGCCCGCGAGCAGGGTGCGCGCGATTTCGGGACGCGACTGGCCGGCGATATCGGCGAGCCAGGGGGCGAGCCAGAGTCCTTGCAGCGCCTGGTAGGCGCCGTGCACGAACACGAGCGGCAGGGCCACGCGCCAGAAGAACACGTTCGACAGGATCTGGCCGATCTCGGAGAACTGGCGCGACCAGGTCTCGCCGGCCCCCGGCAGCGAGCGCTCGGGAACGACAAAGAAGATGAGCGCGGCGACGGCGGCGCAGCACGCGGCGAGGACGTAGAACACCGCGCGCCAACCGGCAGCGCCGGCGAGCGCTTCCACCGGTGCGGTCGCCGCCATCGCGCCCAGCGCACCGATGGCTAGGATCCAGCCGTTCAGTGTCGCCAGGCGCGAGAGCGGAAACCAGAGCGTGAAGGCCTTGATCGATCCCATCAGGCAGCCCGATACGCCGAGCCCGAGCAGCGCGCGCCCCAGCGCGAGCGCGGTGACGCCCTGCGCCAGCCCGAACACGAGCGCGCCCGCGGACGCAAAGAGGAGCAGTGTGGCGAGAACACGCCGCGGACCGAACCGGTCGAGCAGCACGCCGAGCGGAATCTGGAACGCCGCGAAGACGAGGAAGTAGGCGCTCGTGAGCAGGCCCAGGTCCGAGGGCGAGAGCGCAAAATCCGCCGCCAGGTCGCGCGCGATGACCGCGTTCACGTACCGCAGGAGGATGGAAAGGAAGAAGCCGCTTGCGAACGGAATGAATACGAGCGCGATCAGCTTCGCCGGCAGCGCTTCGCGATCTCCCGCCGAATCCGTGGTCATGGGCCGATTCTAATGTGCCGGGGCAGTGCGATAATCGGACCGTCACCCTGGAGAGCCTGACCATGAACGCACCGGATCCGTCCGCCCTGCTCGATGCCGCGATCGTCGAACACGCCGACCGCCTGGAACAGCAGGTCATCCAGTGGCGCAGGCGCATCCACGCCAATCCGGAGCTCGGCAACCGCGAGTTCGAGACCGCGAAGCTGGTTGCGGCGCACCTGAAGAAGCTCGGCTTCGACGAGGTACGCGAAAAGGTTGCCTACACCGGGGTCGTCGGCGTGCTGAAGGGCGGCAAGCCGGGTGGCTGCGTCGCCCTGCGCGCCGACATGGATGCGCTGCCGGTGACCGAGGAAACCGATGTCCCGTTCAAGAGCACCGTGCGCGCGCCCTGGAACGGCGCCGA
>CAZTSJ010000310.1:0-2234 GCA_964616875.1 uncultured Bordetella sp. | reverse complement strand
GCTCTGGTATACCCTCGGCCGCGATTACGCCCTGCACGAGGGCGAATGGAAAATGACCGGTGGCGCGGAAAACGCCGATTCCATCATCATCGCCTCCGAGCCGCTCACCAAGGACACCGCCGCCTGGGTCGAGCTGCCCGAATACGGCGCCTTGTACGCCGAAATCCGCAACGGCCGCCCGCACATCGCCGTGCGCCTGCTGGCCTGAACGCGACCATGAAAAGAATCCTCGTCGCCCTGGCATTTGCGCCCATTGCCGCACTCGCACAGCAGGGCAGCTTCACGACCAGGTCGATGACGCCGGAAACCGCGCTCGCCGCAGCCCGCGCCGCACTTGAAAGTTGCCGCAAGGCCGGCTACCAGGTCGCGGTGGCGGTGGTCGACCGCTCCGGCGTGCCGCAGGTGATGTTGCGCGACCGCTTTGCAGGCCCGCACACCGTCCGGGTTGCCATCAACAAGGCGTGGACCGCATCAAGCTTCAAGGTCGCCACCGCTGTGGTCGCCAGGGAATCGCAAGCCGGCATGCCGATGAGCGGCCTGCGCAGCCACCCGCGCGTGCTTGCCGCCCCCGGCGGGCAGCCGATCGAAGCGGGCGGCTCGCTGCTCGGCGCGATTGGCGTCTCGGGCGCCCCTACCGGCGAAGCCGACGACGCCTGCGCCGCCGCCGGCATCAAGGCGATCGCCGAGGCGATCGAGTTCTAGAAAACATCTTGGCGCGAAGCTGACCTCGATGCTACGTCTTCAGCAGTTCCGGATGGTTTCTCTTGAGGCGCTCGAGCACCAGCTTCCGCAGCGTTGACGTGAGCTCCACCAAATCCTTTGCCTCGGCCTCGGACGCGCGCGGGGCAGCTTCGTATTCAGCGGCATTGCGCCGGTCGTGATAGCGGTCGAGCGCCACCCAGAGCTCTATCGGAGCACCTGCAGTGCTGCCAAGTGCTTGAAAGATGATCTTTCGGTGACCCTTCGAGGCAACGGGGCGGTACCCCTCCGCGCGCAGCGCCGCGAGTGCCAGCGCGTGCGAGGCACCGTACGCCAGGATAAATCGGCTTGGCGCGCTCAGCGAGCTGTTGCGGCTGTCGCGTAACTGGTCCTCGGCACCCTCAAGAAGGCGCCCGATTTCGTCCGCGCTGCTCGGCTCAGCGGCGAGCTGTCCGGCGCGCGCGAGATTTTCGAGGTTGTTCGTGCCTGAACTCATGAAGGGCTTTCTCGTTGCCGATCAGCCAGACCTTGGGTCCCTCGAGAATGGCGCTGATGAAGTGATGCCGTCCCTGAAGCATCGAGGCGAACTCGCTGGCCGAGTAACTGACAAGCGAGATTTTTCGTCCAAGCCGCTCCCTCAAGTCTTCCAGCGGAACCGCGAGTTCGGATGGCCGCAGGTCGGCCACGACCAGCAAATCGATGTCGCTCGTCGCGTGGGCCGTTCCCTTGGCAATCGAGCCATAGACAAAAGCGAGCCGGACCCGGTCCGCGAATCGGGCAAGCATTTCGCGCAGGACGTCGGCGACTCCGAAGGTCTTGGTGACGATGCCTCGCAGTTCGTCGTAAATCGCGGCCTCAGGATTCGCCCGAAAATGAACCTGGTTGGCGCGCTTCTCGCGCAGGACCAGCCCGGCAGACACCAATTGCTCGAGTTCTTTCTGTACCTGGCTCATGCCGGTGCCAGCGCGCCCCGCGATCTCGCGCAGGTAGAACGAGCGGTCGGGCTGGCCGAAGACGAGCGCAAGTACGTTGCGCCGGGTTTTGCCGAAGAGAGCGACGGCGGTATCGGTGTGGGCTGCGACCATGCGGACAATATTGTACCTAAATCAGGTACGATCGTACAGTATTTCGGTACACTTACCTTTCGTCCTCCGCCCTGAAGATCTGCCCATGCAAGGCCGCTTCAAGTTCAGTGGCCTGGCTCGCCGCGGCGGTCAACCGGGCATGGGAGATCAGCCTTGTAAGCTGCGTGTTGGTGCGCCCGATGGAGCGCATCAGCGCGCGGTGGATGCCGTGGTGCAGGCTGACCGTGGTGCCTGAATTGCCGTTGTAGATGTCGAGGAAGGCGGCGCGCGGAATTTCGAGCAGGCAGCAGGCCTCGCGCACGCGGGCGTTGTTGGCGCGCGGCGCGGCGTTGATCACGGCCATGAAACCGACCAGCTCGCCCGGGCCGGCGATGGCGACGCGCCGCTCCCGATTTTCAGTGTGCGTGAATAGTTCAAGCGCCCCACGCACAACCAGATAGCAGCTCTCCG
>CAZTSJ010000309.1:0-2993 GCA_964616875.1 uncultured Bordetella sp. | reverse complement strand
TGGTGTTCAAGATCGCCGACGACAACGGCTTGCTGCTGCTCGACGCGAAGGACCTGCGCGCGATGCTGCAGTTCGTCGGCGACAACGCGCAGAAATTCACAACCCAGTACGGCAATGTCTCTGCGGCCTCGATCGGCGCAATCCAGCGCGGCGTGTTGGCGCTGGAAACCCAGGGCGCCGACCGCTTCTTCGGTGAGCCGATGCTGAACATCGCCGACCTGATGCAGGTGGCGGGCGGCAAGGGGGTGGTGAACGTCCTCGCCGCCGACAAGCTGATGAATTCGCCCAAGCTCTACGCCACGTTCCTGCTCTGGATGCTGGCCGAGCTCTTCGAGCAGCTGCCCGAGGTCGGCGACCCGGACAAGCCAAAGCTGGTGTTCTTCTTCGACGAGGCGCACCTGCTGTTCAACGACGCGCCCAAGGCGTTGCTGGAAAAGGTCGAGCAGGTGGTGCGGCTGATCCGGTCCAAGGGCGTCGGCATCTATTTCGTGACGCAAAACCCGCTCGACATCCCCGAGTCCGTGCTCGGCCAGCTCGGCAACCGCGTGCAGCACGCCCTGCGCGCCTTCACGCCGAAGGACCAGAAGGCGGTGAAATCCGCGGCCGAGACGATGCGCCCCAACCCGAAGCTGAAAATCGACCAGGTGATCACCGAACTGGGCGTGGGCGAGGCGCTGGTCTCCTTTCTCGACGACAAGGGGCGGCCCTGCGTCACCGAACGCGCGTTCATCGTGCCGCCCGGCAGCCAGCTAGGTCCCATCAGCGCCGATGAACGGCGCAAGGCGATCGGCGCTTCGTCCATCGCGGGCCATTACGAGAAAGCGGTAGACAGGGAGTCGGCTTACGAGAAATTAAAAGTCCGTACTGAAGAAAAACATGAAGAAAATCCCAAAGCGCCTGCAACCCCCAGCGTGATTTCCGATGTGCTTTTCGGCAAGACCGGCCCGCGCGGCGGCCAGCACGACGGCCTGGCGCAAACGCTCGCCAAGAGCGTGGTGCGCACGATGGGCTCCACGGTCGGCCGCGAAATCATCCGCGGACTGCTTGGCTCCATACTCGGCAAGCGTCGTTGAGCGCCAGTTACCGGTTCTGGGGCATCGCCTTTGCTCTAGCCGGCACTGTGGCGTTCGCCTTCCGACCGGTGCTGATCAAGCTGGGCTATTCGGCCCACCCGGTCAGCGCCACCACGCTGCTGTTCCTGCGCATGACGTTGTCGCTGCCGTTCTTCCTCGCCATGGCCTGGTGGTTCAGGCAAGGAGGGCCGATCGCCCGGCGCGACTGGCTCGGCATCGTTGGCCTGGGCTTCCTCGGCTACTACTTCGCCAGTCTGCTCGATTTCATCGGCCTGCAGTACATCTCTGCGGGCGTCGGGCGGCTCATCATGTTCCTCTACCCGACGCTGGTGATCATTCTTTCGGCCCTGTTCCTCGCCAAGCCGCCGACGCGCCGCGAGCTCGCCGCGCTCGCCATCACCTATTCGGGCATTGCGCTGGTGCTCTCCAGCCAGATTTCGTCAACACAGGAAAATCGCCTGTTCGTGTTCGGCGCCCTGCTGATCTTCGCTTCCGCAATGTGCTACGCCGTGTACCTCGTCACGGGCAGCCAGCTGATCAAGCGCGTCGGCAGCGTGCGCTTCACCGCCTATACGATGATCGTGTCCTCCGTGCCGGCGATCCTGCAGTTCTGCGTGCTCGAATCGCCAGCGGCGCTCGACCTGCCGGCGAGCCTCTGGTGGATCGCGATCGCGCTCGCCACCGTGTGCACCGTGCTGCCGGTGTTTCTCGTCGCGGAGTCCCTCAAACGCATCGGCGTCAACCATTTCGCCCTCATCGGCGCGCTGGGGCCGGTCACTACGGTGCTCGCCGACTTTCTGCTGCTCGACGGTGCGCTTACCATGGCGCAAATTCTGGGCGGCGCGCTCGTCATCTCGGGCGTACTACTCGTCACTCTGAAAAGGACCTGATCATGGATCTGGGCATCCGCGGCAGGACCGCGCTGGTGTGCGCGGCATCGAAGGGCTTGGGCAAGGGTTGCGCGCTGTCGCTCGCCAAGGAAGGCGTAAACCTCGTCATCACGGCCCGCGGCAAAGAGGCGCTCGAGGCGACGGCGGCGGAAATCCGCAAACTCGCCGGCGTGAAGGTCACCGCTATCGCGGGCGACATCACCACGGCCGAAGGGCGCGCCGCGGCGCTTGCCGCCTGTCCCAGTCCCGACATCCTCGTCAACAACGCCGGCGGCCCGCCGCCCGGGGATTTCCGCAGCTGGTCGCGCGACGACTGGATCAAGGCGGTGGACGCAAACATGCTCACGCCGATCGAGCTCATCAAGGCCACGGTGGACGGCATGATCGCGCGCAAATTCGGCCGCATCGTCAACATCACCTCGGGCGCGGTGAAAATGCCGATTCCGGAGCTCGGCCTGTCGAACGGTGCGCGCACCGGGCTCACCGGCTTTGTCGCCGGCCTCTCGCGCCAGACGGTGGCGCACAACGTCACCATCAACGGCTTGCTGCCCGGGCCTTTCGATACTGACCGCCTGCGCGGCAACCTGGTTTTCAATGCGCAGAAGCTCGGCAAGACGGTGGCGGAACTGGCGAAGCTGCGCGCCGATGCCAATCCGGCGAAGCGCTTCGGCAGCATCGAGGAATTCGGCGCCGCCTGCGCGTTCCTGTGCAGCACCCATGCCGGCTTCATCACCGGCCAGAACCTGCTGATGGACGGCGGCGCGTTCCCGGGGACCTTCTAAGTTTTGCTGCAATGCATGATTGACTATGTGCGCATGCGCTCATATAAGGTGGGTGCATGGACGAACTCGACCCGGTATTCGATGCGGTAGCGGCGTATTTCTCGGTTTTGTCGGAGCCGACGCGGCTGAAGATCATGCATGCGGTGTGCAACGGCGAGAAGACCGTGTCGCAGATCGTCGCGGATACCGGCGCCACGCAGACCAACATCTCGCGCCACCTCGGCCTGATGCACCGCCACGGCGTGCTC
>CAZTSJ010000308.1:0-3715 GCA_964616875.1 uncultured Bordetella sp. | reverse complement strand
GTTGGTCCAGACATTGACGCCGGCGTCGAAATTCGCCTGCGACATGCTGAGCGTGGTGGCAACCAGGCCGCCGACGTCGACCATCGCGCCGGGCGCGAAGTGCACGCCGGTCGGGCTGCTGAGGAAGATCTGGCCGGTGGCCGAGAGGCGACCGTAGAACTCGACCGGGTTCGAGACGCGGTACAGCGCGACGCCGCCGGCGGGCTGGCTGATGATGACCGATCCATTGGCGCTGGTGTTGAAGGTGTTCCAGTTGCCGCTTGCACGCACCGAATTCTGGGTGATCGACAGCGTCGTCGGGGTGTAGACGGGGGTCGCGGTCGAACCGGAGGTCGGCTGCCAGCCCTGTGGCAGCACCGCCTGCGCGTAGGCAAGCTGCGGCATCGCGAAGGCGGCGCCGATGGCGAGCGCAATGGCTTGCCGCCGCGGCGGATTCGTCGTGGCTTCAGGTTGCGAGGAAACGCCCGGCGTGAGCTTCGTCATCTTGCAACCCCCCGAATACGCAAACGCGCGCCCGCGGACTGGCTCCACGACACGCGCTTTATGCGCTTCAGTTTAGACCTGCGGCTTATCACGGAATGTTAGATTTCTAACGGTCGCGTCGTTTTGACACGACTGTCCGTCAGAACCACTTGACGCCCTGCACCCAGAGGCGCGGGATGCGGGGCGCGGTGTCGGAATTGGCGACTTCGTTTTCGTTGCGGAAGGCGACGCTCGCGCGCACCGAGAAGTCGCCGTCCTTGCCCACCGAAGCGCCGACGCCGTAGCCGCTCAGCCGGCGGTTGTTGCCAGGAGGCTGGCCTGCGGGCGGAGCGATGTAGTTTTCCTGGATCTCGACCCGGCCCTGGTCCCAGAACCCGGATACCGTGACGTCGCCCGTGCCGACCTTGAAGCCGGGAATGATGTAGCGCAACTCGCCCTGGAATACCCAGCCGGAATCCCCCAGCGCCTCACCGGCCGGATACGAGCGCACGCCGGACGCGCCACCGAGGGAGAATTTCTCCGCCGAACTCAGGTTCTTCGAGGCCATCTGCCCGCTGAGGGCAAGCAGCAGGGAGGCGTTGTCGGTGATCTTCTGCAGGCGCCGGAATTCGTAGTTGTACTTGGCGAACCGGCCCACCGCGGTCGGGTCGGGCACGGTGTTGCTGACCAGCGTGTTGCCCTCGGTGATCGTGAACGAGTAGGAGTTCAAGCCGCCGCCCATCGCGCCGTCACGGAAGTCGCCGGTCACGCCGAGCTTCGAGGAAACGATGTTCTGGTCGGTGATGGTCTGCGCGATCTCGTTGCGGTCGTCGAGGCGCTTCTGCTCGTGCGCGAACTGCAGGATCAGGTTCGAACTGCGCGTGCGGATGAGCGGATGGAAGGCGAAGAGCGTCGTCACCGCGCCCACGCCATGGGTGAGCTCGTTGATGAACTGCCTGCCGAGGCGGTAGTGGAACGATGAATAGCTAACCCCCACGCGCGTGCCGTAGCTGCCGACCGGGAAGGTATGGGCAAGGCGGTAAAAGCCCATCCTTTCGTCGGTGACGAACGCGCGATAGCTCAACTGGTCGCCGATGGCGAGCGGATTGTTGACGTTGAGGCTGATGCCGGTGCGGTACTGGCCGGTGAAGCGGTTGCCGTAGTTGTCGATGTCAACCGAGCCGCTCAGCCAGCCCGGCGTGTCGGAGACGTGGATCGTGAGGTCGGCCGCGCCAACCGTCTGGCTGGGCTTGATCTCGGAGGTGACCACCGCGTTCGGGAAGTCGTTCAGCAGCAGGAGCGGCGTCTCGAGGCCGTTCTCCGTGATGATGTCGCCCTGCTTCAGGTGGGCCTCGATGATGCCGCGGATCAGGCCCTCGCTATAGCGCGTGCCTTCCTTGAAATTCAGCGCCACCTTGCCGACGCGCGCCTCGATCACCGCGATCTCGACGATGCCGCCCTTGATCTCCTGCTGCGGCAGGTAGGCCTGGGCGAGGAAGAAGCCGCGCTCGCGGTAGTACGCGCGCACCTTGGTCGCGGCGTCGTTCAGGCCATCGATGTTCTGTTCCTTGCCGAGGAATTCCTTCACCGTCTCGAGCAGAACGCTCTCGGGGTACAGCGTGTTGCCGGAGACCTTGAAAGCGGTGACGTTGACCTTGAGTCCGGGCGCGCCGAGCGCAGGCCTGGGTTCCTCGACGCGCGGCAGTACGTCGGCGCCAGGTTTGGGGGCGATCGCCGGTTGCTTGGTGCCCTCGAGGATCGAACCCGCGTCGGGTCTCGGTTGCGCGTGTGACGCCGTGCCTAAAAATGCGAGCACGAAACATGCAGCCAGGCGCACCGCAACCTCGCCTGCCGTGGCGGAGAAAAAAAACCTTTTCAGATCCAAGGGTTAGCGGCCTTTTTTTATAGGTGACCTGAAATTGGCATGCTCACGCGCGACAATAACGTGAATTACTACCGCTTGCAATGATTAGGGCGGTCTTTTCGACCATCGATTCGAGTGCCGTGTTGCAAACCCGCAACAGCCAGCTTAGCGCCTGAATAATCGGCGGAAAATCGTGAAAATCTGTAAAACTCAAAGGACCTCGGCGCGGACTTTATAGCGCTCGTAAACCGGCATCGCACGGCGGTCGCAGGTCACGATCACGGCGCGGTGGGCTGCCGCGGTCGCCGCGACCAGCGCGTCGTAGGCCGCCCCGCCCTCAATCCGGCGCTCCGGCAGGCCGAGCACGAACGCCCGGAACGCCGCGGGACCCAGCCGCAGCAGCGGCCGCGGAAAGCGCGCGGACAGAAAATCGCGCACCAGGCCAGCGGCGGCGCGGTGCGGCGGCGGCAAGCGCGTGAGCACCGAAAATGTCTCGAGGGCGCAGTGATCGACCAGCCCCAGGCCTTCGTCGAGCGCGCTTCTCGCAGGCTCATGTTTCTCATGCCAGGACGCAAACGCAGCCACCACAAGGCTGGTATCGGCGACCCTCATCGCCTCGCGCGCTCTAGCGTATCGCGCACCAGCTCCGAGGTGAGCGCGGGCATCTCCCCGGCGAGCGCGACGGCGACCACTCCCTTGCCGCGGCGCTTGAGATGCATCGGCGTCGGCGCGAATTCGATCTCGAGCCGCCCGTCCGCGGCGCGAATCTCCAGCAGCTGGCCCGGCTTGAGGCCGAGCGCCTGGCGCAGCGCCTTGGGGACCACAAGGCGGCCGGCGGCATCGATGGTTGCTTTCATGGCAAACAGAGTGCCATAAAAATCCCATGACGGCCACAAAAAAAAAGCCCGACCCCTTCGGGATCGGGCTTTTCAATGAATGGTGTGGCGGTGACCTACTTTCGCATGCGAATGCACACTATCATCGGCGCAAACCCGTTTCACGGTCCTGTTCGGGATGGGAAGGAGTGGTTCCAGGCTGCTATAGCCGCCACGTAGACGGCAGGCCGCAAGAAAATCCGTTGCGGCCGATAAGGGTGGAAGAAACAAGGCTGATCGGGAACGTGGTTCACGTTTCCGATCGGGTAAGAGATCGCGCCAAGCGCGAAGAATCAACTGTGCGCGACGTTCGATGCGCACGGTTATAGGGTCAAGCCACACGGGCAATTAGTACTGGTTAGCTGAAGGCCTCGCGGCCCTTGCACACCCAGCCTATCAACGTCCTGGTCTTGGACGACCCTTCAGGGAGGTCAAGCCTCCGGGAAGTCTCATCTTGGGGCAGGTTTCCCGCTTAGATGCTTTCAGCGGTTATCCCTTCCGCATATAGCTACCC
>CAZTSJ010000307.1:0-1714 GCA_964616875.1 uncultured Bordetella sp. | reverse complement strand
AGTCTTGGGCACGGTGCCGGGGGGCGCGAGCACGATGTCGTCGGCGGGCGCGCCGATCAGCCCCACCGCCAGGTCGTTGATCATGCGCTTCAGGTCCGTGTCGATGCCAACCCGGCGCGCATCGCCCTTGTCGCGCATCTCTGCCAGCACCACCACGCGCTCGGTACCGCTGGCTGCGTCCTTGCTGCCGAATACCGCGACGCAGCCGCGCCGCACGCCGGCGAGGCCGCCCACAGCCAGCTCCAGTTCGTAAGGGCTGATGTTGCGGCCGCCGCGGATGATGATGTCCTTTTCGCGGCCGGTGAGGAACAGCGTGCCCCCGGAGAGGTAGGCGCGATCGCCGGTGTTGACCCAGTCGCCGGCGAAGAGCGTCTTGGTCGCCTCCGGATTGCGGTAGTAGCCGGAGGTGGAGGAGGGCCCGCGAAACTGCAACAATCCTTCCTGCCGGTCGGGCAGTTCCAGCCCCGCGGCGTCCACGACGCGGATGTCGTGGCCGGGAATCGGCGTGCCGCAACCGATCACGATCAGCGGCGAGGCATCATCGGCTCTCGCTTCGAGTGCTTCGCCGCTGTGCGTGAAGCGTTCGCGGTCCAGGCGATCGGCGCGCCAGGGCGTGCCCGGCACCGTGATCGCGACGCCCACCGAAGATTCGGCCAGGCCGTAGGAGGGCGAGATGCAATTCTTGCGCAGCCCCCACTTCGCGAAACGTTTTTCGAATTCGACGATGGTCTCCGGGCTCACCGGCTCGGCGGCGTTGAAGGCGAAGCGCCACGACGAGAGGTCGATGCCCGCCATGTCCTCGTCCGCAATGCGGCGCAGGCACAGCTCGAAGGAAAAATTCGGGCCGCCCGACATGGTGCCGCGGTGGCGGTGAATCGCACGCATCCAGCTCGAGGGCCGCGACAGGAACGCGAGCGGCGACATGAGCACGGTCGGAAAGCCCAGCACGAGCGAGGCGAAGTTCGCGCCGATGAGGCCGAGGTCGTGGTACAGCGGCAGCCAGCTCACGAATACGTCCTCGGGATTGGCGCTGACCGCCGCCCCCATGGCGCGCACATTGGCCATCAGGTTGGCGTGCGACAGCACCACGCCCTTGGGACTGCCGGTGCTGCCGGAGGTGTACTGCAGGAAACCGGTGTCGCCGGGCTTGCCGTGCACGGGATTGAAGCTTTTTCCTGGGGTTGAACTTATGTCTTGAGGAGTCAAAATCAAATTCAAAGACTCCACTTGGGCGCGCAGCAGGTAGGCGAGCGGTTTCGCCTCCGGGATCGTGATCACGCTGTTGGCGACGGCGCTCTTGAGGATTCCGACATGACGCTTCATGTGGTCTTCGATCGTGGTCAGCCGCGCCGGCGGATACAGGGGCACCGGCACGCCGCCCGCGAGCAGCACGCCGTAGAAGGAATACAGGTACTCCTTGCAGGTCGGCAGCATGATCGCCACCATCTGCCCTTGCTGCAGGCCCGCGTGCGCGAGGTGCGCCGCGTAGCCCATCGCCCCGTCCCACAGGGCGCGGTAGCTGAGCGGGAATTCCTGCTGCTCCTCGTACATGAACACCGTGAGGCGCTCGGGTTGGCGCTCGACGTGGTATTGGAGCGCTTCGGTGAGCGAGCGCGCCAGCGTTTCCGAGGGCGCGCGCACGCCCTCGGTCTGCACCAGGCTTGCGACCCGCGTCTCGGCGACCTGCGGCGCATGGCCGGCGGATGCAAGCAGG
>CAZTSJ010000306.1:0-3778 GCA_964616875.1 uncultured Bordetella sp. | reverse complement strand
CTCTGAGGCCCATTTCCGACCCCCGGTGGAGGTCAGAAAACGTCATGGCGACAAATGCTTAGAAGATTTTCTTCAAAAAATCATGCTATGCTTGCTCCATGGGAGAACGTTTGCGCGCGAGCAGCCTAGCCTGGAAGATTTTATGGGCTGCGTTGGCGGCGGTGCTCGCGGGCTGCGCCCCGGCACCGCTCAAGCCCTCCACGGCCCATATCCGCCCCGACGAAGCGCGCCCACCGGAAGGCTCGATTCCGGCGCCTGTTCAGGTCGCCCCCTCCCTGCCGCCGCCCTCGCCCGCGTCGCGACCGGAGACCTATAGCGTCGTTGTCAACAACGTGCGCGTGCAGGACCTGCTGTTCGCCTTGGCGCGCGACGCAAAACTCAACGTCGACATCCACCAAGGCATCACCGGTCTGGTCACGCTCAACGCCATCGACCAGACCTTGCCGCAACTGCTGGGCAGAATCTCCAAGCAAGTCGATATGCGCTACGAGATCGACGGCCAGACGCTGAGCGTGATGCGCGATACGCCCTACCTGCGCACTTACAAGGTCGATTACGTCAGCGCGTCGCGCAACGTCAAGATGCAGTCGTCCCTCTCGACGCAATTCGGCAGCGGGGCGGCCGGCGGCGGATCGGGAACCGGCTCTACAGCGAGCATCGAAGTAGTGTCCAACAACCAGCTGTGGGACCAGATCGTGCAGAACCTGAAGGACATCCTGCAGGAAACCGACAAGATGCTTCCGCTCACCGCCGCCGGCGCAGCGGCACAGGCCGCTGCGCCGGCGGCGGCTGCGGTGCCGGCGGCTCCGGGCGCGTCCGCACCTGCAGCCGCATCCGCACCCGCGCAGCCCAATGTCAGCTTCCGCGAGGCCGCGTCGGTCATCGGCAACCGGGAAAGCGGCGTGCTGTTCGTGCGTGCCAGTTCACGCCAGCACGAGAAAGTTCAGGAATTCCTCGACAATGTGCTGGCCAGCGCCAGACGGCAGGTCCTGGTCGAGGCCACGATCGTGGAAGTGCAACTCAACAACCAGTACCAGCGCGGCATCGATTGGGCGCGCCTGCGCCCTCCGGGCCAGTCGACCGGGTTTACGTTTCAACAGTCTCCCGCAGGCACGCCTGCGGCCGTGGACACGAGCACGGGGTTCAGAATAGGTTATTTCTCGGGCACTGGAATCAACGTCGTCCTCAACTCGCTCAAGCTGCTCGAGTCCTTCGGCGACGTGCGCGTTCTCTCGAGCCCGAAAATCAGCGTGCTCAATAACCAGACGGCGCTGCTGCGCGTGACGCGAGACATCGTCTATTTCACGATCACACCCTCGACCACGCCGGTCACGGTGGTTGGCGGCGCCGGCGGCGTCATTGTGCCGCCATCGTTTACCACGACACCGAACATCGCCGCCGAGGGGCTCATGATGAGCGTGCTGCCGCAAATCGACGACGCGGACGTCGTCTCCCTGAACGTGCGCCCGACCATCCGCCGGCGGGTCGATTTCGCCCGCGATCCAAATCCAGCGCTCGGTGCCCTGGCGCCCAACCTGATTCCTGTGTTCGAGACCCGGGAGTTCGATTCGATCCTGCGCATGCAGAGCGGCCAGACCGCCGTGCTTGGCGGCCTGATGCAGGAACAGAGGACGAACGTCGAAGACGGCATTCCAGGCGTCAACAGGATCCCCGGGATCGGGAGTTTTCTTGAGCAGCAATCCAACGCCACCACGAAAACGGAGCTGGTGATCTTCCTGCGAACGACGGTGATCCGCGATGCAAGCATCGAAGGCGACTTCGGCCGCTTCCGTGACCTGTTGCCGCAGGATGATTTCTTCGGCAAGCCGAACCCGCAGCGATCGCCCGGGTAAGGCGATGAGCCTGCTGCTCGAGGCGTTGAAAAAGGCGGAAAAGGCCAAGGAAGACGCGCAACGCCGCGCCAGCGGTGCCGATGCGGGCGGCGAACCCGCCGCGTCGGCGTTCGACGTCGAGGCGACCGTCGCCGCGGAGGGCAAGCACGTCATGCGGCGGGATGAATTGCCGGACATCTCGGCGCCGCTGGAAATCCTGAGCGACGACCTGCGGCCGGCGGCGCAAACCATGTCCGCGGCGCCGCTCGAGCTTGCGCTCACCGACAGCGCCCCCCCTCCTGCTCCGCCCGCGGCCGATCGCAGAGCGCTGGGGCGTGCGGCTGCGCGCGCGGCCTCCGGCGCCCAAGCCGCCGATCCTGCGGGCGCCGAACGGGTGGCCGCAAAGAAAGTGTTCGAGGCAAAATTCAAGGAGCCCAACCCGCGCCTGCCGTTCTACATTGCGATGAGCGTGATTGGCGCGTTCGCGGCAGGAACCGTGGTCTATTTCTGGATCCAGCTGCGACCCCCGCCCTCGCTGGTCAATACCAATCCTGTGCGTTCCGCAAGCGAGAAGCCGCTCGAGGCTGGCGCCGAAAAATCCGCCGCCACGGCCGCCGCGCCCGCCAGCGCGGGTCTGGGCGCCATTCCCGGGCTGCCTGGCAGTACGAGTACGCTGCCACCGGCTGCCGCGCCGGCGCCCGCCGCCGTGGCGCCAGCGCCGACGGCACCCGCGACCGCGGCAGCCGCGGCAGCGCCCGCGGTTGCGCCCGCGGTTGCGCCAAACGTGCCGACAACGTCTGCGCCGAAGCCAGCGGCGAGCAGCCGCGCGGCGGCGCGAAGCACTGCTGCGCCCAGGGCCGAGGGCGCGCTCAGCGTGAGCCGCAGCGGACCGCAGATCCATCCGCAGGTAAGCGCGGGATACAGCGCGTATCAGGCCGGCGACATGGCGAAGGCGCGCAACGAATACCAGCAGGTGCTGCGCGAGGAGCCCGGCAACCGCGACGCATTGCTGGGCCTCGCAGCAGTCGAGATGCGGGGACAACGCTACGACCTCTCGGATGCGTATTACCAGCGCATTCTGCGCGCCGATCCGCGCGATCCGCACGCCCAGGCGGGCCTGCTCGCGCTGCGCAGCCAGCAACTGGATCCGGTGCTGGTCGAGAGCCGCGTCAAGTCCCTGATTGCCACCGACCGCGAAGCGAACGTGCTGTATTTCACGCTCGGCAACCAGTACGCGCAGCAGGGCCGCTGGGCCGAAGCGCAGCAGGCCTATTTCAAGGCCTTCGCCACCGATCCCGACAACGCGGATTACGCCTTCAACGTCGCGGTGAGCCTGGACCAACTGCGCCAGCCGAAGCTCGCGCTGGAGTACTACCGGCGCGCGCTCGCGCTGGCGGAAAAGCGCAGCGCCAGCTTCGCCCCGGACGTCGCGCGCGCACGCGTGCAGCAACTCTCACGCTGACACATTTTTGCAGTGCGGCAACCGAGTGTAACAAGCCTGCTCGTTGGCGCGCCGGGTATCATTGAGGCTGGATGAATTCGCCCACGAATCCCCAGGCCAAGCGGCACATCGGACAGATCCTGATCGACCAGGGAATCCTCACCGAAGACCAGCTGAGGATCGCGCTGCTCGAGCAGATGAAGTCGCACCTGCCGGTCGGGCGGCTGCTGGTGCAGCTCGGCTTCGTGTCGGAAGCAACGCTGCGCGACGCGTTGTCGGAAAAGCTCGGCCTGCAGCCGGTCGATCTGACACACATTATCGTGGATCCGGCGGCCCTGAAGATGCTGCCGAGAGATCTGGCGCGCCGCTACCGCATGTTCCCGGTGGCGTTCGACCGCCAGGCGAAAAAGTTCATCGTCGCGCTCGCCGACACCAACAATATTGTCGCGGTCGACCAGTTGCGCGCGCATCTCAAGGGCGACCTGGAGGTGGAACTGCGCCTCGC
>CAZTSJ010000305.1:0-36494 GCA_964616875.1 uncultured Bordetella sp. | reverse complement strand
CGCCGCGTCCCCGAGCGCGAGCGCGTGCATCAGCGCCTCGCGGCGGCGGCGGCGCGCCATGCCACGGGGCTGGGACTGGCGGCGCTCGCACGCGGCATCCTGGAGCGCAGCCTCGCAGTGGAATGGAGCGGTTCGTTGGCGGCTCTCTACGCGGAACTTCCGGCGATGACCGGCGCGGAGCGCGACAGCGAATTGCGCGCACGCATCGAGCAGGCCGAGCGTTGGCTGCGTGAGCGCCCCGAGGATCCCCAGGCGCTCGCGGCGCTGGGGCGCCTGTGCGCGCAGGCGGAACTCTGGGGAAAGGCGCACGACTACCTGGAAGCGAGCATCGCGCGCGAGGAAACGCGCGCGGCGCGGCTGGAACTGGCGCGACTCGCCGAGCGTCTCGGCCGGTCTTCGGCCGAGCACTACCGCCGCGCGGCGGAACTGCCGTGAGGGAACAGGAGACAGGGCCATGAAACCGGAAAGCATCGCCGCGCAGGCCCTTGGATGGGTGGATGAGAAAACGCGCGCCATCGCACCGCCGATTCACACGTCGACGACGTTCATTCGCGATGCGGACAATCAATACCGGTCCGGCCGTGGTTACGCACGCGACCAGAACCCGACCTTCGATCAGGCCGAAGCGGTGTTGACGGCGCTCGAAGGCGGACACGCGTCCCTGCTGTTTGCATCCGGCATGGCGGCGGCCACGGCCGTGTTTCAGTCACTGGCGCCGGGCGACCATGTGCTGGCGCCGCAGGTGATGTACTGGTCGCTGCGCAACTGGCTCGCTAATTTCGGCGTGCAATGGGGTTTGCGCGTCGAGTTCATCGACATGACCAACGCGGACGAACTGCGGCGGGCGATTCAGCCCGGCAAGACGAAGCTGGTCTGGATCGAAACGCCCGCCAACCCGCTCTGGTCGGTTACCGATATTTCGCTCACCTGCGAGATCGCGCATGCAGCGGGCGCGGTCGTGGCTGTGGATTCAACGGTCGCGACCCCGGTGCTGACGCGCCCGTTTGAGCTGGGTGCCGACATCGTGATGCATGCGGCGACCAAGTATCTGAATGGCCACTCGGACCTGATTGCGGGCACGCTGACGACCCGCGAGGACACGGCGCTGTGGCAGCGCATAAGGTCCATCCGCGCGCAGATCGGCGGCGTGCTCGGCAGCTTCGAGGCCTGGCTGCTCACGCGCGGCATGCGCACGCTGTTCCCGCGAGTCCTCGCTGCGAGCGCCAGCGCGCAGGCGATTGCGGAGCACTTCGCGCGGCATCCGGGAATCGAGGCAGTGCTCTATCCGGGCCTGCCGTCCTTCAAGGGGCACGCGACCGCAGCGAGGCAGATGCAGGGCGGTTTCGGCGGCATGCTGTCCATTCGGGTGCGCGGTTCGGGCGATGCGGGCAGCGGCGAGGCCGCCGCCATTGCGACAGCCGCCAAAGTCGGGTTGTGGAAACGCGCAACGTCTCTCGGTGGCGTGGAAAGCCTGATCGAGCACCGCGCCAGCGTGGAGGGCGCAGGCACGCCCGCGCCGGCGAACCTGTTGCGTCTTTCCACGGGCATCGAAGACACCGGCGACCTGATCGCCGATCTCGAACAGGCGCTCGGGCGCTAGCTGCCGGCCTGGAGCTTGAACGCCTCTCTGGCCGCAGCGAGCGTGGCGTCGATCTCCGTTGCGCCGTGCGCCGCCGAAACGAACCCGGCCTCGTAGGCCGAGGGCGCGAGGTACACGCCGCGCTCGAGCATGGCGTGGAAGAATTTATTGAAGCGGTCCTTGTCGCACTGCATGACTTCGGCGAAGCTCGTGGGCGCCGCGGCGCGGAAGTAGAGGCCGAACATGCTGCCGATCGATTGCGCCGAGAAAGTGACTTTGGCTTTTTGCGCTTCTGTTTCCAGGCCTTGTACTAGTTCTTCCGTAACAGCGGAGATTTTTTCGTGGAATCCTGCTGCATCCAAGAGCTTCAAGGTCGCCAATCCCGCGGCGACGGCGACAGGATTGCCTGACAGCGTTCCTGCCTGGTAGACGGGACCGAGCGGAGCGATTTTTTCCATGATGTCGCGCCGGCCGCCGAAGGCGCCGACCGGCAACCCGCCACCGATCACTTTTCCAAGCGTCGTGAGATCGGGTTTGATGCCGTAGCGCGCCTGTGCGCCGCCGAGCGCGACGCGAAAACCCGTCATCACTTCGTCGAAGATCAGCACCGCGCCATGCCGGTTGCAATTCTCGCGCAACGCTTCCAGAAAACCGGGTCTGGGCAAAACCAGGTTCATGTTGCCGGCGACCGGCTCGACGATCACGCAGGCGATCTGGTTGCCTTTTTCCTTGAAAAGGGTTTCCACCTGAGCTGTATCGTTGAAATCAAGTACTAGAGTGTGCGCCGCGGTCTCCGGCGGCACGCCGGCGGAACTCGGGTTGCCGAAGGTGAGGGCGCCGGAACCGGCCTTCACCAGCAGGCTGTCGGCATGGCCGTGGTAGCAGCCCTCGAATTTGACGATCAGGCTGCGGCCGGTGTGCCCGCGGGCGAGGCGGATCGCGGACATCGTCGCCTCGGTACCCGAGGACACAAGGCGCACCATCTCCACTGCGGGCACCAGGCGGCAGATCGCTTCGGCCAGTTCGATCTCGCCTTCGGTCGGGGCGCCGAAGGAAAGGGACATCGATGCCGCGGCCTGCACCGCCTCGACCACTTGCGGGTGGGTGTGGCCGAGCACCATCGGCCCCCAGGAGCCGACGTAGTCGATGTAACGCTTGCCCTCCACGTCCCAGAGATAGGCGCCGGCGGCGCGCGCGAAGAACGGCGGCGTGCCGCCGACGGCGCGAAAGGCGCGCACGGGAGAATTGACGCCCGCGGGAATGCGCTGCCGCGCGCGCTCGAACAGGATTTCATTGCGCGAGGTCATGATTTGAAGAGCATAGCGTAGGCGCGCGCCTTTTCGCCGATGTCCGGCGCCTCGAACAGGTCCGAAATCACCGCCAGGCTGTCGGCGCCCGCGCCCAGCAACTGCGGCGCGTTCTGCAGCGTGATGCCGCCGATCGCGACCAGCGGCACGCCGAGTGCGCGTGCTGCGCCGAACAGCGAGAGCGGCGCGCGCAGCGCGCCGGGTTTGGTGGGGGAGGAGAACACGCTGCCGAAAGCGACGTAGTCGGCACCCGCGGCGACCGCGGCGCGGGCGACGGCCAGAGAGTCATAGCAGGAAGCGCCGAGCAGTTTGCCGCCCAGCCCGCTGTCCAACTTCAGGCGCGCGGCGGCGAGCTCGCCGTCGTCGCGCCCGAGATGCACGCCGTCGGCACCCGATTCGAGCGCGAGTTCCACGTCATCGTTGACGATGAACGGCACAGCGCGATCCTGACACATGCGGGCAAGGGCTTGCGCTTCCTTGATATGCTGCTTGCCCTTGCGCCGGTACTGCAGCAAGGCGATTCCTCCTTCGAGCGCTTGCGCGACGCCTCGCAATAGCGTTTCCGTGTCTGCAAGCTCCGGCGTGATCGCATACAGGCCGCGCAGTTTCATTGCGATTCGAAAAAGCGATTGGGAATCGACTGGCCGTGGCCCGGCGAGAATCCGGCGGCAAGCGATTGCCAGGTGTATTCCTGCGCCTGCCGTACTGCCGTCTCCACGTCCAATCCTTTGGCGAGCAGGGCGGCGATGGCTGAAGCCAGCGTACAGCCCGAACCGTGATAGCTCCCCGGCAAGCGCTGCCAGCGATCCTCGCGCACCACGCCCCGCGCGTCGTAAAGTGTATTGACTACCTGCGTCCCCGCTTCATGGGTGCCGGTCACGAGCACGTAGCGGCAGCCGAGACGCGTGAGTTCGCGCGCGCAGCCCGCAAGATCGGCCTGCGGCGCGGCGTCGGTCAGCCGGCGCGCTTCCATGCTGTTCGGCGTCAGCACGGTGGTGCACGGCAGGAGCGCGTTGCGCAATACCTCTATCGTTTCGGGTTCGGCGAGGCTATCGCCGCGGCCCGAAGCGAGCACAGGGTCGAGCACGACGGGGGCGCGCGGGTGCTCGGCGAGGATCGTGGCGATGACCTGCGCATTGCGCGCCGAGCCGAGCACGCCGAGCTTGAACGCCGCGACCGGAATGTCCTCGAGCACATGGCGCGCCTGGCGCTCGACCAACGCCGATTCGATCGCATGCAGGCTCTCCACACCACATGTGTCCTGCACCGTGAGGCCGGTCAGCACCGACAGTGGATGGCAGCCGAAGCTTGCGATCGTCAGCAGGTCCGCCTGCACGCCGGCTCCGCCGGTCGGATCGGACGCGGCAAAGGCAAGTACGGCCGGAGGTGATGACGGCATGCGTTGGCCCCAGGAACAGGCGTCGATACGCCTGTTATTATCCGGGGCAATTTTACTTTCCCGCGACCAATGGCCGAGCAGCAGGTTCAATACAAGACATGGATGTGCCTCATCTGCGGCTGGGTCTACGACGAAGCCGCAGGAATCCCCGGCGAAGGCATTGCGCCGGGCACGCGCTGGGAGGATGTGCCGATGAACTGGACCTGCCCGGAATGCGGCGCGCGCAAGGACGACTTCGAAATGATGGAGATCTGAGCCCTCAGGTCTTGAACGCGGCGGCGAAGCGCCCGCCGAGCGACTTCAGGCGTCCCACGATGGAATGTTCGGCGGCGTCCTGCTTGCCCGCCTTGGCCGATTCGGCGCGCAGCAGGCCGGGGGATTTCGCCAGCCGCGCATAGCGCTGCAGCGCGGCGTTCAAGGCAGCCTGCAGCAGCGAGAAGTTCACCGGCTTTTTCAGGAAGCGGTAGATGCGCGCTTCATTGATCAGGCTGATGATGAGTTCCGAGTCGGTGGCCGCCGAGATGCTGATGAGCTGCGTCTGCGGCGAGCTCTTTTTCAGGATCCGCAGCAGCGCCGCCGGGTCCTTGGCGCCGAGGTCGAGATCGCAGACCAGGGTCGCAATTTCCTCCGCGGCGAGAATTACCAGCGCCGCATCGACGTTGGCCGCATCGTGCACGCGGTAATTGTCCTTCGCGAGTTCCCGTAGCGCGCGGCCGAGCGCCGCTTCGCCCAATACCAGCACCGCCGCGTTCGGCGGCAGCGTGGGCGCGGGGCCTGCCGCTGCCGCTTCCAGCGCGATCGCCACGTCCACCGCTTCGGCGAGCGTCGCGCGCAGGTCTTCCTCCTGCCAGGGCTTGGAGACGAAACGGAACACCTCGCTCTCGTTGACCGAGCCGACGATCGCCGCGAGGTCCGAGTAGCCCGTGAGCAGCAGGCGCACGGTGCCCGGGGCGATGCCCTTGGCCTGGCGCAGCAGTTCCACGCCCGGCATCTCCGGCATGCGCTGGTCGCTCACCAGCACGTGGAAACGCCGCGCCTGCAGCTTTTCCAGCGCGAGCGCGCCGCCGTTCGCGACCTCGACTTCATAGAAGTCGCGAAACAGGTAGCTCAGCGCATTCAGTACGCGCTCTTCGTCATCGACGAAGAGAACCGCCGGCTTGCGTACCTTTGGCTTCGCAGGCGCGGCAACGGGCGCAGCCACCGGAGCGGGCACCGGTTGGGTTTTTTCCATCGATTTTTCTGCTGCCGGCGCCGGCGGCGTACCGAGCGCCCGGCGCAGTGCGCCGACATTTCCCGCGATGCCGGAAAGCGGCGGCGACGGCGTGGTGTTGGCGACGGCCGGCGCGCTGCCGGGAAACGCATGGCGCAGCGCGTCGAGAAATTCACGCGCGCCGCGGTAGCGGTTCTGGGGCTTCTTCGCCATCGCCCTGGCCAGCACCATGTCGATGGTGACCGGCAGGCGCGGCTCGTAGGTGGAGGCGGGCGGCGGCGGCTCCTGCAGGATCTGGCGCATCAGGTTGCCGCCCTGGCCATCGAAGGGCCGCCGCCCGCACAGCACTTCGTAGACGATCACGCCCGCGGAATAGATGTCGGTGCGCGCGTCGATCTCTTGGCCCTCGTACTGCTCCGGCGCCATGTAATAGGGCGTGCCCAGCACTTCTCCCTGCTGCGTCAGGTGCGAGCGCTCGATGCGCGCAATGCCGAAATCGCTGATTTTCGCCTCGCCCATGGCGCTGATGAGGATGTTGCCGGGCTTGATGTCGCGATGCACGATGCCGCGGCCGTGCGAGTAGTCGAGCGCGTCGAGCAGCTGCTCGAGGACCGCGGGCAGCCTGGACAGATCGGGCCGCCAGCCGCTGAGCATGTGATCGCGCAGCGAGCGCCCTTCGATCAGCTCCATCGCGATCCAGGCGTAGGCGTCGTCCTCGCCGTATTCATAGATCGCGACCACGTTCTGGTGCTGCAGGCTGCCGGCGGCCTGCGCCTCGCGCTTGAAGCGCTCCAGGATCTGCGCCGACTCGTGTGCGTCGAGTTCGGCCTTGCAGATGACCTTGAGCGCCGAGGCGCGCCGGATGACCGGATCGAGGCCGCGGTAGACGATCGCCATCCCGCCGCGGCCCAGCTCGCCCGAGATCTCGAATCTGCCGATGCGCTCGGGCGTCATGCGGCGCTACGCGGCCGGCGGATTAATCGGCAGCACGATGGTGAATCGCGTGCCCGTGCCCGGCTTGGACTGGACTTCGAGCTTGCCGCCGTGGTTCTCGATGATCTTGTAGCTGACCGAAAGTCCCAGCCCGGTGCCCTTGCCGACCGCCTTGGTGGTGAAGAAAGGATCGAAAATCTTCGGCAGCACGTCTGCCGGTATGCCCGAGCCGTTGTCGGTCACTTCCACCACGACGTGCGCGGCATCGCGCAATGCGGTTCGCACCGTGATCGTGCCGTCGCCGTCGCGCGTCGCCTGCGCCGCGTTGGAGAGCAGGTTAAGGATTACCTGGTTGATCTGCGACGGCGAGCAGCTCACGCGCGGTATCGCGCCGAACTGCTTTTGCACGATGCGTTTTTCGAGTTGCGCATGGCCGATGCGGATCGAGCTCTCAATGCCTTCGTGCAGGTCGAAATCGGTAGTCATGCTGCGATCGAGCCGGCTGAAGTTCTTCAGGTTGGTGACGATCTCCGAGATCTGGTCGATGCCGAAGAGGCCGTCCTTCACCAGCCGTTCGAGTTCCTCGAGCGCGCTGCGCCCGGCGGTTTTTCCGGCCAGTTCCTCCACCAGGCCGCGCACCAGCGCGAACTGGGCGCCGAGCGCGGCTTCGTCGGCGTTCTGCGCCGAGAGCAGCGCGAGCAGCCGCTCGGTTTCCACCGCCAGCCTGCCCACGCGCGGCACGCTCTTGCCGACTGCATCGAGGCTCGATTTCACGTACGCGAGGGGCGTATTCACTTCATGCGCGATGCCGGCGACCATCTGGCCGAGCGAAGACATTTTTTCGCTCTGGATCAGCATCGCCTCGGACTCCTTGAGCTTGGCGAGCGCCTCCGAGAGATCGCGTGTGCGGTCCCTCACGCGTGCTTCGAGGCTTTCGTTGGCTTCGCGCAGCTGGCGGCCGCGCAGGTCCAGGCTCCAGACCAGGAAGGCGAGCACCGCCAGCAGAAAGCCCGAGTAGAGGAGCAGGCCGACGCGGTAGAACTCGGCCTGCGTGAGCGCTTCATCAAACGCCCGATCGATGGCGCGCCCGAGCGTTTCGAGGCGCGGCCCGGTGGTGGCGTACCACGCCTGGCCGAAGAGCTCGTCGATGCTGGCGCGCAGCGCGGCGAGCCTCGCTTCCTCGACCGGTTCGGCGCGCTGCGCCTCCACAAGCGCCTTCTGGGTCTCCGCAAAGCGCGTCAGCAGCGCGGCCTTTTCCTCGAACGCCCGTTTCAGCTGCGCCAATTCGCGGCCGACCTGGGGATCGCCGAGGCGCAGCGCCCGGACTTCGAGCTTCGCGTAGGCGAGCCGGTAGCGTTGTGAAGGCACGACAAGGCGCGCTTCGGCGTCGGCCGCGCCGCGCGCAGGCAGCTGGGCGTTCACCAATTGCTGGTTCCAGCCGGCGTCCGCGGCGCGCAGCTCGGCGAGCGCTGCGCGCGCGCCCTCGACGGCGGCGAGGTCCACTGCGCTCGACTGCCAGTATATGAACGCCCAGCCTCCAGCCAGAACCAGCGCCATGAAGCCGTAACCGATAAGTCGCAAGACGCGCATGGGCGGGCCAGTCAGGATGGGGCGATTCGCGGGTGAAGCCGTTCTCACCCTTGGTCTTTGCCCGGGGCGCCCGAGTATACCGGCGGCGCGCATGTTACGAGCGTGGCGATGCGGTAAAATAGCGTCAAGCGTGTCATCGATCAATCTGACGAATCATTTCCTGATCGCCATGCCCAACATGGCCGATCCGTACTTTGCGAAGTCACTGACTTACGTCTGCGAGCACAACGATCAGGGCGCGCTCGGCATCGTCGTCAACCGCCCCATCGACATGACCCTGCAGGCGCTGTTCGAGCGCCTGTCGCTGAGCCTCAAGGACCAGGCCTACGCAGATGCGCCGATCTATTTCGGCGGCCCGGTGCAGACCGACCGCGGCTTCGTGCTGCACCTGCCCGCCGGCGAGTGGCAGTCGACGCTCAAAGTAAGCAGCGGGGTGCGCGAGACCGGCGGGTTGGGCGATACCATTGGCCTGACCACCTCCAAGGACATTCTCGAAGCGGTCGGCCGCGGCGAGGGCCCCTCAAAGATGCTCGTCTCGCTGGGCTACGCCGGCTGGTCGGCCGGGCAGATCGAGCACGAGCTGAAGCAGAACGCCTGGCTCACCGTGGAGGCGAAGGACGCGATCCTGTTCGACGTGCCGGCTGATGAGCGCCTGGCCGCCGCCATGCAATTGCTCGGAATCGACTTCGCGCGGCTCGCCGACCAGGCGGGACATGCCTGAGAAGGCGCGCAGTACAACTGCCGTCACCGTCCTCGCGTTCGACTTCGGGTTGCAGCGTATTGGCGTGGCGGTGGGTGAAGCCGAGCTCGGCACCGCGCATCCGCTGCCCGGGATCAAGGCCGGCACCCAGCCCGGCCGCCTTACCGCGATTGAACGCATGGTGAGCGAGTGGCGGCCCGCGCTGCTCGTTGTCGGGCGCCCCCTGGGCGAAGACGGTGCGCCGCACGAGATGACGCGCCGCGCGGAACGTTTCGCGCGCCAGCTGAGCGGCCGCTTCAAGCTCCCGGTTGAATTGGTGGATGAGCGTTACAGCTCCGTCGAGGTCGAAAGCCGCATGCGCGCTGCCTACGGCAGGCGCGAGACGGCGGACCTCGCGCGCGGCAAGACACTTGATTCGCACGCGGCGCAAATCATTCTCGAGCAGTACTTCGGCGAAAAGGAGCCGCGTGGCCAAGCTACCTGAGGCCGAAAGCCTGCTGCCGAAGCTCGCCGCCGAGCTCGTGGGACACGTCACGTCCGCCACCGCCATGATCGGCCTGCACACCGGCGGCGCCTGGGTCGCCGAGCGCCTGCACGCGCTGCTCGGGCTGAAGGATCCGCTCGGCCTCATGGACATCGCCTTCTACCGCGACGACTACGCCAAGGAAGGCCTCAAGCACGATCCGAAGCGCACGCGGATTCCGTTCGAAGTCGAGGGCAAGGACCTTTTGCTGGTGGACGACGTGCTCTTTACTGGGCGCACGGTGCGCGCGGCGATGAACGAGTTGTTCGACTACGGCAGGCCCAGAAGCATTGCGCTGGTGGTGCTCGCCGACCGCGGCGGCCGGCAGCTGCCGATTGCCGCGCAGTACTGCGGCGCGCAGGTGGCAGTGCCCGAGGGCATGCGGCTGCGCCTGAAGCGCGCGGCGGACGGCAAGCTATCCCTGGAGCTCGAGCGTGCCGCGTAGTTTCCCTCACAACCCGCAGCTCAACGCCAACGGCGAACTGCAGCACCTGCTGTCGATCGAGGGACTGCCGCCGGAAATACTCACCCAGATCCTCGACACCGCCGAATCCTTCGCCGGCGTCACCGAGCGCGAAGTGAAGAAAGTGCCGTTGCTGCGCGGCAAGAGCGTATTCAACCTGTTCTTCGAGGCCTCCACCCGCACGCGCACCACCTTCGAGATCGCCGCCAAGCGGCTGTCGGCGGACGTAATCAACCTCAACGTCGCGGTGAGCTCGCAATCCAAGGGCGAATCGCTGCTCGACACAGTGGCCAACCTGTCGGCGATGCAGGCCGACGTCTTCGTGGTGCGGCACGGCTCCTCGGGCGCGCCCTACCTGATCGCGCGCCACGTCAAACCGCACGAGCACGTCATCAACGCGGGCGACGGGCGGCATGCGCACCCGACGCAGGGGTTGCTCGACCTGTACACGATCCGCCATTACAAGAAAAATTTCTCGCAGCTCACGGTCGCGATCGTCGGCGACGTGCTGCACTCGCGCGTGGCGCGCTCGCTCATCCACGGCCTCACCACGCTGGGCGTGCCCGAGGTGCGCGTGATCGCGCCGCAGACGCTGCTGCCCGCGGGGGTCGAATCGCTTGGCGTGCGCGTGTTCCACGACATGCGCGCCGGACTCAAGGACTGCGACGTGGTGGTGATGCTGCGGCTGCAGAGCGAACGCATGAACGGCGCGCTGCTGCCGTCGGCGCAGGAATTCTTCAAGCACTACGGCCTGACCGCGGAAAAGCTCGCGCTCGCAAAACCGGATGCCATCGTGATGCACCCGGGGCCGATGAACCGCGGTGTCGAGATCGACTCGTCGGTGGCCGACGGCCCGCACTCGGTGATCCTGCCGCAGGTCACCTTCGGCATCGCGGTGCGCATGGCGGTGATGTCCATCGTGGCGGGGAACTGATGAAGCTGCTGATCAAAGGCGGCCGAATTGTGGACCCGGCCAGCGGGCGAGACGAAGCAGGAGATATTTTCATTGCCGATGGAAAGATTTCGGACAAGAAAGATAAAGCCGACCGAACCATCGACGCCAGGGGCCTCGTCGTCGCCCCTGGCCTGATCGACCTGTCGGCGCGGCTGCGCGAACCGGGCTACGAATACAAGGCGACGCTCGAATCGGAAATGGATGCGGCAGTGGCGGGCGGCGTGACGAGCCTCGCCTGTCCGCCGGATACCGACCCGACGCTCGATGAGCCGGGGCTGGTGGACATGCTGCGCCGGCGCGCGAAAGCCTTGTCGCGCGCGCGCGTGTATCCGATCGGCGCGCTCACAGTGAAGCTGGCCGGCGAGCGCTTGACCGAAATGGCCGAGCTCTCCGAGGCGGGCTGTGTCGCCTTTTCGCAGGCCAATGCGCGGCTCGCCGACACCAATGTGCTGTGGCGGGCGATGCAGTACGCCGCCACCTTCGGTTTCCCGGTGTGGCTGCGCGCCGAGGACCGCTGGCTTGCCGAGGGCGGCGTCGCGCACGACGGCGAAGTCGCGACACGGCTGGGACTGCCGGGCATTCCGGCGTTCGCGGAAACCATCGCGCTGGGCAGCCTGCTGCAACTGGTGCGCGCCACCGGCAGCCGCTTGCACGTTTGCCGCCTCTCCAGCGCGGTCGCTGTCGAGATGATCCGTGCCGCGAAAAAGGAAGGGCTGCCGGTCAGCTGCGATGTCGGCATCCATCATGTGCACTTGTCGGAGATGGATCTGGGCTACTACGACTCGCACTGCCGGCTGGAGCCGCCGCTGCGCTCGCAGCGCGATCGCGCCGCGCTCGCCGCCGGCCTTGCCGACGGCACCATCGATTGCGCGGTATCCGACCACACCCCGGTGGACGAGGACCAGAAGCAAATGCCGTTCGCCGAAGCCGAGCCCGGCGCCACGGGCCTGGAACTGCTGCTGCCGCTCACGCTGAAGTGGGGCGCGCAGGCGAAATTGCCGCTCGTGAAGACGCTGGCCCGCGTTACCAGCGATCCGGCGCGCGTGCTCGGCGTGCAATCAGGACGCATCGCGAGCGGCGCGCCCGCGGACCTGTTCGTGTTCGATCCCGAGGAGCTCTGGCGCATCGTGCCTGACGAGCTCAAAAGCCAGGGCAAGAACACGCCGTTCCTGGGCTATGAGCTTGCCGGCCGCGTGCGCGCCACGATCGTCGCCGGCAACGTGGTGTACGAGCGACGGTGAGGCTGGCGGTACTTGCGGCGCTCTTCGCTGTCTCGGGCTGCGCGACAGTCTCTCGCAACGAGGCGCCGCCGTCCCCGGCAGTCTCGGCACCGGCGAGCAGCAAAGGCGCCTATTACAAGGACGATGGCCCGGGCGCGAATGCGCCGCCGAATCTGGCATCCATTCCCAATGCGGTGCCGAAGGCCGAACCCCTGCATCGCTTCGCCAACCGTCCCTACCAGGTATTCGGCAAGCACTACGCCCCGGTGGCGAGTCTCGTGCCGTTCAGGCAAACCGGCATCGGCAGCTGGTACGGGCGGCGCTATCACGGCTCGCCCACCTCCAGCGGCGAGCGCTACGACATGTACGCGATGACCGCCGCGCACCCGACGCTGCCGATTCCGAGCTACGCACGCGTCACCAACCTCGCCAACGGGCGCAGCGTGGTGGTCAGAATCAACGACCGGGGGCCGTTCCATTCCGATCGCATCATCGACCTTTCGTATACCGCGGCCTGGAAGCTGGGCTACGTGGAAGCCGGCAGCGCCCGCGTTGAAGTGGAAACCCTGTTGCCGGTAAAACCCTAGTCGGGAAAGTAAAGGCTTCATGCAACGCATTTTTCTTTGCTGCATTATTCTCGTGCCTGCTCTCGTCCTGGCGCAGGCCCCGCAGGCCCCGCAGGTGGTCGGCCGTGCCTGGGTGGTCGTGGATGTCTCCAGCGGCCAGATCCTCGCCTCGGAAAAGGCCGACGAGCGCTTCGAGCCGGCGTCGCTTACCAAGCTCATGACTGCCTACATCGTGTTCGGCGGGCTCAAGGAGAAAAAGCTCGCGCTGGACCAGCAGGCGAACGTTTCCGAGCGCGCCTGGCGCGCGCCGGGTTCGCGCATGTTCATCGAACCAAGGAAGCCCGTAAACGTGGACGAACTGATTCGCGGCATGATCGTGCAATCGGGCAACGACGCCTGCATCGCGCTGGCGGAGAAACTCGCCGGCAGCGAGGAGGCTTTTGCGGCACTCATGAACCGCGCGGCCGAGCGGCTCGGCATGCAGAACACCAAGTACATGAACTCTTCCGGCCTGCCCGACCCGCAGCACTATTCGACCGCGCGCGACATCCACCTGCTCGCGAGCGCGCTGGTGCGCGATTTTCCCGAGATGTACGCGCAGTACTACTCGCAGCGCGAGTACCGCTACAACGGCATCACCCAGGTGAACCGCAACCGCCTGCTGTGGCTCGACAAGACCGTGGACGGCATGAAGACCGGCTTTACCGAGGCGGCGGGCTACTGCCTGGTGGCTTCCTCCAGGCGCGGGCCGCGGCGCCTGCTCACGGTGCTGCTCGGCTCGACCTCAGAGACCATGCGCGCGCAGGAATCGCAGAAGCTGCTCAACTGGGGCTTCCAGTCCTTCGATGCGGTGCGCCTTTACGCGGGCGACGCGGCAGTAAAGGAAATCGAGGTTTGGAAGGGAACGCGCGGCACGCTCAAGGCGGGATTCCGCGCCGATCTGGTGGTGACCGTTCCCAAGGGCCAGGGCGAAAAGCTGAAAGCCGAACTGCTGTCGCACTCACCGCTGGTGGCGCCGGTGGCGGCGGGCACCCAGGTCGGGAACCTGCGCGTGACGCTCGATGGCAAGGCGCTTGGCGAGTACCCGGTGCTCGCGCTCGAAGAGGTGCCGGCGGCGGGGATAATCGTGCGGGCCTGGGATACACTGCGACTCTGGTTCAGGTGAGCGACAGGAAGACGCGGTGAGTACTGTTTTTCTGAATGGAAATTTCATGCCGGTCGAGGAAGCGCGCGTTCCGGTGCTCGACCGCGGCTTCATATTCGGCGACGGGGTTTACGAACTGATCCCGGTCTACTCGCGCGTGCCGTTCCGCATGGACGAGCATCTCGCGCGCCTGGAACGCAGCCTCGCCGCGGTGCGGATTCGCAATCCCTACAGCCGCGCGGAGTGGCGCGACATCATTCTGCAGCTGGTCGCGAAGCAGTCTTTCGAGGACCAGGGCGTGTATTTCCAGGTGACGCGCGGCGTCGCCAAGCGCGATCATGCGTTCCCGAAGGACAGCGTGCCGACGGTTTTCATCATGGCCAATCCGCTCGTCAATCCGCCGCAGGAGCTGATTGAACGCGGTGCCGCGGCGGTCACCGCGGTGGACGAGCGCTGGCGCCGCTGCGACATCAAGTCGATTTCGCTCATCGGCAACTGCCTGCTGCGCCAGGTTTCGGCCGACGCCGGCGCGGTGGAGACGATCCTGTTTCGGGAGGGCAAGCTCACCGAGGCCTCGGCCTCGAACGTGTTTGTCGTCAAACGCGGCGTGATCCTGTCGCCGCCCAAGTCGAACCTGATCCTGCCGGGCATCACCTACGATGTCGTCGCCGAGATCGCGCAGGCCGCGGGCCTGCCGCTCGAATTCCGCGAGCTCAATGAGGCCGAGGTGCGTGGCGCCGACGAGATCTGGGTCACCTCGTCGTCCAAGGAAGTGCTCGCCATCGTGACGCTGGACGGCAAGCCGGTGGCCGGCGGCAAGCCCGGGCCCGTGTTCCGCCGCGTCCATGCGTTGTATCAGGAGTTCAAGCAAAAGGTCATGCGTGCAGGAAAGCAACGGCAAGTCGCTTGAGGCGCCGGTAAAGGAGCCGCCCGAGGCGGCGTCGGTACTCGCTTATCCCACCGCATTTCCGATCAAGATCATCGGGCGCAGGGAAGGCGGCTTCACGACTGCCGTGATCGAGATCGTCCTGCGGCACGCGCCCGACTTCGCGCCCGGCACCCTCGAGTCGCGCCCCAGCCGCAAGGGCAAGTACATCAGCCTGACCGCCACCGTGAACGCCACCTCGCGCGAGCAGCTCGACGCCCTGTACCAGGAACTGTGCGATCACCCGACGGTCGTGATGGTGCTGTGATGATCGTTGCGGAAAAAATCCTGCTAAAAAAACTCGGCACAGCCGAATATCAACCCACAGTAGACGCGATGCGACAGTTCACCGCGCGGCGCGGTGCAGATACCGCTGATGAACTCTGGCTGCTCGAGCATCCGCCGGTCTACACCCTCGGCCTTGCCGCGGACCCGGCGCACGGTCCGCAGCCCGGCGGCGGCATTCCCGTGGTGCAGGTGGAGCGCGGCGGCGAGATTACCTATCACGGCCCCGGGCAGATTGTCCTCTACACGCTGGTGGACCTGGCGCGGCGCGGCATCAAGGTGAAGCAGTTCGTGGCGCTGCTCGAGGACTCGGTGATCGAGCTGTTAGGCAGCCGCGCCGAACGAAGACTCGGGGCGCCCGGAATCTATGTAGGCGGCGCCAAGGTCGCGGCGCTGGGGATTCGTGTTTCGCGCGGTTGCGCGTTTCACGGCCTCGCCCTGAACGTGGACATGGATCTGGCGCCTTTTTCGGCTATCGATCCCTGCGGCACGCCGGGGCTGCGGGTGACGCAAACACGGGATCTGGGGTTTGCTTTTTCTACTGCAGTTGCAGGTGAAAAACTGGCGCGAATCCTGATCCGGAAGCTCGAGCATGCGTGAAGCCGGCGTCAAGGAGAAGGGCGCGCTGAAGACGGCGCGCCTCAAGTTCTTCCCGAAGGAGAAGCTCGCGAAGCCTGCCTGGATCCGCGTGCGGGCTCCTGCCGCGGACTCGCGTTTCCACGCAATCAAGCAGATTCTGCGCGAGCAGAAGCTGCATACAGTATGCGAAGAAGCCTCCTGCCCTAACATCGGCGAATGCTTCGGCAAGGGTACGGCGACCTTCATGATCCTGGGTGATATCTGCACCCGCCGCTGCCCGTTCTGCGACGTGGCGCACGGCCGGCCGCTCGCGCCCGATGCGGATGAACCCCTGCACCTCGCGCAGACGATACGAAAACTGAATCTGTCCTACGTCGTGATCACCAGCGTGGACCGCGACGACTTGAAGGACGGCGGCGCGCAGCACTTTGTTGATTGCATCCGCGCGGTGCGCGAGCTATCCCCGCGCATCACCGTCGAAGTCCTGGTGCCGGCTTTCAGGGGGCGCCTCGAGCGCGCGCTGGCAGTGCTCGCGGCCGCGCCGCCCGACGTGATGAACCACAACATGGAGACGGTGCCGCGCCTGTACGAGCGGGCGCGTCCCGGCGGTGATTACGTGCATTCGCTCAAATTGTTTGATTTCTATAAAAAAAACAACCCGGAAATCCCGACCAAGTCCGGCTTGATGGTCGGCTTGGGCGAAACCGACGCGGAGATCCTCGCGGTGATGCGCGACCTGCGCGCGCACGGCGTGGCCATGCTGACCATCGGCCAGTACCTCGCGCCGTCATCGCATCACCTTCCCGTCGAACGCTACGTGCATCCCGATACCTTCGCCCTCTTCGAGCGCGAAGCCGCGGCGATGGGGTTTCGCCATGCTGCGGTCGGCCCGATGGTGCGCTCGTCGTACCATGCGGATCAGCAGGCCCACCGCGCCGGCGTCGATTAGGAGGAGACATGCTGCTACGAGCGATCGCGATCGCGTTGCTGTGCTGGACGCTTCCGGCGCAGGCGAATCTCGATGCCTTCACCAACAAGGACGCCACCGCGGGTCTCAAGGCGGCGCTGGAAAAAGGCGCCGTGGTCGCCGTGGACCTGCTCGGCAAAACCGACGGCTTCCTCGGCAACGGCGCGGTCAAGATCCCGCTGCCCGATTCGCTGAAGAAGTACGAGAAGCTGATGCGCAACTTCGGCATGGGCAAATATGCCGACGAACTGATCCTGACGATGAACCGCGCCGCCGAGGCCGCCGTGCCGGAGGCGAAGAAACTGTTCGTCGACTCGGTGAAGAAGATGAGCGTGCAGGATGCGAAAGGGATCCTCACCGGCGGCGAGACCTCGGGCACCGAATATTTCAAGCGCAGCACCACCGATCAGTTGCGGCAAAAGTTCTTACCGATCGTGAAGCAGGCCACCGCGAAGGTGAAGCTCGCGGAAAAGTATAACCAGTACGCGCAGAAGGGCGTGCAGTTCGGCCTGGTGAAGAAGGAGCAGGCCAACCTTGACGACTACGTGACGCAGAAGGCCCTCGATGGCCTCTTTTACATGGTGGCCGAAGAGGAAAAGAAAATCCGCCAGGACCCGGTCAAGGCCGGCAGCGACATCATCAGGAAGGTGTTCGGCGCGCTGAAGTAGGCGCCTAGTGGGCCTGATCCCAGTTGTCGCCGACGCCGACGTCGACGATCAATGCGACGTCGAGCTTGGCGACGTCTTGCATTAGTTCGCGCACTTTTTCTTTCACCTCATCCAGTTCGTTCTGCGGTACTTCCAGCACCAGCTCGTCGTGCACCTGCATGATCAATTTCGTCTTCAATTTGGCAGCATCCAGAAAATTCTGCACCGCGACCATCGCCAGCTTGATGAGGTCGGCGGCGGTGCCCTGCATCGGGGCGTTGATGGCGGCGCGCTCGGCGGCCTGGCGGCGCGCGGGCGAACCGGACTGGATTTCCGGCAGCCGCAGGCGGCGGCCGAAGACGGTCTCGACATAGCCTTTCGCGCGCGCCATTTCCCTTGTCTGGTCCATGAATTTCTTCACCCCGGGATAGCGCGTGAAGTAAGACTCGATGTAGGCCTGCGCGGTGGCGCGCTCCAGGCCCAGGTTCTGCGCCAGGCCGAACGCGCTCATGCCGTAGATGAGGCCGAAGTTGATCACCTTGGCGGTGCGCCGCTCGTCCTTGGTGACTTTTTCCAGCGGTACGCCGAACACTTCGGCGGCGGTGGCCTGGTGCACGTCGTGGCCGTGTTCGAAAGCGTGGCGCAGGCCCTTGTCGCCCGAGAGGTGCGCCATGATGCGCAACTCGATCTGCGAGTAGTCGGCGGAGACGATCTTGCATCCTGCCGGCGCAATGAACGCCTCGCGGATGCGCCGCCCCTGCGGCGTGCGCACGGGAATGTTCTGCAGGTTGGGATCGTTCGAGGCCAGGCGCCCCGTGACCGCGGTGGCCTGGGAGTAGGTGGTGTGCACGCGGCCGGTATTCGGATCGACCATGCGCGGCAGCTTGTCGGTGTAGGTGGATTTCAGCTTGGCGAGGCCGCGGTATTCCAGCAGCAGCTTGGGCAGCGGATAGTCGAGCGCGAGCTCGGCGAGCACGTCCTCGTCGGTGGAAGGCTGGCCCTTGGGGGTTTTCTTCTTGACCGGGAGCTTTTGCTTGTCGAACAGGATTTCCTGGATCTGCTTGGGCGAGTTGAGGTTGAAAGGCTGGCCGGCCGCCTCGTACGCCTTCTGCTCGGCCGCCAGCATCTCCTTGCCCAGTTCGTGACTCTGCGCCTCGAGCTTGGCGGCATCCAGCAGCACGCCATTCCTTTCCATGCGCAACAGTACCGGCATCGCGGGCAGCTCGATCTTCTCGTAGATGTAATCGAGTTTTTCGTCGGCGGAAATTTTTGCGAACAGGACGGCATGCACGCTCAAGGCGAAATCCGCATCCTCGGCGGCGTACTCGGTTGCGCGCCCGATTTCGACTGCGGAGAACGGGATGCGCGAGGCGCCCTTGCCGGTCACTTCGTCGTAGGTGATGGTCTTCCAGCCCAGATGCCGCAGCGCCATCGAGTCCATGTCATGGCGCTCGTGCACCTCGTAGACGTAGGACTCGAGCAGCGTGTCGTGCGCGATGCCGCCAAGGCGCACCGCGTGGTTGGCGAGGATGTGCGCGTCGAACTTGAGGTTCTGGCCGACTTTCGCGTGGCGCGCGCTTTGCAGCCAGTCCTTCAGCATCCGCAGCGCCGGTTCGACGCCAATCTGCTCCGGCGCGCCGGGATATTCGTGCGCGAGCGGCAGGTACCAGGCGGTGTCGCCGAACGCGAACGACATGCCCACCAGCTTCGCCAGCATCGGCTCCAGGCCCGTGGTCTCGGTGTCGAAGCCCACCAGATCCGCCTTTTCAAGTCCTGGCAGAAAATGGGCGAGATCCTTTTCGGTATGGAGCGTGAGGTATTTGCGGCGCTCATGCAGTACAACTGCGGGCTCGGCTGCGGGCGGCTGCGCCGCGACCGCAGCGGGTGTACTGCCCTGCACCTCGCGCAACATGGTTTTCATCCCGTAGCGCTCGAAAAATGCCGCCAGTTTCACCGCGTCGGCGTCTTTCGCGCCCAGATCGCCCAGCCCGACGGACAGCGGCACGTCGCGCTTCACGGTCAGCAGTTCGCGCCCCTTGGGCAGCCAGTCGAGCGCCTTTCTCAGGTTCTCGCCGACCGCGCCGGGAATTTCGCCCGCATGCGCCATCACCGCATCGAGCGAACCGAATTGCTGGATCCATTTCGCCGCGGTCTTGGGCCCGACCTTCTCGACACCGGGCACGTTGTCCACCGCGTCGCCGGTGAGCGAGAGGTAGTCGACGATCTGCTCCGGCGCGACGCCGAATTTCTGCCGCACGCCGTCCGGGTCGAGCTTCTCGTTCGACATGGTGTTGACGAGCGTGACCTGCGCGTCGACGAGTTGCGCCAGGTCCTTGTCGCCGGTCGAAATCACGCATTTCCAGCCGCTGCGGCGCGCCTGCTCCGCGAGCGTCGCGATGACGTCGTCGGCTTCAACGCCGGGCACGGTCAGCACCGACCAGCCGAGCGCCGCCACGGCTTCCTTGAGGGGTTCGATCTGGCTCGCAAGCTCTTCGGGCATCGAGGGCCGGTTCGCCTTGTACTGCGGATAGGCGTCGTCGCGGAAAGTTTTTCCCTTGGCGTCGAACACGCAGGCGCGCGCCGCCGCGCCGTAGTCCGCCGACAGGCGCTTGAGCATGCTCAGCACGCCGTGGATGGCGCCGGTCGGCTCGCCGCGCGGGCTTTTCAGTTCGGGCAGCGCGTGGAAGGCGCGGTACAGATAGGACGAACCGTCAACCAGCAGGAGGGTCTTATCCATGGAGTAGAATCCTGCCATGCGACGCGTTATTTTTCTGGTTCTTTTGGCCGCCGCCGCCGGGGCCCTGGCGCAGCAGCAACCGCCGCCCAAACTCGAGCCGCTACCCGAGCCGCCGCCGCCGCCCCTGATCCGCGATGGCGGCGACGACCCGCGCGTGCGCATCGCCCCGCAGGCAGGCGACCGCGTCGAGGAGATGCGCGAGGGCGGACGCATCGTGATGCTCAAGGTCACGCCGCCCAACGGCGTTCCCTACTACCTCATGGACCTCAACGGCAGCGGCAACTTTAGCCGGCGCGATTCGCTCGATCCCGGCATTCGCGTGCCGATGTGGACCATCACGACGTTCGACTGAAGACGTTCATCCGCTGAAGTTCATCCCGTTTGTCGGTTTTCACCCCAGTTTCTGAAAGCCGGCTTGCCGCCTGGCTGAACAACTATTCGGTCGGCACGCTCAGCGCGCTCGAGCCGATCGAGTCGGGGATCGAAAATACCAATTACTTCGTCACCACCAGCCAGGGACGCTACGTCCTCACGCTGTTCGAGCGCCTGCCGGCGGCCGAGCTGCCGTTCTACCTCGAACTGATGGCGCACCTCGCGCGCCACGGCATTCCATGTCCGGCGCCGATCGCCGACCTGGCCGACCGTTATCTGTCGGACCTGAACGGCAAGCCCGCGACGCTGGTGACGCGGCTGGCGGGTGTTTCGCTCGAGACTCCGGGCGCCGCCGACTGCGCCGAGCTCGGCGCCTTGCTCGCGCGCATGCATCTCGCCGGGCGTTCCTATGGCGCTTACCTGGAGAATCCGCGTGGCCCGAAGTGGTGGCGGCGCGCCGCAGGCGAAGTGCGCGCTTTCCTCGAGCCCGGGCATGCGACGCTGCTCGAAGCGGAGCTGAGTTTCCAGGCGCAGCACCGCTTCGCCGACCTGCCGCGCGGCGCGGTGCACGCCGATTTGTTCCGCGACAATGCCTTGTTCGAGGCGGGGCGCATCAGCGGCGTGTTCGATTTTTATTTCGCCGGCGTCGACTGCTTCGCCTACGATCTCGCGGTCTGCGCCAACGACTGGTGCCTCGTCGACCCGGAACGCGACCGGCGGCTGGACGAAGCGAAAACGCGCGCCCTGCTCGGCGCCTACCACGCGAAAAGGCCGCTCGAAGCAGCGGAACGCGATGCCTGGCCGGTGATGCTGCGCGCGGCGGCGTTCCGCTTCTGGCTCTCGCGGCTGCACGACATGCATCTGCCGCGCCCCGGCGAACTGGTGAAAGTGCACGACCCGGAGCACTTCCGCGACATCCTCGCGCTGCGCGCCGGGCGCGGGGCGCCGGCGCCCTGGGTTAGTTGACCTGATGCGCGCGAATCGGCTTCCGGCAATCCGCGGCCTGCGCTGGGTGGCCGAGGCGTTCCTGATTTTTCGCGTCGCACCCGTGCGCCAGCTGCTGTTGAACCTGCTGTTCCTGATCGCCTGCACGATCCTGATCGCGCTGCCCCTGATCGGGTTTCTCGCTATCTGGCTGCTGTTTCCGGCGCTGATGGTCGGTCCGCACGCGATCGCGCGCATGGCGGCGGGCGGCGCCACGCCGGGCTTCGATCTGCTCGTCGCCGGATTTCGCCAGCAACTGCCGGCGCAGCTGCGCATGGGCGCGCTGTTTCTCGGCGCGATGGTGGTGGTGCTGGCGGGCACCGCATTGGCTGACGATGGCCGCTTCGCGCAGGCGGTGATCGGGCGCGCGCCGCTGCAGCTTGACGACCTGCAGATTCCCGAACTGCAGCGCGCGATGCTGATCGGCGCTGCGCTGCAGACCCTGTTGCTCGGCGCGCTGTGGTACGCGCCCTTGCTGGTGGCCTGGGACGGGCTCTCGGCGAGCAAGGCGGCATTCTTCAGCGCCGCCGCGGCCCTCATCAACTGGCGCGCCTTTCTCGCCTACGGCGTGGCGATCATGCTGCTGTTCGGCTTCGTGCTGATGCTGGCGCTGGGCGGCGCGATGCTGTTCGGCGGCAGCGGCGCGCTGCAGGCCAACTCGGCCCTGTTCTCGGTGATCTGGACCTTGCTGCCGGTCTGGTTTGCGAGTTCCTACCTGAGCTACCGCGACGTTTTCAGCGCCGATCGCGGCGAGGACAGCGCGTCCGAAGAGCCGCCCAAATCCCCTACAATCCCGCCATGAACAAGCTCGACCTCCCGGAGCTCTCCCCCCAGGCCGCGCCGGAATTCATGGACGCGGCGACCGCGAAAGCCTGGCTCGAGAATGTGCCGCTCGCGAATGTCGCCGCAGCCCAACAGCAGCTGCTGGCGCAGATGCAGGAGTTCAACAGCTTTGCCGCCAATGCGGTCAGCCGCCTGGCGACCCTGGAGGCGCTGCGCGAGGCTGTGCAGTTCGTGGAAATCGAACAGGCGCGGCGCTTCACCAACCGCGCGCTGCCGATGGCCGAGGCCGAGAGCGCGGTGTTCGACGACACGCTCGCGCTCTGGGAGCAGATGGGGCTCGGATACCTGCGCTGCCTCGAGGCGGTGGTCGCGGAGGAGGCCGGCATGCGCGCGCAGGGTGGTCTGGTCTGCCAGAGGGTGCTCTCCTACACGGGCCTGAAGATGTTCCAGTACCACCGCGCCTACCGGCAGGTGCCGAAGCAAGTGTGGCGCGAGCTGCACGACGGCTACACGCGGGCGGAGGCGCTTGAGGTCGCCGACGCCCCGGTCAAGGATTATCTGAACCGCGACGTCAACGACACCTCGCCGCGCATCGCTTACCTGCGCGCAGTGCTGCTCGGTATGGCGAACCCGAACGAGCTCAGCCAGCGCCAGCTCACCTTCGTCGCCTTCCTGCTGGAGCGCTGGACCGAGAAGGTGGATGTGGTGATGACGCCGCCCGAGGAAGATGTTGCCTCGCTGGTGATCGACCTGGAGGGCGATCTGTGCCCCGAGCGCGACGGACCGGACGCGGCCGAGCCGAGGTACCTGGACGTCAAGCGCCTCGCCAAGAGCCTGCGCAATCGCATCGGCCTGCTGCGCAAGGGCGAGTCGCCGGCGAAACTCGCGCTGGGTGAGGACTGCGTGCAGCCCTCCTGCGAGCATCTGCTGGTGTTCCTCTATCGCCAGTGGTGCCAGGTCAAACTGCCGCGCGCCGCGGAAAGAAAACGCGTCGCCGATGTGGGCCAGGCCTGCCAGGGGATGGAGTCGATCCATTACTACGTCTCGGGGCGCGTGTTCCGGCAGCCCGGCGAGGCCAAGGAACTCACCAGCGCGGAGCGCGACCAGATCGCCGCCTTCGGCCGCGTCAGCACGCGCGACGAAGACGACTACAGCGTGGTGCACGGCTACCTGCTCGAGCCGTGGGAAATCGAGGACGAAAGCACGCAGGGGCTGAAAATGATTCGCCGCGCCGCGAGCGCCGGCAAGCGCTACACGCACGGCATGCTGGTGGGCGTGAAACCGAAGAACTCGAACAACTACCTCCTCGGGCAGATGCGCTGGCTGGTGCAGAACGACGCCGGCGACCTTTACGCCGGAATCCGGTTGCTGCCCGGCCTGCCGGCGGCCACCGCGGTGCGCCCCACCGGGCTGAATGTAGTCGGCGCGAAGTACGTGCAGGCAATCTCGCTCACTTCGGTCGCGGCCATCAATGCGCCGCCGTCGCTGGTGCTGCCCGCGGGCTGGTTCAAGCCCAAGCGGGTGGTCGAGGTGTACGTCGACGGACATGTGCGGGTGCGGCTCACCGAGGTGATCGACCGCGGCAGCGACTACGAGCGCGTTGCCTATGAAATGGTGAGCTGATGGCCGCGGCGCCCGATACGGATTTCGGCTTCGAGCGGGTAGCTGAAAAAGACAAGGCGAAGCGGGTAGAACAGGTTTTCGATCGCGTCGCCACGCACTACGACCTCATGAACGACCTCATGTCGTTCGGCCTGCACCGGCTGTGGAAAGCGTTCGCGGTGTCGATTGCCCGCATCCGCCCCGGCGAACGCGTGCTCGACGTGGCTTCGGGCAGCGGCGACCTCGCGCGCGCCTTCGCCGCGCGCGGCGCGCAGGTTTGCATGAGCGACATCAACGGGCCGATGCTCGCCCGCGGCCGCGACCGCCTGCTCGACGCCGGGCGCGCGACACCGGCGGTGCTATGCGATGCCGAGCGGCTGCCCTTCGGCACGGCGAGCTTCGATTGCGTGAGCGTGGGCTTCGGCCTGCGCAACATGACGCACAAGGACGCTGCGCTCGCGGAGATGGCGCGGGTTCTGAAACCGGGCGGACGGCTGCTGGTGCTCGAATTCTCCCGGGTCTGGAAGCCGCTGCAGAAACCCTACGACCTGTATTCCTTCCATGTGCTGCCCTGGCTGGGCGAGAAGGTGGCGGGAGACGCCGCCGCCTACCGCTACCTGGCCGAGTCCATCCGCATGCACCCCGACCAGCCGGCGCTCGCGGCGATGCTGGAACTGGCGGGCCTGGAAAGAGTCGAATACTTCAATCTCGCTGCTGGTGCGGTAGCCGTGCATCGCGGCTACAAACTGCTGTAGTATCGTAGTATCGAAATACCGACATTTCGCTGGCAACGTCAGCTTGAGGAATGACATGAAAAAGCTCGTACTTGGATTTGCTGCGACGCTGCTTTGCGTGAGCTTCGTGGCAAGCGAAGCGGATGCGGCCAAGCGCCTCGGCGGCGCCCGCTCGGTCGGCACGCAGCGCAGCATCACAAATGCCCCGCCGGCCGCGACTCCCGCCAAACCGGCCCAGACGCAGCAGATGCAGCAGTCTGCCGCTCCCGCCGCGGCGCAGCCAGCGGCCTCGGGCATGAGCAGGTGGATGCCGATGCTGGGCGGACTCGCGCTAGGCGGCGCGCTCGGCTGGCTGATGGGCGCCAACGGCATGGGCGGCTTGATGGTCGGTTTGCTGCTCGCCGCGCTGCTCGGGTTCGCGGCGATCTTCGTCGTGCGCATGCTGATGCAGAAGCGCGGCACCGAGCCGCAGCGCATGCAGTACGCTGGAACAGGATCGCAGGGCCCCCTCTCCGCGATGATGGGCAATGAGACCGTCGCCGCACCGCCGCCTTCGCAGGCCGCCGGCTTCGACGCGCCAGCCGCGACCAGCGGTGCAGCCGCCAACGTTCCGGCCGGTTTCGATGTTGCCGGTTTCCTGCGCGGAGCCAAGCTCAACTACATGAAACTGCAGATCGCCAACGACCAGGGCAACCTGGAAGAGCTGCGGGAATTCACCAGCGACGAGCTGTTCGAGGAGCTCAAGAAAGACTTGCTGGCGCGCGGCAACGCGAAACAGCAGACCGATGTGCTGAACCTGAACGCCGACCTGCTCGAAGTCGTAACCGAGGGCGACAAGCACTGGGCGAGCGTGCGCTTCTCGGGCACCGTGCGTGAGTCCCCGGGCGAAGCTGCCACCGGGTTCGAGGAGGTCTGGAACCTCGCCAAGCCGGTTAGAGATTCGCAGGGCTGGCAACTCGCCGGCATCCAGCAGATGCATTAATCTCCGAGTCCCGCTCGGAGGAAGAAAGGCCACCGCGCGGTGGCCTTTTGTTTTTGCGCATGCTTACTGTCGAATCTCCCTTTGCCGCCGCGTTGAACCGCCTGCTCGTTGCCGAGCCCTGGGCGCGCGAGCGCCTGTTGCCGTTCGCCTCCGAGACCCTGGAAATGCGCGCCCCGCCGCTGCCGCGGCTGCGCTTTACGATCGGCGCCGATGGTTGTCTCGGTGCCGCACTGCCGGCGGCCGAAGCCTCGCTGGTGATCACGATCGGCCCCGGAGCGCTCGCAGCGGCGGTGCAGGGCGAAGACCAGCTGCTGCGCTCGATCGACGTCGCGGGCAACGCCAGGCTGGCGGGCGAAGTCCTATTTCTGGTGCGCCACCTGCGCTGGGATGCGGAGGAGGACCTGGCGCAGTTCGTCGGCGACGCGGCCGCGCATCGCCTGGTCGCATTGGCGAAGAATGCCGCCGCCTGGCACGCCGACGCGGCGCAGCGCATCGCCGGCAGCCTGGTGGAATACGCCACGGAAGAAAAGTCGATGCTTGTCAAGCGCGCCGCGCTGGAGGAAATCGCCCTGGGACACGCGAGCCTGCGCGATGGCCTAGAGCGGCTCGAAAAGCGCATCGAGCGCCTCGCGGAAAGGCGCTGAGTGTCGGCGCTGCGCCTGCTGCGGATTGTGTGGATCGGACTGCGCTTCCGCCTCTACCGCCTGCTGCCGAAATTCACCGGCGGTCTGGACCCAACCAGGGCTGTTCGCCTTCGCGAGGCACTCGAGGCGCTGGGGCCGATTTTCGTCAAGTTCGGCCAGATTCTCTCGACGCGCCGCGACCTGCTGCCCCTCGACATCGCCGACGAGCTGGCAAAACTGCAGGACCGGGTGCCGCCTTTCTCCTTCGATCTCGCCGTTGCCGGAATTGAGGGTTCCCTCGGCAAACCGGTCAAGGAACTGTTCAAGAGCATCGACGCAAAGCCGATAGCGAGCGCGTCGGTGGCGCAGGTTCATCTTGCGCTGCTCCACGACGGCACCGAAGTCGCGGTCAAGGTGCTGCGGCCGGGCGTGGAGGAGGCGGTGGCGAAAGACGTGCTGTTGCTCGAGAGCGCGGCCGAGCTGGTCGAGTTGCTGTGGGCCGATGGGCGGCGGCTGAAGCCGCGTGAAGTGGTGGCCGAATTCGCGCGGCACCTCGACGACGAACTCGACCTGGTGCGCGAAGCGGCCAACGCGTCGCTGCTGCGGCGCAATTTCGCCGCTTCGCCGCTGCTCGCGGTGCCGGCGGTGCACTGGGATTTCTGCTCGCGGCGCGTGATGGTGATGGAGCGCATGCACGGCACGCCGATATCGCAGGTCAACGTCCTCAGGCAAAAGGGCATCGACATCCCGAACCTGGCGCGCGCGGGCGTGGAGATTTTCTTCACCCAGGTGTTCCGCGACGGCTACTTTCATGCCGACATGCATCCGGGCAACATCCTGGTGTCCGACGATGGCAAGTACGTCGCGCTCGACTTCGGCATCATGGGCACCCTGTCCGAAGGCGACAAGAGCTACCTGGCGCAGAACTTCCTCGCCTTTTTCGAGCGCGACTACCGGCGCGTGGCGCAGGCGCATCTGAACGCGGGCTGGGTGCCGGCGGGCACCCGGCTGGACGACTTCGAGGCCGCGATCCGCGCCGTGTGCGAGCCGATCTTCGCGCGGCCGCTGAAGGAGATCTACTTCGGCAAGCTGCTGTTGCGCCTGTTCCAGACCTCGCGCCGCTTCAATGTCGAAATCCAGCCGCAACTGGTGATGCTGCAAAAGACCCTGCTCAACATCGAGGGCCTGGGCCGCGACCTCGACCCCGAGCTGGATCTGTGGCAGACGGCGAAGCCATACCTTGAGCGCTGGATGAGCGAGCAGGTGGGCTGGCGCGGCCTCGCGCGTACCCTCAGGCGCGAAGCGCCGCATTGGGCGCTCACGCTGCCCGCGATTCCGCGCCTGCTGCACCAGCTGCTTGCCGAGGATCGTGCCGGCGGATTGCAGGCGGCGCTCGAGCGCCTGTCGGCGGAGAACCGCCGCCGCAACCGGCTGCTTGCGGGCCTGATCGTGGTCGCCGGCGCGCTGCTGGCGCTGCAGCTGCTCGCGTTTTTTCCGATCTAGTATTATTCCGGCGTCATGCTGATCGCCTCCGTGATTCTGTATTTCATCGTGACCATCGCGATCGGCCTGTGGGCGGCGCGCCGGGTGCACAACTCGAAGGATTTCCTGATCGCGGGCCGCAGCTTGCCGCTGTACATGAGCGCGGCCACGGTTTTCGCCACCTGGTTCGGCGCCGAGACGGTGCTCTCGGTGTCCGCGACGTTCGCCAAGGACGGCCTCGGCGGGATTGTCGCCGACCCGTTCGGCTCTTCGTTCTGCCTGCTGTTCGTGGCGCTGTTCTTCGCGCGCGCGTTCTATCGCATGGACCTGCTCACGATCGGCGATTTCTACCGCAAGCGTTTCAACAAGCCGGTCGAGCTGATCACCAGCCTGGCGATCACCGCTTCCTACCTCGGCTGGACCTCGGCGCAGCTCACCGCGCTGGGGCTGGTGATCTCGGTGCTCTCCGACGGCGCCATCAGCCTGAACTCCGGCATCGTCATCGGCGCGGCGATCGTCGTCGGCTACACCATCTGGGGCGGCATGTGGTCAGTGGCGATGACGGACCTGTTCCAGTCGGTGGTGATCCTGGTGGGCCTGGTCGCGGTGGCCTGGCTGGTGGGCGACATGGCCGGCGGCGCGGGCAAGGTGATCGCCGCGGCCTCCGAGGCGGGCAAGTTCGATTTCTGGCCCAAGGGCGGCAGCAAGGAATGGCTCTGGTTCGTGGCGGCCTGGATGACGCTGGCGATCGGCTCGATTCCGCAGCAGGACGTGTTCCAGCGCGTCACCGCGGCCAAGGACGAGAAGACCGCCGTGCGCGGCTGCCTGGTGGGCGGCGGAGTGTATTTCTGCTTTGCCTTCGTGCCGATTTTCATTGCCTACGCGGCGCTGGTGATCGACCCGCAATACGCGCAGCTCTTTGCCGGCGAGGATGCGCGCGAGGTGCAGCGCATCCTGCCGCTATTGATCCTGGAGCGCACGCCGATGTGGGCGCAGGTGATGTTTTTCGGCGCGCTGCTCTCGGCGATCCTGTCCACCGCGTCCGGTGCGCTGCTCGCGCCGACGGCGCTGTTCACAGAGAACGTGATCCGGCCGTATGCGCCGCGCATGGGCGACAAGCAGTTCCTGCTGCTGCTACGCGTGGTGCTGGTCGCCTTTACGCTTGCGGCGCTGCTCTTCGCGCTGAACTCGAAGAGCACCATGTACGAGATGGTGCAGAACGCCTACAAGGTGACGCTGGTGTCCTGCATCGTGCCGCTGGCCGCAGGCATCTACTGGCGGCGCGCGAACGTGCCGGGCGCGCTGCTCTCGGTCGTCTTCGGTCTCGGCGCCTGGGCCGTGGCCGAGGCGGTCGCCGGGGACGCCACTGTGCCGCCGGCGCTGGTAGGCCTCGGCTTCTCCGTTTTCGGCATGGTGATGGGCTCGTTCATACCGCACGAGCAGGCGAGTCAACACTGAGGCGTTTTTTCCTTTCTGTCTACGCCCTGCTTGTCGTCTACGCGACGTTATACCCGCTGAGTGGCTGGCGCGTACCGGCCAGCGCGCCATTTGCCTACCTCACCGAAGGCTGGCCGCGCTATCTCACCGCTTTCGATCTTGCCGCGAACTTCTTCGGCTACGTTCCCTTCGGCCTGCTGTGCGTGCTTGCGCTCCAGCCGCGTATTGCGGGGGGCACGGCCGCGGTCCTCGCCACGCTCAGCGCCGCTGCGTTGTCGCTCGCGCTCGAATCGGCACAGAGTTTCCTGCCGGCGCGCGTGCCTTCGAGCGCCGATGTGCTCGCCAATGTGGCCGGCGCCGCGGCGGGTGCGTTTGCCGCAGCGATGCTCGGGCGCTGGCTGCTCGGTGGCGGGCCCTTGCAGCGCCTGCGCGCGCACACCCTGATCCCCGGCGCCGAGGCCGACCTGGGGCTCGCCTTGCTGGGTTTGTGGCTGTTCGCCCAGCTCAATCCGGCGACGCTGCTGTTCGGCAGCGGCGACCTGAGGGATCTTTTCGCAGGCGCGGTGGGCGCGCGGCACGAAGCCGAGCTGTTCGTGTCGATCGAAGCGACGATCACCGCGGCGAATCTTGCGGCGGTGGCGCTGCTCGCTTCGGCGGGCGCGCGGCCCGGGGCGCCGGTATTTTCCGTGGTCGCCTCGCTCATCATCCTGGCGTTGGGGGTGAAGACTTTCGCGATCGCGATCGTGATGCGCGCCGAATATGTATTCGCCTGGCTCACGCCTGGGGCGCTGCTGGGCCTCGCCGCGGGCGCCTCATTTGCGCTGGCGGCGGTCTGGCTGCCGCGCACGGCGCGGCTTGCGCTCGCCGCGATATTGCTCATGGCGGCCACGGTGCTGGTCAACCTGGCGCCGCCGAATCCGTACTTCGCGGCCATGCTCAAGGTCTGGGAGCAGGGGCACTTCCTCAACTTCAACGGCCTTACCCGGCTGGTGTCCGCGATGTGGCCGTTCGCGGCGCTTGGCTACCTGGTTTATCTCGCCGCGGGACAGCGTCGCAAGCCGCTCCGGTAAAATTGCTCTCCATGAGTTATTACGAGCGGCACATTTTCTTCTGCTGTAACCAGCGCGACGGCGGGCGCACCTGCTGCAACGACAAGGGCGCAACCGAAATCCGCGATTACGCCAAGGGCCGCGTCAAGGAGCTGGGGCTCGCAGGCCCCGGCAAGGTCAGGGTCAACCAGGCCGGCTGCCTCGATCGCTGCGAGGAAGGGCCCTGCATCGTCGTGTATCCCGAAGCGATCTGGTACAGCTATGTCGATCGCGCCGATGTGGACGAGATCATCGAGCAGCATCTGCGGCAGGGCCGCATCGTCGAGCGGCTGCGCATCTGATGTCCACGACGTGATGCGCGCCGGCACGCGCACGGAGATGGTCGCGGGCCCTGCGGGAAAGATCGAATGCGCGGTTGACTCACCCGCAACGCAACCGCGCGGCGTCGCGCTCGTGGCGCATCCGCATCCGCTCTACGGCGGCACGCTGGACAACAAGGTCGTGCAGACCCTGGCGCGCGCGTTCGTCGAACTGGGCTACGCCGCGTGGCGGCCCAACTTCCGCGGCGTGGGCGCAAGCGAAGGCCGCCACGACGAGGGTCGCGGCGAAGTCGACGACCTCGAAGCGGTGGTCGCGCATCTGCAGGTGTCGAAGCCGGTGCTCGCCGGATTCTCGTTCGGCGCCGCGGTACAGACCAGGCTCGCGCAGCGCGTCAGCCCGGAGCGCATGGTGCTTGTCGGCGTGGCGGTGAAACACCTCGAAGCGATGCCGGTGCCGGCCGATACGATCCTGATTCACGGCGAAGAAGACAGCACCGTGCCGCTCGCCGACGTGCTCGCCTGGGCGCGGCCGCAGGACCTGCCGGTGGTGGTGGTGCCGGGTGCCGACCATTTCTTTCACCGGCGGCTGAGCATCCTGCGCGCCATCGTCGGCAACAACTGGAAGCAGGCATAGCCATGCTGCTCGTCAAAGCGCTGCACCTCGTCTTCATGGTGACCTGGTTCGCGGGCCTGTTTTACCTGCCGCGCCTCTTCGTCTACCACGCGCAGGCGAGCGACCCGGTTTCGCTCGAGCGCTTCAAGCTCATGGAGCGCAAGCTCTTCTGGGGCATCGCGACGCCGGGCGGCGTGCTTACCCTCGCCTTCGGGCTCTGGATGTGGCTGGGCTGGTTCCCCGGAGCGGGCTCCTGGCTGCATGCCAAGCTTGCTCTGGTCGGGCTGCTCGTTGCCTACCACGTCTGGTGCGGCAAGCTGATGATGGATTTCCGCAGGGAACGAAACACCAGGAGCCACGTCTGGCTGCGCTGGTTCAACGAGTTTCCGGTCGTGGTTCTGATCGCGGTTGTGCTGCTGGCCGTCTATAAGCCGCAGTAGTGGAGCACTTCTTCGCCTCTTCCCCGCGCGGCCTGGAGCCGCTGCTGGGTGCCGAGCTCGCCGCGCTGGGTGCGCAAGGCCTGCAGGAGGTGCCCGGCGGTGTCGCGTTCTCCGGCGACTGGAGGCTGTGCTACACGGTAAATCTCTGGTCGCGCCTCGCTTCTCGCGTCCTCTGGCGCGTGGCGGAGTTCGACTACGCCGGGGAGGACGACCTCTACGAGGCGGCGCGCAAAGTGGACTGGCCTGGCCTCTTTGCGGTGGAGCGTACGCTGCGGGTCAACGTCTCGGCGCAGAAAAGCCCCCTCAAAAGCCTGGATTTCGCCACGCTGCGCATCAAGGACGCGGTCTGCGACCGCTTCCGCGATTCTCTCGGCAGCCGGCCGAGCGTGGACCGCGCCAATCCGCAGGTGCGCGTGCACGCTTTCCTCGACGCCAGGCGCTGCGCGCTCTACCTCGATACCTCGGGCGAGCCCCTGTTCAAGCGCGGCTGGCGCGCGGTGGCGGGCGAGGCGCCGCTGCGCGAGAACCTCGCCGCGGGGATCGTGCTGCTCTCGGGCTGGAAGCCGGAGGAACCGCTGCTCGACCCGATGTGCGGCGGCGGCACCTTGCTCGTGGAAGCCGCGGCGATGGCGCGCGGCCGGGCACCGGGCGCCAATCGCCGCTTCGGATTCGAGAATTTGAAGGTTTTTGATTTATCGCTCTGGGAGCGGGTGAAAAAGGACTCCCTGAAAACCCCCAATCCACCCAAAACCCTGCAAATCTTCGGCAGTGACAACGATCCGCGCGCGCTTGGCGACGCGCGGCGCAATATTGCCGCCGCGGGTGTCGATCGTTGGGTGAAACTGGAGCAGTCCGACATCCTGGAGCGCGCCGCGCCAGCGCCAGCCGGGGTCATGGTGGCCAATCCGCCCTACGGAGAGCGCATCGGCTCGAAGGAAGATCTGGCGCTCTTCTACCCCAAGCTTGGCAGCGCGCTGAAGAAGAACTTCCCCGGCTGGCGCTGCCACTTCTTCACCGCCGACCTGCGGCTGCCGAAACTGGTGCGCCTGCAGCCCGCGCGCCGCGTGCCGCTCTACAACGGCGCGCTCGAATGCCGCCTGTTCGAAATCCGCATCGTCGCCGGCAGCAACCGGCGCGCCTGACATTTCGAGTTATACGGCTTCTTACTCCCGCTTTTTCTTAAACCTGACGCCAAGTGATTGCAAAGCAAAGTACAGAGCGACAAAAACCAGTCCCTCCAGAATCAGCACTGGCCCAATAACGGGTAACCCTCTCTTATCCAGTAATTCCATAGCCTGAACGGCCCAGACAGAAACAATCATGCAAATGACCATCAATCCATAAAACACGAAACTTGCCCCCGTTAACTGAAACACCGCATCACTGACGGGTAAACCTTCCTTGGGTGCTTTGCTGAACAAAGAAAGGCGAGAGAGTACATAGACCGCCAAGCCTATGACCAAGGAGCACAGCCCAACTAGTATTGCTAGAATTTGCCAGTCCACTAAATAAGCACCGTACGTCCGGCTTCAGGCGCGCGCCGCTCGCGGCGCGTCGCTCTGCGAGCCGTTGTTCGGTGGCACGCGCAGTTGAACCGCACTGTCTCTAGAGACTGCAAACGGCCAGAAGGCGTCACTCGATCACTCGGTCAGCGCGCAGCAGGATCGACGGCGGGATCTTCAGCCCGAGCGCCTTGGCGGTCTTGAGGTTGATGACCAACTCAAGCTTCGTGGGCTGCTCGACAGGGAGGTCGGCGGGCTTGGCGCCCTTGAGGATCTTGTCCACATAGGCAGCCGCGCGGCGGTACATCTCCGGGACATTCGGCCCATAACTCATGAGACCGCCATCGGAAACATATTCCACTCGGTTGAACATGGACGGCAGGCGCCTCGCGTTAGCCAGATCGGATATCTGCGTCCTCATGGCATAGAACACAGGGTTCGGCGCCTGGACCAGAAGGGCCATATCGCCCCCCTTCGGCAGAGCAGCGAAGGCACGGTCAATGTCTTCTGCGCGGCGGACTTCGACAGATTGAATCTCCACATTCAATCGCCGCGCTGCCGTTTCTATCTCCCGGTGTATGTCAGCGGCGCCCGCGACGTCCCGGTTCCATAGATACGCCACCCGGGAGAGTGTTGGGACAGTTTCTTTGAGTAGTTGTAACCGCTTCCCGCTGACCTCCGGAGAAAAGTTGGTGAGGCCGGTAATATTCGCGCCCGGTCGCGCCAGCGTTTCGACTAGCCCGCTTCCCACGGGATCGCTGCTGTTGACCATTACGATCGGGATCGCCTGCGCGTGCTGCTTGACGGCCCGGACGACGGCATCCGTTGTTGTGACGATAATGTTCACTTCGGCGCGTACCAGTTCCGAGGCGAGACCGGGCACCGGCTCGATCGGGCCCCCGCTGTACCGATAATCCAAGACGATGTTTCGCCCTATCAGGTATCCGTGCTCTCGCAAACCCTGCTCGAAAGCCGCGATGAGATTCGCAGTTGCCGCGGGAGTGCCCGGTATGAGCACGCCGATTCTGGGAACCTTCGTCGCCTGCTGCGCATCGGCGACTAGCGGCGCAATAAGAAGCGCCCCTGCAGCGATCAGGAACTGCCTGCGTCGGACTTTCCCCATGCTCCCTCTCCTCGGACGAGCTTCCAGAAAGTCTACGCCTGACTATCTGGAATGGGTCGCAAGTAGCCACAGGCCTTGGCTTTCGGTGAGTCACCAGGATCGAATCATGCGCCCTCAGGAAAGTGACACTGACGATGTAGCCAACGTGCCACCGAACTAGTATTAGTTGACTTTTTAGTTGTCATTTGTGGTCGGTTTGCAAATCGACCAAGTTGTAACCGCGGCATTCATTTTCTCTCTGCTTCAATACGTTAGGCGGACAACGGAGGAAAAGCAATGCCGCCTTCGGAAATGGAAAAGGGCGCTCGCGCGCCCCTTTTTGTGGGTCCCCGCCTGCGCGGGGACGACAGGCGAGTGCTAGACGATATCGAGGTGCTCGAGGCCCTTGGTGAGGTCTTTTTCTTTCGATTCCTTGCCGTGCAGCTTGATGTTCAGGCGCACTTCGTTGGTCGAGTCGGCGAAGCGCAACGCGTCCTCGAAGCTGATGCGGCCCAGCTCGTAGAGGTCAAACAGGGCCTGGTCGAAGGTCTGCATGCCCAGTTCCCTTGATTTCTTCATGATCTCCTTGATGCCGTGGATCTCGCCCTTGAAGATGAGGTCCGAGATGAGCGGGGAATTGAGCAGCACCTCGACCGCAGCGGCACGCCCCTTGCCTTCCTTCAACGGGATCAGGCGCTGCGAGATCACGGCTTTGAGGTTGAGCGACAGGTCCATCAGCAGCTGGTGGCGCCGCGCCTCGGGGAAGAAGTTGATGATCCGGTCCATCGCCTGGTTGGAGTTGTTGGCGTGCAGCGTACCCAATGCCAGGTGGCCGGTTTCGGCGAAGGCGACGGCGTGCTCCATCACCTCCATTTCACGGATCTCGCCGATCAGGATCACGTCGGGCGCCTGGCGCAGGGTGTTCTTGAGCGCGTTCTCCCAGGAATCGGTGTCCACGCCGACTTCGCGCTGCGTGATCAGGCAGTTCTTGTGCGGGTGCACGTACTCGACCGGGTCCTCGATGGTGATGATGTGGCCATGCGAGTTCTCGTTGCGGTAGCCGATCAACGCCGCAAGCGAGGTGGACTTGCCCGAACCGGTGCCGCCGACGAACAGCACCAGCCCGCGCTTGGTCATCGCCACGTCCTTCAGCACCGGCGGCAGCTTGAGATCCTCGAACTTGGGGATCTCGGTGGTGATCACGCGCATCACCATGCCGACCTGCCCCATCTGGACGAAGCAGTTGACGCGGAAGCGGCCGATGCTAGCGGGGGCGATGGCGAAGTTGCACTCCTTCTTCGACTCGAATTCGGCCGCCTGCTTGTCGTTCATCACGGAGCGCACCAGCATCTGCGTATGCTGGCCGGTGAGCGCGGTCTGCGACACCGGGGTCATCTTGCTGTCGATTTTCATCGCCGGCGGGAATCCCGCGGTGATGAACAGGTCCGAGCCCTTCTTCGCGATCAGCGCGCGCAGAAGATCGTAGATGAATTTGACTGCCTGTTCGCGTTCCATGACCTAACCTCCTGCGAAGTTGTCTTTGTTGGCGGCCTTGCTGCGCGCCTCGGCCATCGAGACGATGTTCCTCTTGACGAGGTCCTGCAGGTTCTGGTCGAGCGTCTGCATGCCCAGCTGCGCGCCGGTCTGGATCGACGAGTACATCTGCGCGATCTTGTTCTCGCGGATCAGGTTGCGGATCGCCGGCGTGCCGACCATGATTTCGTGCGCGGCGATGCGGCCGGCGCCGTCCTTGGTCTTGAGCAGCGTCTGGGAAATGATGGCGCGAATCGATTCGGAGATCATGGCGCGGATCATTTCCTTTTCCGCCGCCGGAAATACGTCCACGATCCGGTCGATGGTCTTCGCCGCCGAAGAGGTGTGCAGCGTGCCGAACACCAGGTGGCCCGTTTCGGCGCCCGACAGCGCGAGGCGGATGGTTTCCAGGTCGCGCATCTCGCCCACGAGGATGACGTCGGGGTCCTCCCGCAGCGCGCTTCTCAGCGCGTTGGAGAACGATAGCGTGTGCGGACCGACCTCGCGCTGGTTGATCAAGCACTTTTTCGATTCGTGCACGAACTCGATCGGATCCTCGATAGTGAGAATGTGGCCTTCCTCGTTCTCGTTCTTGTGATTGACCATTGCGGCGAGCGTGGTGGATTTGCCCGAGCCGGTCGGGCCGGTCACCAGCACCACGCCGCGCGGCTGGTCGGCGAGTTGCTCGAAGATCTTCGGGCACTTCAGCTGTTCGAGCGACAGGATTTTCGACGGGATGGTCCGCAGCACCGCCCCGGCGCCGCGGTTCTGCACGAAGGCGTTGACGCGGAAGCGGGCGAGGTTCGGGATCGCGAACGAGAAGTCGCATTCGAGGTTTTCCTCGTAGAACTTGCGCTGCCCGTCGTTCATGATGTCGTAGAGCATGCTGTGCACGTCTTTGTGCTCCATCGAGGGCAGATTGATGCGCTTGATGTCGCCGTGCACGCGGATCATCGGCGGCAGGCCCGAGGACAGGTGCAGGTCCGAGGCCTTGTTCTTGACCACAAACGCAAGCAATTCAGTGAGATCCATTACAATTCCCCCGAGGGTGACGGGACAAAGTATGCGGGCAATCCATGACAACTTGCAAGCCGTTCAGGGGCGTATCGCGCGCGCCGCGGCGACGGCCGGCCGCGACCCCCTCGGTGTGACGCTTTTGGCAGTTTCGAAGAGCCATCCGGCTGCGCTGGTGGAGCAGGCCCTTGCC
>CAZTSJ010000304.1:0-3421 GCA_964616875.1 uncultured Bordetella sp. | reverse complement strand
TTCGACACCAGGTTCAAGAAAGCGCTCGCAATTTCGCTCTCCGCGCCGAGCAGGTCGTGCCGGCCCGCGGCCTCCAGCGAGATGCGGTGCTTGCCGCCCGAGAGGCCTTCTGCCTCGCCGCGCACGCGCTCGAGCAACGGTTGCAGCGCGATGCGCTCGGCGGCCGGCGGCGGCGGCGCGTGCTCGAGCGCCGAGAGCGTGAGCAAATCGTCGATGAGGTGCTTCATGCGTTCGGCCTGCGGCGCCATCATGCCGACGTAATCGCGCACCCGCGAAGGTTCGAGCTTCAGATCCTGGATGGTCTCGAGGAAGCCCGCAAGAACTGTGAGCGGAGTGCGCAGTTCGTGCGAGACGTTGGCGACGAAGTCGCGCCGCATCGCCTCGACGCGCTCGGAGCCAGTGACATCCTGCGACAGCAGCAAGTGCTCCTCGTCGCCGAAGGAGACGATCTGCAGCGCGAGCGCATATGCCTGGCCCGGCGAGTGCAGGCGCAGCGCCTCACCGAAATCGCCCGCACGCAAGTATTCCACGAATTCCGGCGAACGCACCACGTTGACGATCGGCTGGCCGCGGTCCTGCTCGGGATCGAGGTTCAGGTGCTCGCAGGCGGTATCGTTGCACCAGTCCAACCGGTAATCGGCGTCCAGCACCGCGACGCCGTAGGGCAGCGCCTGCGCGCCGCGGCGCGAGCGCACCATGAGCCGCGCCAGGTCGCGCCGGCGCTTGAGCGTCGCGCGTCGGTGACGGTGCAGCAGGTTGAACACATCCCCCCACGCGCCACGGGCTTCGGGCGGGTCGCTGCTGCGCGATTGCGGTGCCCAGCGTTTGAGCTTGCCAAACTCGCGCAGCTGCCGGAAAAGCAGGACAGCAAGAATGCCAACGGCAAACGCGAGCGCGATCTCGAGACCCGTCATGGCCTCAGCGTGTAGCCGCTGCCCCGCACGGTCTCAATGAGAGCATCGTGGCCGCTCGGCCCGAGGCCCTGGCGCAGCCTGCGGATGTGTACATCCACCGTGCGTTCCTCTATGAACACATGGTCGCCCCAGACCTCGTCGAGCAACTGGGTGCGCGAATAGACGCGATTGGGATGCGTCATGAGGTAGTGCAGCAGGCGAAACTCGGTCGGCCCGAAAGAAAGCGCCTGGCCGTTGCCGGTAACGCGGTGCGCCGCTGGATCGAGCCTGAGGCCCGCGATCTCGATCGGCGCGTCGCCATGCTGCGGCTTCCTGCGCCTGAGCACCGAACGGATGCGCGCCACCAGCTCTTTTGTAGAGAACGGCTTGGTGATGTAGTCGTCCGCGCCGGCCTCCAGGCCGGCAATTTTGTCGGGCTCGTCGGCGCGCGCGGTGAGGAAAATAAGCGGCATGTCCCGGGTGCGCGCGTCGCCGCGCAGGCGGCGCGCCAGCGCGAGGCCGGACTGGCCGGGAAGCATCCAGTCCAGCAGCACCAGGTCGGGCAGGATGTCGCCCAGCAGCCGGCCGGCCGTTTCCGCGCTGTTGGCGCGCAGCGTTTCGAAGCCGGCGTGCTCGAGATTGACTGCGATCAACTCGAGGATGGCGGGTTCGTCCTCAACGATAAGTACCGTGGCCGGCATGCGCGAGTGCCTGTTCCCTTTATTCCTTGGAAAGTTCCCGCTCGATGTCGGCGAACGAGGTGTGGCGCACATCCGTCCCCCTCACGATGTAGATCACCTGTTCGGCGATGTTTTTCGCGTGGTCGCCGATGCGCTCGACCGCTTTCGCCACCCAGACCGTTTCCAGCGAGGCCGAAATGGTGCGCGGGTCTTCCATCATGTAGGTAATGAGCTGGCGCAGCACGGAGCGGAACTCGTCGTCGATCGCCGAGTCTTCCTTGAGCACCTCGGCGGCGCTGGCCACATCCAGACGCGCGAAGGCATCCAGCGCCTGTCGCAGCATCTTCACCGCGATCTGCGCCGCGTGTCGGACTGCCGGGAAGCGCTGCGCGTGGTGGCCGCTTGATTCGTGGATGCGCTTCGACATGCGCGCGATCTTCTCGGCCTCGTCGCCGATGCGCTCGAGATCGGTCACGATTTTGCTGATCGCCATGATCAGGCGCAGGTCGCTCGCCGCCGGCTGGCGCTTGACCACGATGTGGTTGCAGGCGCCGTCGATCGCGACTTCGTAGCCGTTGACGCGCGCGTCGTTCTCGATGACCTGCGCCACCAGCGCCGCGTCGCCGGTCGAGAAGGCCTGCATCGCGGCGAGTATCTGCGCCTCGACCAGCCCGCCCATCTGCAGCACGCGGGTGCGCGTGGTGTCGAGGTCGGCCTCGAACTGTTTGGAAATATGCTCGGTGACGCCCATGGTCATCCTCTCAGCCGAACCGGCCTGTGATGTAGTCTTCCGTCTGCTTGTGCTTCGGTTTGATGAACAGTTCGTCAGTGCGGCCGAATTCTATCAATTGGCCGAGGTACATGTACGCGGTAAAATCGGAGACCCGTGCCGCCTGCTGCATGTTGTGGGTGACGATCAGGATCGTCACCTTCTTCTTCAGTTCCGCGATCAGTTCCTCGATACTTGCCGTCGCAATCGGGTCGAGCGCTGAAGTAGGCTCGTCGAACAGCAGAATCTCGGGATTGGTCGCAAGCGCGCGGGCAATGCACAGGCGCTGCTGCTGCCCGCCCGAAAGATTGAACGCGAGATCGCGCAGCCTGTCCTTGACCTCGTCCCACAACGCCGCGCCGCGCAGCGCGGTTTCAACCTGATCCGCCAGCATGCGGCTATTGTGCTCTCCGCGCACGCGCAGGCCATAGGCAACGTTCTCGAAAATAGATTTCGGGAACGGGTTCGGCTTCTGAAACACCATCGAAAGCCGCATCCGCACCTCGATCGGGTCGACGCTCGGCGCGAGCAGATTGGTGTCGTCCGGATACAGCCGGATCTCTCCCTCGTACCTGTTGCCGGGATACAAGTCGTGCATCCGGTTGAAGCAGCGCAGGAACGTGGACTTGCCACATCCAGAAGGGCCGATGAGCGCGGTCACCCGGTGCTCGTGCACCACCAGATCAAGGCTGGTCAGGGCCTGGTACGCGCCGTAGAAGAAGCTGAGCTTCTTCGCCTCCGCCTTGGGCACGTCGATGCCGGCGGACTGGCCGGCACGGCCTTCAACAGCAGCGGTAATTGCGACGGCAGCCATGAGTCACCATTTGATGTTCTTGCGAATTCGATAACGCAGCCAGATCGCCAGGCCGTTCATCGCCAGGGTCATGAGCACGAGCACGAAGCCCGCGGCGGCGGCATTCTGCAGAAAGGCCGCCTCCGGACGCGACGTCCAGTTGAACATCTGGATCGGCATCACCGTAAACGGCGAGGTCAGCCACTCGAATGAAATGAACGGAGGCTCAGCCTTGATCTGGTGGTGCACGAGCACCGGGTGACCGCGCTCATCGGCCCTTCTGGAT
>CAZTSJ010000303.1:0-3225 GCA_964616875.1 uncultured Bordetella sp. | reverse complement strand
GGCTCCATGTCGCGCAAGGTCCAGGCCGAGGCGGATCCGAGCGCCTGGATCATTTCCGACGGCAAGCTCTATGTGTTCGGGCAGACGAAGTGGGCGGACGTGGCGCGCACGGATCCAGAATACCTCAGGAGCCGCATTCCGCTGGCTGCCGTCAACTGGCGGGAACGCGGGAAATAACGGGCTTCACAACCCCGCCGTTCGCAGGCCGGCACGCAGCTTCTCGGCCAGTTCGGGATTCTCGAAACGTTGTCCGAAATTCTCCACCCGGAACTGGGGACTGAGGCGGCGCACCTGCGCGGCAGCCTGCCGGGCGTCATCAAAACGCCCTAGTCCCGCCAAGGCCGCCGCGCGGATCGCCTGCATGGCAACGTCCCGCGGAAAGCGCACGACCAGGAGATCGCTCAGCGCCAGCGCCTCCTGGAGCCGGCCGCTGACGATATAAGCAAGCGCAAGATTCTGCCCGTTGCCGGCGTTCAGCCCGGGATCGATGCGCATCGCGCGTTCCAGCTCGGCGATGCTCTCGTCGACCCGGCCGCCGTAAAGAAGCGCCGTCCCACGCAGATAAATTGCCGTTGAATCGCTCGGATTCGCCGCGATGGCCTGGTCCGCGTACCGCATGGCTTCGGCGTAGTTCGCCAGATTGCTCTGGATGCGACCCAGCAGCACGTATGCGCGCGTGTGCGCGCGGGCGTCGGGCGTAGCCAGGGCACGCTTTGCCAGCCCTTCCGCGCGCTGCATGGCTTCCTCCGGGTCCTCGATCCAGCCGTAAAGGGCGCGCTGGACTTCCGCTTCGCCGAGCGCGGTCAGGATCTCCGCGTACTCCGGGGCGAGCGCACGAGCGCGATCGAGCAGGGCTCGCGCTTCCCGATTCGCGCCACGGTCCAGGCGATCGAGCAAGGAGCGTGCCCGCAGCACGAGGTCGTAGGCTTCCAGGCTTTCGGTGGGCCGCATAAACACTCGCTGCTGCTCGAGCTCCGTCAGCTTCGCCTGGAGGCTGGCGGCGACGTTCCTTACGATCCGGTCCTGGATTACGAACAGCTCGCCGCCCTCGCCGTCGTAACGCTCGGACCACAGCACCAGGCCCTTCTGCGCGTCGCTCAGCTCGACCGCAACCCGCATCTTGCCTGCCGCCTCGCGCAGGCTTCCTTGCACGATGTAGCGTGCGCCGAGTTCCTTGCTGAGCGACTGGGGACTCGACGCACTGCCCTTGAAGCCGCGGACCGCGTTCTGCGAAAGCACAAGCAGCGCTGGAAAGCGCCCGAGGGCGCCGATGACGTCCTCGGTCATGCCGTCGCTGAAGTAATCGCGCGCAGGGTCTCCGCTCTGGTTCGCGAACGGCATCACGGCGACCACCGCGCGCTCGGCTCCCGGCCGCCGCGCTTCGGCCCCGGTCATCGACGCAAGCAGCGAACGCGCGCCGCCGGTAGATTCCGTAAATAGCACGAACCACGCGCCAAACGCGGCGGCAATCACTAGGATGGCGGGAACGAGCAATCCTCGCCCCCGGCGGCGCACACCGAGGACCGTGCGCTTCAAGACGCCACGCGCGGAAACGGTCTCCTGTCCGCGCGCATACAGCCGGAAGACGTGAACCGGCTCGGCGATGTTCTTGAATCGTCGAGCGCCAAGGTCTTCCATCCGTACCTCCATATTGCCCTTGATGGCGGCGCGGATTGACTCTGACATCGTGATGCCCCCGGGCACCGCCTGCACCTGCAGGCGCGCGGCGATATTGACGCCGTCGCCGTAAATGGTGCCGTCGGCCTTCTCCATCACGTCGCCCAGATGCAGCCCGATGCGGAATCGCATGCGCCGGTCTTCGGGAACTGTCGCCGCGGCCGTATCGATCTCATCCTGGATGGCGAGTGCCGCCGCTACCGCGCCGGTTGCGGAATCGAACAGCGCCAGGATCGAGTCGCCCGCGGTATCGACCACGCGCCCTTGGCGGGATTCGATGTGGGTCCGGAATATGCCGCGCGCCAGATCCAGCGCTGCCACGGTGCCCCGTTCGTCGAGCGACATCAGGCGCGAGTAACCCGCCGCGTCGGCGGCCAGAATGGCGCTTAGCCGCTGCCGGATTCCGTCCTCTCCCAAACATGCCCCCAGGCGAGTTAAGGAACGGGAATACTAACTCCCGGCGAACCGCCGGAATCGTCAGGGATAAGAATTTCCTTCCGGACCTCGCCGCATGATGCTGGTGGCTGCGTCCGGATACGGCTTCAGGCTTTTCCGGAAGCGAGCGCGATCCGGCGGCGGATCCGCTCCAGCGCCTCGCGGTCCCCCGCCGCCTCGATGCGTTTTTCTTCGACGCCCAGCCAGGCAAGCAGCGGCCGGCGCCAGCCTTGGGCGGAGCTGATTTCGATCGCTGCAGCGATGCTTTCCGGGGTCGCCTTTGCGCTCTTGAGCTGAACGCCAAGAGACACCAGTCTTGAAAGCGGCTCGTCCGCCGCCGCGCGCGTAGCGGGTCCGGCAAGGTACTCCGCATAGGCGACCTAGTCGGGCCCGGCGTAGGCGCGCAGCCGCTCGAAGCCGGGGCAATCGTCGAACTCCAGGCTCGCCGCGCGCAGCGCAGCAGCTCCGCGCGCGCTTTTTACCAATAGCGGGTCACGGGACGAAATAATCCCCATTGTGCGCCGTTGCACCAGGGCTGGACTGAGGAGTGGTCGCTACCGCAGCTCGATAACAAGGTGATTTAGTCGAGTCCGTGAATGTCGGCTCCTGGCCGCAAGCCGTCGTCTGGCCCAGCCTGACCATTTCCTACCGCACTGCAGCGATTGCTAGCCCGATGTCGGGTTCCGACCCGGAGCCGACATTCAAGACTAGGCTAATTTTCCCCCATGGTCGCTAGGGTTCTCCGCCCGCCGTTCCCCGTAATTGCGTTGCTTTCTGGTGGCCTGAAGGGGCTCGGATAAACAGGCGCGAAGCTGTACTGGTACTCCTTGCGCTCGGTGCTGCGCGGTGGTCTTAGGGAGCTTGGGCTCTAGGAGGGCAAGGCCGCCGTCGGCGAAAGGAATCAATGCGCTCATGGTGCGACGGCTCTACTATGATGCGGGAGGCGTCGGGACCGACGGGGAGGCGGCCGATGGCGAAAATCAGCAAGCGCGGGCGCAAGGCCCGGCCGCAACCGCGGCGGAAGCCGCTTGCGCCCAGAAAGACCTCCGCACCCCGTAAATCTGGAGACGCGACCCTCAAGCAGCAGCTCGCCGAGGCGCTCGAGCGGCAGAC
>CAZTSJ010000302.1:0-5270 GCA_964616875.1 uncultured Bordetella sp. | reverse complement strand
GTGACGCAGGTGGCGGCGGGCGCGCTGGTGCTGCTGGTGCAGAACCAGATCCCGATCACCAACCTCAAGGAACTGGTCGCCTACGGCAAGGCGAACCAGGGCAAGATGAGCTGCGGCTCGGTCGGACCGGCCAGCACCTCGCATCTCGCCTGCGAGCTGTTCCACATCCTGGGCGGCGTGCAGACCATCCACGTGCCCTACAAGGGCTCGGCGCCCGTGATCACCGACATGCTGGGCGGCCAGATCTCCATTTCCTTCCTCAACATCGCCGGCGTGAAGCCGCAGCTGGACGCGAAGCAGCTGCGCCCGGTCGCGGTGACGACGCTGAGGCGCTCGCCGGTGCTGCCGGACCTGCCCGCCATGAACGACACCATGCCGGGCTTCGAGGTCAACTCCTGGTACGGGATGATGGCGCCGGCCGGCACGCCGAAGGAAATCGTGAACCTGCTCGCGCGCGAGACGGCGAAAGTCCTCAGGCTCCCGGACGTGGTGGAGCGCCTCAGGCAGTTCGGCCTCGACCCGGTGGGCAACACGCCGGAAGAACACGCGGCGCAGCTGCGCGTGGACCTCGAGCGCTGGGGCAAGGTCGCCAGGGCCGCGAAGATCAAGATCGACTGATATGAGCGAAGCAATATTGGTTTTGGACATGACGAAGGATTCGGTGGCCCCGGAGGCGCGGGCCGTCGAGAAGCGCGTTGCGCTGCTTCCCCGCGCCAAGGAGTTCCTCGCCTGGGGCCGCCGGACCGGGCGGCCGGTGGTGTTCGTCTGCAGCGCGCGGCGCAGGACCGACAAGTGGTTCCTCAAGCACTGGGAGCTCGCCAACGAAATCTGGCAGCCGGGCCAGGATCCGATCCCGGAGCTCTACGACGCGCAGCAGGACACCATCGTCCACAAGCGGCGCTACAGCGGCTTCTTCGATTCCGACCTCGACCTGACGCTGCGGGAACTGGGCTCGACCTCGCTGCTGCTGTTGGGCTGGTCCACTTCGCTCGCGGTGGCGACAACCGCCATCGACGGTTGGCAGCTCGGTTACCCGAACACCGTCGTCACCGACCTCACGGTGGCGCACGCCTGGGGCGGGCACACGGTGGAGGAGACCCAGAAGTGGTCGCTGGAATTCATCCAGGCGATGGCGAAGTCGCAGCTGGTCACCACCGCCGAACTGATGAAATGAATGTAAAGCGGCAACTGCAGGTCGGAACGAAGACCTTCGAGTACTACAGCATCCCCGCCGCCGAGGAACAAGGCCTCGTGGGCGTCTCGCGCCTGCCTTGCTCGCTCAAGGTGGTTCTCGAGAACCTGCTGCGGCACGGAGAGAGCGGAGACCTGTCGGCCCTGGCCCAGTGGCTGGAGAACCGTAAGGCAGAACGGGAGATCGCGTTCCGCTTCACGCGCGTGCTGATGCCCGATTCTTCCGGCATCCCGCTGCTGGGGGACCTCGCGGCGATGCGCGATGCCATGCTGCGCCTGGGCGGCGACCCGAAGCGACTGAATCCTTCCGTGCCGCTGGACCTGGTCGTGGACCACGCGGTGATGGTGGATGAGTACGCGACGCCGGATGCTGCGCGCAAGAACCTGGCGATCGAACTGCAGCGCAACGCCGAGCGCTACGCGTTCCTGCGCTGGGGCGCGCAGGCCTTCGACCAGCTGCGCATCGTGCCGCCCGGCAGCGGCATCTGCCATCAGGTAAATCTTGAATATTTAGCGAAAGTTGTTTGGACAAGTTCCGAAAAAGATTCACCGAAAGAAAATTCAAACCCGGTTGCCTATCCAGATTCGGTACTCGGCATGGACAGCCACACGGCGATGATCAACAGCCTGGGGGTGCTCGGCTGGGGCGTGGGCGGCCTCGAAGGCGGTGCGGGCGCGCTGGGCGAAACGGTGGCGATGCTGATCCCGGAAGTCATCGGCTGCCGGCTGCACGGCAAGCTGCGTCCCGGCGTGACCTCCACCGACCTCGTGCTCTCGGTGACGCAGATGTTGCGCACCCACAAGGTGGTGGACAAGTTCGTCGAATACTTTGGACCCGGCGTGGCGGAATTGACGCTGCCCGACCGCGCCACCATCGCCAACATGACTCCGGAGAACGGCTCCACCATGGGCTTCTTCCCGGTGGACGCGGAAACCATCCGTTTCCTGCGCCTGACGGGCCGCAGCGACGAACAGGTTGCGCTGGTCGAGGCCTACTGCAAGGCGCAGGGCATGTGGCGCGAGCCCTCCATGCCGGCGGCAGAGTTCACGCAGGTCATTGAGTTTGACCTCTCGAGCGTGGTGCCGAGCGTCTCGGGGCCGAGCAGGCCGCAGGATCGGGTTTCTTTATCTTTTTCCGGTCCGGCATTTCTGAAAGCATTTCCGGAAAAAAAGGCCACGGCAACACTCAAAGACGGCGACGTCGTCATCGCCGCCATCACCAGCTGCACCAACACTTCCAACCCTTCGGTGATGATCGGCGCCGGCCTGCTCGCGCGCAACGCGCTCGCAAGAGGCCTCAAGCCCAAGCCCTGGGTGAAGACCTCGCTGTCGCCGGGCTCGCGCGTGGTGGCCGACTACCTGGAGAAGAGCGGCCTGCAGAAGTCGCTGGATGCGATGGGCTACAACCTCGCCGGTTTCGGCTGCATGACCTGCATGGGCAATTCGGGCGCGCTGCCCGCGCCGGTGCAGGCAGCGATCGACGAAGGCAAGCTGACCGCCGTCGCGGTGCTCTCGGGAAACCGCAATTTCGAGGGCCGCATCCATCCCTCGGTGCGCGCCAACTTCCTCGCCTCGCCGCCGCTGGTGATCGCGCACGCCATCGCGGGCACGGTGCTGAAGGACCTGGAGAAGGAGCCGCTTGGCGAGGGCAGCGACGGCAAGCCGGTGTACCTGCGCGACATCTGGCCCGACGGCGAAGAGATCCGCCGGGTGATCGACGATACGCTGACGCCGCAGCTCTACCGCGAACGCTACGAGACGATCCTCGACGGGCCGCCGGAGTGGCGCAGCATCGCCGGCAGCCAGGGGACAGTGTACGGCTGGAAAGACGGAAGCACATTCATCAGACAGCCTCCTTTTTTCAGTTCGATGCAGGCAAAACCAGAACCAATGCAGGACATCCTGGGCGCCCGGGTGCTCGGCATCTTCGGCGACATGTTCACTACCGACCACATCTCGCCCATTGGCGTCATTTCGGCGGGTACACCCGCGGCGAGCTACCTGGCATCCCTCGGCATCGCGCCGCGCGACTTCATCAACTACGCCGCACGGCGCCTGAACCACGATGTCATGACGCGCGGCACCTTCGCCAATGTGCGGGTGAAGAACGAGATGACGCCGGGCGTCGAGGGCAGCAGCACACGCCACATGCCCGACGGCGCGCAGATGAGCATCCACGAGGCGGCGAAGCAGTACCGCCGCGACGGCGTGCCGCTGGTGGTGGTCGCGGGCGCCGAGTACGGCGCCGGCTCCTCGCGCGACTGGGCGGCCAAGGGCACGCAGCTGCTGGGCGTGCGCGCGGTGATCGCCGAAACCTTCGAGCGCATCCACCGCTCCAACCTTGTCGGGATGGGCGTGCTGCCGCTGCAGTTCCCAGCGGGCGTGACGCGCAAGACGCTGGGCCTGGACGGCTCCGAGGTCCTGGATATCGCCGGCATTGCGACCGGATTGAGCCCGCGTGCCTATGTGAAACTGAAGATTCGAAGAAAGCATGGAAAAGAAGAAACCCTGGACCTGCTCGTGCGCCTCGATACGAAGCGCGAAGTGGCGTATTACTGCCACGGTGGGCAGCTGCATTACGTCCTCAGGGACAGACTGGAGAAGGCGGCATGACTCCGAGGAAAAAGCTGCGGGCGCTGCTCGCAAAGCAGGCCTACGCCATCGTGCCGGGCTCCTACGACGTCCTCACCGCGCGCCTGATCCAGCTCGCCGGCTTCGACGCCGTTTATCTCACCGGCGGCGGCTACTCGCGCTCCAATGGCTATCCGGACATCGGCCTCCTGACCATGACCGAGGTGACGCAGTGGATTTCGCGCGTCGTGGAAGCGGTCGAGATCCCCGTGATCGGAGACATGGACGCGGGCTACGGCAATGCTCTCAACGTCATTCGCGCCGTGCGGGAGTACGAGAAGACCGGCATTTCGGGCTTCCACCTCGAAGACCAGGTGTCGCCGAAGAAATGCGGCCACTACGACGGCAAGCAGATCGTCAGCAAGGCCGAGATGGTGGGCAAGATCAAGGCGGCGGTGGATGCGCGGCAGGACGCTGACATGGTGATCATCGCCCGCTCGGACGCGCGCGCAAGCGAAGGCCTGCAGGCTTCCATCGACCGCGTCAACGCCTACCTCGAGGCGGGCGCGGACGTGGGCTTCGTCGAGGCGCCGCAATCGGCCGCCGAGCTGGCCGCGATTCCGGGCCAGCTCATCAAGCCCGCGCTTGCCAACATCTTCGAAGGCGGCAAGACGCCGCCGCTGCCGAAGCAGGACCTGGAGAAGATGGGCTTCCGCATCGGCATCTATCCTTCGCAGACGCACCGCGCGGCCATCGCCGCGGCGAAGAAGGTGCTGGCGGTGCTCAAGCGCGACGGCGACACGGCGGCGATTGAAAGCGAGCTCGCCACCTTCAACGACCGCGAGGAGGCGGTGGACGCGAAGCGCTGGCGCGAGCTGGAGGCGAAATACCTCAAGGATGTCTGACGTGAACGGAAAATTCGCTGATTTGCAGCGCTTCCTCTCGCCGCGTCGGGTCGCCTTCGTCGGCGCCACCGAGGATCTGGCCAAGTTCGGCGGCCGCTGCGTGCGGCTGCTGATCGACTTCGGTTTCAAGGGCGAGATCTACCCGGTCAACCCGAAGCGCAGTGAAATCTTCGGCCTCAAGTGCTATCCGTCGCTCGCCGACCTGCCGCAGCAGCCCGACCACGTAGGCATAGTGCTGCCGAGTGCGAGCGTGCTCACGGCACTGGAGGACTGCGTCAGGGTCAGGGCGCCGTTTGCGACCGTGTTTTCGGCCGGCTTCGCCGAGATCGGCACCGAGGAGGGAAAAGCGTTGCAGCAGCGAGCGGTCGGCATTGCGCGCGCCGGTGGGCTGCGCTTCATGGGGCCGAACTGCAATGGGCTGGTCAATTTCGTCGATGCCTTCGCCTTCACCTCCACCGCCGCGATCAAGGGCGCGCGACGGCCGCCGGGCGACATCGGCGTCGTCAGCCAGTCGGGCGGCGCGGGGCAGGTCAATGTCATGTGGCGCGCGCAGCAGGCGGGCCTGGACATCTCCTATCAGGTGAGCTGCGGCAACGACGCCGA
>CAZTSJ010000301.1:0-2080 GCA_964616875.1 uncultured Bordetella sp. | reverse complement strand
TGGGAATCGCATATTCGGGCCTGGCGCTGGCCCTTGAATGGAATCTGCAGCCCGCCGGCAGCAAGCTCGCCGCCGACATCCACTGGCTGCACGAAGCGGTGATGGTTCTGTGCACGGCGATTTTCGTCGGCGTGTTCGGCTTCATGTTCTGGGCCTGCTACGCGCACCGCAAGTCGAAGGGCCACAAGGCGGCGCAGTTCCACGAGAACACCACCATCGAGATCCTCTGGACCGTGATCCCGGCCGTGATCCTGGTCGGCATCGCCTGGCCTACCACCCGCACGCTGGTGGCGCAGAAGGACACCTCCAACCCCGACCTTACGATCAAGGTCACCGGCTACCAGTGGAAATGGGGCTACGACTACGTCAAGGGCGAAGGCGAGGGCATCAGCTTCGTTTCGACCCTGTCGACGCCGCGCGAGCAGATCGAGAACAAGGCGCCCAAGGGCGAGCACTACCTGGTCGAGGTGGACAACGAGCTGATTGTGCCGGTGGGCAAGAAGGTGCGCATGCTCACCACCGCCGCGGACGTGATCCACTCCTGGTGGGTGCCCGCCTTCGGCGCGAAGCAGGATGCGGTGCCGGGCTTCATCCGCGACCTCTGGTTCAAGGCCGAGAAGACCGGAACCTTCCGCAGCCAGTGCGTCGAACTGTGCGGCAAGGAACACGGCTTCATGCCGATCGTGGTGAAGGTGGTCACGCAGGACGAGTACCGCCAGTGGGTCGGCGACAAGATGAAGCTGATCGCCGCGGCCGCCGACGATCCCAACAGGCAGTACGCGATGGACGAGCTGAAGAAACGCGGCGAGCAGGTTTACGCGAAGAACTGCGTTGTCTGCCACCAGGCGACCGGCAAGGGCTTGCCGCCGGCGTTTCCGCCGCTCGACGGCTCGAAGATGGTGCTTGGTCCCAAGGACGCGCAGATCACGGCGGTGCTGAACGGCGTGGTCAAGAACGGCACGCCCACGGCCATGGCCGCCTTCGGCAAGCAGCTGAACGACACCGAACTGGCCGCCGTCGTCACCTTCACGCGCAACAACTGGGGCAACAAGACCGGCGAGGCGATCCAGCCCGCCGATGTCAAGGCTCTCAGGAAGTAGATATCGCATGGCAACCGCACGGAGATCATCATGAGCGCAGTCGTAGACACGCACGGCCACGATCACGCCCACGGGCACGACGACCACGGCGGCGGTTACCACGGCGCCGGCGGCATCATGCGCTGGGTCACGACCACCAACCACAAGGACATCGGCACGCTGTACCTGTGGTTCAGCTTCATCATGTTCATGACCGGCGGGGCGATGGCGATGGCGATCCGGCTGGAGCTGTTCCAGCCCGGCATCCAGTTCTTCAATCCCGATCTGTTCAACCAGTTCACCACCATGCACGGCCTGATCATGGTGTTCGGCGCGATCATGCCGGCGTTCGTCGGCTTCGCGAACTGGCAGATCCCGATGATGATCGGCGCGCCCGACATGGCGTTCGCGCGCCTGAACAACTGGTCGTTCTGGCTGCTGCCGTTCGCCGCGAGCCTGCTGATCCTGTCGTTCTTCATGCCCGGCGGTGCGCCCGGCGTGGGCTGGACGCTCTATGCGCCGCTCACCGTGCAGATGGGCATCGGCATGGACCTGACCATCTTCGCCGTGCACATCCTCGGCATGAGCTCGATCCTCGGCTCGATCAACATCATCACCACCATCCTCAACATGCGCGCCCCCGGGATGACGCTGATGCGCATGCCGCTGTTCGTCTGGACCTGGCTGATCACCGCCTACCTGCTGGTGGCGGCGATGCCGGTGCTCGCCGGCGCGGTGACCATGACGCTCACCGACCGGCATTTCGGCACCACGTTCTTCAATGCCGCGGGTGGCGGAGACCCGGTGCTTTACCAGCACATCTTCTGGTTTTTCGGCCACCCCGAGGTCTACATCATCGCGTTGCCGGCGTTCGGCGTGATCTCGCAGGTGATCCCGGCGTTCTCGAGGAAGCCGCTGTTCGGTTACGCCTCGATGGTGTACGCGACGTTCGCGATCGCGTTTCTGTCCTTTATCGTCGGGGCGCACCACATGTACACGGT
>CAZTSJ010000300.1:0-15363 GCA_964616875.1 uncultured Bordetella sp. | reverse complement strand
GGCGTGCGCCTGGGGCTGCTGACGGTAATCCGTGCCCCCGGGAGGCGCGACGCGCTGTGGGCGGCGGAGCAGGCGCTGCGCGCGCGCAGTTTCCACGCCTTGCTGTTGTGGCTGCCGCGGGCGGGCTATCCGGAGTTGCGGCGGCTGGCCGTGGCGGCGCAGGCCGGCCCCGGGTTCGCGGTCGCGTTCCGGCCGCCCGAGACAGCCTGCGAATCCTCGCCAGCGGTTCTACGGCTGACGCTGGAAGCAGGAGAAGAACAACTCGCAGTGCACATCCTGAAGAGGCGTGGCCTGCCCTTGGCAGCGCCGTTTCCCGTTCCCATCGAAAGGCCCGCTTTTGAAAGACCCCCCGCCTTTGAAGGACCTCCCTCACGTGCTCTGGGTCGCACTCCATTTCCCGCAATTCCGGCGCCAGGCGTTGTCGCGCGGGCATGCGCCGCCTGAGCCTGAACGGGAAGCGCTGGCGGCGGTAGCCGCCTGGGCCTGCCAGTTCACGCCGCGCGTCTCGCTCGAACCGCCGCAGGCGCTGGTGATGGAGGTCGCAGGCAGCCTGCGCCATTTCGGCGGCCGCTGGCAATTCCTCGTGCGGCTGCGCGCGGGCCTGCCGCGCCTGGGTTTCGAGGCGCGGGTCGCTGAAGCACCCACGGCGCGCGCCGCGCTCTGGCTGGCGCGCGGCGGCGGCGGCAGGCTGGAAGCGCTGCCGGTGGCCGTCACCAGCCTCGTCCCGGAAGCGCTCGAACTGCTCGCGAAACTCGGCATCGGGACCATCGGCGCTCTGCTGCGCCTGCCGCGCGAGGGCGTCGCGCGGCGCTTTGGGCAGAGCCTGCTCGAGGAAATCGACCAGGCCGGCGGCAAGGCGCCCGAGGCGCGCGAGTTCTTCGTGCCGCCGGCGCGTTTTGCGGCGCGGCTCGAGTTGCCCGCGCCCGTGATGCAGGCGGAACAGGCGCTGTTCGCCGTCCGGCGGCTGCTGGCGCAGATGGAAGGCTTCCTCGCCGCGCGCCATGCCGGGGTGCGCGGTTTCACGCTCGATCTGGTTCACGACGGCCTGCCGGCGACGATGATAAAAGTGGGACTCGCGGCGCCCGGCCGCAGCGCGGAACATTTCGCGCGGCTGCTGCGCGAACGCCTGGCGCGCACCACGCTGTGCGCGGCGGTGGAAGCCATCAGCCTCGAAGCCGGGGATGGCGAAATTCTTGCGCAGGAGAGCGGAAGTTTTTTCAGCGACCCGCAGGCTCGCGGCGAAGAGTGGCTGCGGCTGGTCGAGCGCCTGCAGGCACGGCTGGGCAGCGAGGCGGTGCACGGCCTGAGGATGCATCCGGATCACCGGCCGGAACGCGCCTGGGTTGCGGTTTTTCCCGGCAAAGAATTTTCTTCAAAAGAACAAAAGCAGAACGGACCCCGTCCGCTGTGGCTGCTCGATCCGCCGCGCCGTCTCGCGGAAGGCGGATTCACGCTGCTGGCGGGGCCTGAGCGCATCGAGTCGGGCTGGTGGGACGGCGCCGAGGCGCGGCGCGATTACTTCATCGCGCGCACCGGCGCGGCGTCGCTCGCCTGGATCTACCGCGAGCGCGGCGCGCAAGCCGGAGGAGGCTGGTTCCTGCATGGCCTGTTTGCCTGAATTGCTGCCTGCCTACGCGGAGCTGCACTGCCTGTCGAATTTCAGCTTCCTGCGCGGCGCCTCGCACGCGGAGGAACTGGTCGGGCGCGCGGCGGGGCTGGGCTATGCGGCCCTCGCCATCACCGACGAATGCTCGCTGGCCGGAATCGTGCGGGCGCATGTCGCGGCAAAAGAGCAGGGCCTTAAATTAATCGCCGGTTCTGAATTCCGTTTTCAGGACGATCTCAAGCTCGTGCTGCTGGCACCCGACCGCAAGGCCTACGGCGCGCTTGCATCGCTGATCACCACGGGGCGGCGGCGCGCGAAAAAGGGAGCGTATGCGCTAAGCCGGCAGGATCTGGAAGCGCATGCGGGCCGCGGCCTGCTGGCCCTGTCGGTGGCAGGGGAAAAACCTTCGCTTGAGGATGCGCTCTGGATCCGCGAACGGTTCCCGGGCAGCAGCTGGTTGGCAGTGGAATTGCATTGCGGCCCGAATGACTCCAGGAAGTTGAAGCGGCTGGAGGAAATTGCAAAACAAGCCGGCCTGCCGCTGGTGGCCGCGGGCGACGTGCACATGCACCTGCGCTCGCGCCGGCGCCTGCAGGACACGCTCACCGCCATACGCCTGGGCAAGCCGGTGCGCGAGTGCGGCGATGCGCTGTACCCGAACGGCGAGCGGCATCTGCGCCTGCGCGCGCGCATCGCCCAGCTTTACCCTCCGGATTTGATCAGGGAAACGGTAAAAATCGCGGAACGCTGCAGCTTCTCGCTCGATGAACTGCGCTACGAATATCCCGCCGAACTGGTGCCCGCGGGCGAGACGCCGGCCTCCTGGCTGCGGCATCTGGCCCTCGAGGGCATGGCGTGGCGCTTTCCCGCCGGCGCGCCGGCGCTCGTGCGCGCGCTGGTCGAGCGCGAACTCGGGCTGATCGCGGAACTCGGCTACGAAGCTTTTTTCCTCACGGTACACGACGTTGTGAAGTTCGCCCGCATGCGCGGCAGCCTGTGCCAGGGCAGGGGCTCGGCGGCGAACTCGGCGGTCTGCTACTGCCTGAGGATCACCGAGGTGGACCCGGAGAACGGCCATGCCCTCTTCGAGCGATTCATGTCGAAGGAGAGGAACGAGCCGCCCGACATCGACGTCGATTTCGAGCACGAGCGGCGCGAGGAGGTGATCCAGTACGTCTACGGCAAATACGGCCGCGAGCGCGCGGCGCTGGCCGCGACCGTGATCTGCTACCGGACCCGGAGCGCGCTGCGCGACCTGTGCCGGGTGCTTGAAGCCGACGCGGAATCGCCACAGCTGCTCGAGCTCGCCGGCGAGCTGACCGGTTTTCCGCGCCACCTGTCGCAGCACGTCGGCGGCTTCGTCATTTCGCGCGGGCCGCTCGCCGAGCTGGTGCCGGTGGAGAACGCGGCGATGGCGCAGCGCACCGTGATCCAGTGGGACAAAGACGACCTTGAAGCCCTGGGGCTGCTCAAGGTGGACGTGCTGGCGCTGGGAATGTTGTCGGCTCTTCGTCGTGCTTTATGTTTTGTTTCTGAAGAAAAAAACAAACCATTCGAACTAAGCGACATTCCGCGCGAAGACCCGGCGGTTTACGCCATGATCCAGAAAGCGGACACCGTCGGCGTGTTCCAGATCGAATCGCGCGCGCAGATGTCGATGCTGCCACGCCTGAAGCCGGCGAATTTCTACGACCTGGTGATCGAAGTGGCGATCGTGCGCCCGGGGCCGATCCAGGGCGGCATGGTGCATCCCTACCTGCGGCGCCGGCAGGGGCTGGAGCCGGTCAATTACCCGAGCCAGGCGGTGCAGGCGGTGCTCGAGCGCACGCTCGGCATCCCGATCTTCCAGGAGCAGGTGATGCAGCTGGCGATGGTCGCAGCCGGTTTCTCGCCCGGCGAGGCGGACCAGCTGCGCCGCGCGATGGCGGCGTGGAAGAAGAAGGGCGGCCTCGAGCCCTTCGAGGAAAAGTTGAAGCGCGGCATGCAGGGCAACGGCTACACGGCGGGATTCGCCGATTCGATCTACCGCCAGATCCTGGGGTTCGGCGACTATGGTTTTCCCGAGTCGCATTCGGCGAGTTTTGCGCTGCTGGTGTATTTCTCGGCCTGGCTCAAATGCCATCACCCGGCGGCGTTCCTCGCCGCGCTGCTCAACAGCCAGCCGATGGGTTTTTACAGCCCCTCGCAACTGATCCAGGACGCACGCCGGCACGGCGTGGAGCTGCGGCCCGCGGATGCCGCGCTCAGCCAGTGGGACTGCAGCATCGAAGACGGTGAAGCAGGCCGCGGCGCGGTGCGCCTGGGGTTGCGCATGGTGGGCGGGCTCGCCCGGGCCGCGGGAATGCGGATCGTCGATAGCCGGCCGCATGTTTCGGTCGAGGCCCTGGCGCACCGCGCCGGGCTGAACCGCAGGGACCTGAACTGCCTGGCGGCCGCGGGCGCTCTGCAGAGCCTGGCCGGGCACCGGCGCAGCGCGCATTGGGCCGCCTCCGGAGTCGAGAAGGAAAGCGTGTTCCTGCCTTTGGAAGCAGGAACCCGAGAGCAGCCCGTGTTCGAGCCTCCGGGTGAAGGCGAAGAAATCGTCGCCGATTACCAGAGCCTGGGTTTCACCCTCGGGCGGCACCCGCTCGCTCTTTTAAGAACCCGTCTGGAAAAGCTAAGGATAGTAAAAGCAGAAAATCTCTTGCTGCTTCGCCACGGCAGCTTCGTCCGCGCCGCGGGGCTGGTCACCTGCCGGCAGCGGCCCGATACCGCGAGCGGCGTGGTGTTCGTGACGCTCGAAGACGAGAGCGGCTGCGTCAACGTGGTGGTCTGGCGCGACCTGCTCGAGCGCCAGCGCAGGGAGCTGCTGGGCGCGCGCCTGCTCGCCGTCGAGGGCGTGATCCAGCGTGAGGGGCTGGTGGTGCACCTGCTCGCCCGGCGGCTGGAGGACCACAGCCGGCTGCTCGGACATCTACGGGGAAAAGCGCAAGGCGCGCTGCGTGTGCGTTCCCGCGACTTTCACTGACTTTCACAAAGTTGCCGAAAGCGGCTTTTGCGTCAACACCTTATAATCGTTTGATGAGCCACCAGCCGATCCCCGTTACCGTTGCCAAGGACCTCGAGGACCTGATCCCGACGTTCATGAAGAACCGCCGCAAGGAGCTCGAAACGCTGGGCGCGGCGCTTGCCGCCGGCGACATGGAGCAGCTGCGCCTGCTCGGCCACCGCATGAAGGGCGTGGGCAATTCCTACGGCTTCGAGAAGGTGTCGGAGCTGGGCAAGCAGATCGAGGACGGCGCCAAGGTCACCAATCGCGCCAGCCTCGAAGCGCTCATCGTGGAATACACCGACTACCTGGCGCGCGTAACGATCGTCTATGAGTGACCTCGCCTCCGGGCAGGCCGCCCAGGCCGCGTTCCGCGTCCTGGTGGTGGACGACGATCCGGACATGGCGGGCTTTCTCGCGCGGCTGCTCGTGCAGCAGGGCATGCAGGCGGACATCGCCGTCGACGGCCATGCCGCGCTGGAGAAAATCGCCGCGCTGCAGCCCGACCTGGTGCTGATGGACGTGCAGATGCCTGGACAAAGCGGCTTCGACATCTGCCGCCGCCTGAAGAGCCAGGAAGCGACCGCGCTGCTGCCGGTGGTGCTGGTAACCGCGCTCGAAGACCACGACAGCAGGGTGCGCGGCATCGAGGCGGGGGCGGATGACTTTCTCTCCAAGCCGGTGCGCCGGGAGGAACTGATCGCGCGCGTCAAGACGCTGCGGCGGCTGCACGAAATACGCAAGGAGCTTGAAGGCCGCCGCCTCGCGGCCGAAGTGCAGAGGAAAGAAGAGATCCGCAAGGCCTTCGCGCGCTACATATCGCCGCGCCTCGCCGAGCGCGTGCTGCGCGAATCGCGCGGCAGCGAGGAAGTGTTCCGCAACCTGTCGAACCGCGCCGCGGTGGTGGCGCTGTTCGCCGACCTGCGCGGCTTCACGCGCCTGTCGGAGACCGTGCCGGTTTCGAGCATCGTGCCGATGCTCAACGAATACTTCACCGTACTGACCGCGGCCGCGCACGACAACGAAGGCACGGTATTCAGCATGGCCGGCGACAGCATGCTCGTCGGCTTCAACGTGCCGGTGCCGCAGGCCGACGCCACCGGGCGCGCGGTAGCCACCGGCCGCGCCATGATCCAGCGCTTCGCGCCGGTTGCGGCGCGCTGGCAGTCGGAGTACGGCCTGTCGACCGGGATCGGCGTCGGCATCGAAGCGGGCGAGGTCGTCGTCGGCAACGTCGGCTCCCCGAGCTTCATGAGCTACACCATCATCGGCGACCCGGTGAACGTGGCCGCGCGCCTCATGCAGCGCGCCGAACCGAACGAAATCGTGATCGGACCGAGCGCCGCCCTGTCGCTGCACGCCGTGCTGGGCGGTGCCATGCCGCTCGAGCGGCGCAGCGTGTCGCTCAAGGGCAAGGCCGAACCGGTCGAGGTGGTATCGTTGAAAGTCTCCCCGGCGTAAGCAGGCGGGACATCTGGAGGCGCAGTGAAGGTCCTGATCATCGATGACGACGAGGATTTGCGGAATATCCTCGCGCATTACCTCAAGCAGGAATGGCCCGACATTGCGGTCGAGCAATTCGATCCGCTCGAGCGCGACATGCCGGAGGCGTCGTTTCCGCTCGGCGGGTACGACGTCGTGATCCTGGATTACATGCTCGGCCGCGGCGACGGCCTGGACTGGCTGCAGCAGTTCAAGCTGCGCAAGGACTGTCCGCCGGTGCTTTTTCTCACCGGCGCGGGCAATGAAGTGATCGCGGTGCGCGCCATGAAGGCGGGCGCCGACGACTACCAGCGCAAGCAGGAGCTGACGCGCGAGAAGCTGGTCACCTCGGTGCGCGAACTCTCGCGCGCCAGAACCGGGCAGGCGGCGACGCCTGAAATCGCGGCACGCGCCGAAGGCCACGAACTCGGCGCGCGCATCCGCATCCCCGGCATCAAGGTGCTGCGGCTGATCGGCGAGGGCGGCATGTCGCGCGTCTATCTCGCCTCGCGCGTGGGCGACGACGAGCCGCTGGTGGTCAAGATCCTGCGCGCCGAATTCAGCGGCAACAAGTCGGCCCTGGACCGCTTCATCGAGGAATACAACCTGGTCGAGCGCATCCGCAGCCGGCACGTGGCGCGCATCCATGGCCATGGCGTGTCCGAGGACCTGGCTTACCTGGTGATGGAGTTCTTCGACGGCGGCGACCTGAACATGCGCCTGGGCAACAAGGCGCTCGAGCCCGAGGAGTCCCTCAAGATCTTCCGCGAGCTGATGTTCGCGCTGGGCGATATCCACGAGCAGGGCGTGCTGCACCGCGACCTGAAGCCGCAGAACCTGATGTTTCGCGCCGATGGCAGCCTCGCGGTGCTCGACTTCGGCATCGCCAAGCACGTCGACGCCATCGACCGTACCGGCCGCGGCGAGATCCTTGGCACGCCGCGCTACATGAGTCCGGAGCAGGTGCGCGGCGTGGCGCTCGATCTGCGCACCGACATCTACAGCGCGGGCGTGCTGCTGTACCAGATGCTCAGCGGCACGCATTTGTTCGACGGCGAGACGGCGGTGGAAGTCGCGCTGCACCACCTGAATACGCAACCGCCGGACCTGCCCGAGCACCTCGTGCAATACCAGCGGCTGCTCGACAAGCTGGTGGAAAAGGATCGCGACGCGCGCTTCCGGAACGCAGATGAGGTGATCGGCTTCCTGTCGCGCAAGTTCTACCAGGGTGCGGGCGCCTTCGGCGCCGAGAAGACGCAGCGCCTGGTCTGACTCCTGCCCCGAGATCATGAAGAAAAAACTGCCCGTGACGGACCTTCAGCTCGGCATGTACGTTTATGAGCTTGACCGGCCATGGTCGGAAACGCCATTCCTGTTTCAACGCTTTGTGTTGACGACGCAGACGCAGCTGGACGCGCTGAATAAATACTGCAAGCACGTTTATGTCGATACCGAAGGCGGGCAGAGGGAGAAAGAACCCGAGCTGCGTCGTGGCGGCGGCCCGATCGCCCCGGACCTGCAAGGCACCGGAAAAGTGATACATGTCGAGCGCGCAAGCATTGAGACCGAGTTCGCGCGCGCAACCGATGCCTGCGGTTCGGCGATTGCCGCGGTCAACGGCGCGTTCGACGCCATTCGCGCCGACAAAGCGCTGGATTCCGGAGAGCTCAAGCTCGCGGTGGGCAACATAACGGAGAGCATGCTGCGCAACCCGGACGCAATGGTGCTGTTGAGCGCGCTGCAGGAGCGCGGCGGCTACCAACTGGGCCGCGCGCTGAATGTCTCGATCTACATGATCGCCTTCGCGCGCTTCCTGGGAATGGACGCGGAAACGGTCGAGCGCGCCGGAATGGTGGGCCTGCTGCAGGATGTGGGCATGCTGAAGGTGCCGCAAGAGATTCGCGAGAAAGAGTCGCGGCTGAGCGGCGCGGAATTGGAGCTGGTGCGATCTCATGTCGGGCTGACAACGGAGCAACTGCGCAGCACGCCGGGTCTGTCACCCGAAATTGCCGAAATCGCCGCATTGCACCACGAGCGGCGAGACGGCAGCGGCTACCCGCACGGCAAGAAAGGCGACGCGCTCGGCGTGCTTGGCGCGATCGCCGGAATCGTGGATGTGTTCGACGCGCTGACCACCAAGCGTCAATACGCCGAGCCGATGTCGCCCTCCAACGCCCTCAATCTACTGCACGCCCAGCGTGACAAGACGTTTCATCCGGGGCTGATCGAGCAGTTCGTCCGCTGCATCGGATTTTTCCCGGTAGGCAGCGTCGTCGAATTGAACAGCGGCGAAACCGGCATTGTCATTTCGCAGAATCAGTTGAAGCGGCTGCTGCCCAGGGTCATGGTGGTGCGCGATGCCCAGGGGCAAATGCTCAGGCCGCAGAAGCTGCTTGATCTTGCGAAGTTGCCGAAGATCGGCGGCGGCGAGCCTTATCGAGTGCGCCGGACGCTGGAATACGGCAAGGCTGGAGTCACCGCCAAGGAGATCATGATGGCCTAGCGGGGCACTGGGGCCAGGATCATTTACGCCAGGCTGGTCCAGATGCTGCGCAGCTGATCGGGAAGAGTTTTGGGCGAGAATGGCTTCGAGATTACGCCCGCTGCGCCCATGTTCCGCAACTCGTCCAGTTCCGCCTGCGAGGCCTTGGCGGTAATGAAGACCACGGGGAGATGCATGGTTTCCGCCTGCTCGCGCATCTTGCGCAATACCGCGGGGCCGTCCATCACCGGCATCATCCAGTCGAGCATCACCAGGTCCGGCTTGAACGCGATCATCGCCTCGACCGCGCGGGTCGAGTCTGCGACGACCTCGACGGTCATCTTGCCGACCCGCTCCAGCGACATGCGCACGACGCGCCGGATATCCTCGTCATCCTCCACGTAGCAGATTCTGTTCAACGGCCGCTGGGGCATCGGTTCCTCATTTGTGGGATTGCGCAAGCGCCTTCGCCACGGGCATCTCAAAATAAAACAGCGTGCCACCGCCCTCCCGGTCCTCGAATCCGATGCGGCCGTTCATCGCCTCGATCAGCCGCTTGCAGATCGCCAGTCCGAGGCCGGTACCGCCCTTCTGGCGCGTGAGCGCCGAATCGGCTTGCGCGAAACGGCCGAAGATGCGGTCGCGGAAATTCACCGGGATGCCCGCACCCCGGTCGGCGACGTCCACCCGCACCATTTCGCCAGTCAAAGTCAGGAGTACCTCGACCGCGCCGCCTTCATTGGAAAACTTTGCGGCGTTGGAAATAAGATTGGTGAGCACCTGCAGCAGGCGCTTGCGGTCCGCGTTCACCTGCACATCGGGCAGCCCGCCTCTGGCTTCCAGCCGGACCTTGAAGCGTTCCGCGAAACTGCGGTTGAGCAATAGCGATTCGCGCACCAGCGCATCGAGCGCAATATCCTCCGGGTAAAGGATGAACTTGCCGGATTCAATTTTTTCAATGTCGAGAATGTCGTTGATCAGGTCGAGCAGGCGCTGGGCGTTGCGCTCGGCCACCTCGGTGAGTTCGGCGATGTCCTTGTCCATCTCGCCCATCACGCCGGAATTGACCAGCTGCAGCGAGCCGATGATCGAGGTCAAGGGGGTGCGCAGCTCATGGCTCAGCGTCGAGGTAAATTCCTTCTTCAGGCGGTCTGCCTCGAGGACCTGCGTCACGTCGCGCACTTGCGCGATCACCGATATCAGAGCGCCATCCTCGTTTACCAGAGGGGTAAGGGTGAATTCGCAGGATACCTCGATGCCGTCGCGTCGGACGCATCCGGCCGGCGGGAGGGAAATCGGTTTGGCGGTTTCGATGAACGATGTCCACGCGGCGCCGCTCAGAACCGGATTTTCGGGCGAAAAAAGCGTACGGACGGCGTTCCGGCCCACCAGTTCCACGGCGGCATATCCGAACAGGTTTTCGGCCGCGGGGTTCATTTCAAGGATCGTGGCGTTCTGATCCATCTGCAGCACCGCAAGGGGCGAGCGTTCGGCGAACAACGCGAGTTTTCGGCCGGAAGCTTCGACTTCACGTTGCGCCTGCAACAGTTCCTCGAGCTGCTGCTCAACCCGCTGGTTGAGGGACGTATAGTCTTCCGTCAGCTTGCCGTAGGCGTGGCGCAGGCGGTAGCCGGAATCGAACACCTGGTTGAGGCGGTAGGCGATCGCGACATTGAGGGCGTAGAACGCCGGTATCAGCAGCGCGATTTCGGCGAACAGCTTGTTGCCGAAAGTGGCGAGCACATAGGTGAACGGGAGCACGATGCTGGCCGCGTAAAGGGCATAGACGGGCCAGGACACGGCGTACATCGGCACCCCGCCCGCGACCACTCCGGCGAGCAGGAAGGCGAGGAAGACCTGTTGCTCGTCGGCGTGCGACGGGAAGAACACCGCGGCCGCGAACCCCCAGGTGGCGCCATTGGCGAGCGCGCTTATTGCCAGCCAGCGCAGCCACAGTGCGGCTTCGGTGGCCTTGGTGGCGCTCCTGCGGTAGCTCCAGTACAGGCCGGCGCTCGCGGCGGTGAGCAGGACCACCAGCCCGGCCCAGAAGAGGACGATTTCGACATAGCGGCCCTGGCGCAATTCATAGGCGGCGACGACGCTGATGACGAAGCTGCCGGCGATGCCGATCGGCATCTGGCTGTAGATCTGCTCGACGCGATCGGCAAGCACGCGGCGCGGATCCGCCGACTGCGCCAGGCTGACTCCTGCGGACGCCTTGTTCGGGTTCAATGCGGTGTCGTTGGGCGTCATGGGAGCGGGCAAACCAACTCCGGATTATAGGCGACCGCCTGCGGCCGGCGCCGTCGAAGCGGCGCAGCAGACGAGTTCTTACAGACTTTTGCCGCTGCGGATGACGCCGACGGCGATGCCCTCGATTGCCATCTCGTCGCGCCGCAGGTCGAGTTCGATCGGTTCGAAATCCGGATTCTCGGGCAGGAGCTGGACCGCGTGGCCTCTGCGCTTCAGGCGTTTTACCGTCACCTCGTCGCCAATGCGCGCCACCACCACCTGGCCGCTATGCGCATCCTGCGTGCGGTGCACCGCCAGCAGGTCGCCGTCGAGAATGCCCGCGTCGCGCATCGACAAGCCGCGCACGCGCAGCAGATAGTCGGCGCGCGGCGTGAACAGGTTCGGGTCCATCTGGTAGCGTGCCGTGACGTGCTCCTCGGCGAGGATCGGGCTGCCGGCCGCGACCCGGCCGATCACCGGCAGCTCCAGCAGCTTGCCGTGGCGCGGGCCGCTGCGATCGCGGATCTTGATGCCGCGCGAGGAACCGGAAGAGATGTCGAGCGCGCCCTTGCGCTCCAGTGCGCGCAGGTGCTGCTCGGCGGCGTTCACCGAGCGAAAGCCCATGCGCTCGGCGATCTCGGCACGCGTCGGGGGAAAACCGGAAACTTCGGTCAGGTCCTTGATCAGCCGAAGGATCTCGGCTTGACGCTCGGTCAGCGGTTCGCTCATTGCCGGCTCCTGGCTACTGTGCCCTTGTTCAGTGGTGGCATTATATCCAGTATCGCTAGCGCCCGCAAATCACGCTGCGTCAGGTTCGATCAGTCCGGGCAGGTCGTTGCGGGCGTTGTTGACGGCGCGGCTGACGCGGCGCACATCGATCGCGGAATCCGGGCAGGGCCGCAGGGAGATTTCCGCGCCGGCAAGCCAGTCGGAATACTCGCCCGGCGACACGATCACCGGCATGCGTTCATGCACCGCGGCCATCTTCGCGTTCGCTGCGGTGGTGATGATGGCGCAGGTCTGCAGGTCGTGCCATGGCTCCCACAAGCCCGCGAACGCGAGCAGGGCGCCGCCGCTCGGGGTGATGTAGTAGGGCTGCTTGCGGCCGTTTTCCAGCTTCCATTCATAGAAACCGTTGGCCGGAATGAGGCAGCGGCGCTTGCGGTAGGCCTCGCGGAACGAGGGTTTCTGCGCCACGGTTTCGGCGCGCGCGTTGTTCATTTTCGCGCCGATGGACGGATCCTTGGCCCAACGCGGCACCAGGCCCCAGCGAACCATGGCTGCTTCGCCTTGCCTGATGATCAGTACCAGTGAGGTTGGAGCAATGTTGTAGCGCGGCTGCTGGGCAGGAATCTCCGAAAGTCCAAACATCAGCGCGATCACGTCCGGATTGGAATGTAGAGAGTAACGGCCACACATGGGTGAAGTATCCCAAAGGGAAGTGATTATCGCAGGGCGGGTAGAATCGTTGCATGATCATCGAGTCGCTGCTCGACACCGACCTGTACAAGTTCACGCTGATGCAGGTGGTGCTGCACCACTTTCCGGGTGCGCAGGTCGAGTACGTGTTCAAGTGCCGCACCGCCGGCGTGGATCTCGCGCCGCACGGCGAGGAGATCCGCGCCGGCATCGCGGAATTGTGCAAGCTGCGCTTCCGCGACGACGAATTGGGCTATCTGCGCAGTCTGCGCTTCATGAAATCGGACTTCGTCGACTTTCTCGGCCTGTTCCATTTCAACGAGAAATACATCCGCGTCGAGAATTCGGCCGATGCGCCAGGCCTGGATATCTCGATCCGCGGCCCCTGGCTGCACACCATCCTGTATGAAATCCCCGTGCTTGCGATCGTGTCGGAGGTGTATTTCCGGCGCACGCAGCCCAAGCCCGATCTCGCAGAAGCACGCCGACGCCTCGCAGCAAAGGTGGAGCTGGTGCGCCGGCTCGAACCCGAACTGCTGTTCAAAATTTCCGATTTCGGCACCCGGCGGCGTTTCTCGCGCCACTGGCACGACGAGATCATCGGCACGCTCAAGCGCGACATGACCGAGCGCTTCGCAGGCACGTCGAACGTCTGGCTGGCGATGAAGCACGGCGTCACGCCGCTCGGCACCATGGCGCACGAGTACATGCAGGCCTGCCAGGCGCTCGGCCCGAGGCTGCGCGACTCGCAGATATACGCCTTCGACGTCTGGGCCAAGGAATACCGCGGCGACCTGGGAATCGCGATCGCCGACACGTATGGGACAGATGCATTTCTGCGTGATTTCGATATGTATTTTTGCAAGCTCTTCGACGGCGCGCGGCATGATTCGGGCGATCCCTTCGTCTGGGGCGAGCGGCTGATCGAGCACTACCGCAAGCACCGCGTCGATCCGCGCACCAAGACCTTGATTTTTTCCGACCAGCTCTCGTTTCCGCTCGCGATCGACATCGCGCGCCGCTTCCAGGGCCGCGCGCTTGCCTCGTTCGGCATCGGCACCAACCTGACCAACGACCTGGGCTACGAACCGATCAACATCGTGGTCAAGATGACCGAGTGCAACGGCCAGCCGGTGGCCAAGGTGTCCGATGCGCCAGGCAAGACCGTGAGCAAGGACCCGGGGTACCTCGCCTACCTCCGGCAGGTCTTCGGACTGGATAAGACGGGAGTGAATTGAATACCGCAGTAGCAGTACTCGCCGTCTGCTTTGTCCTCAACATGTTCGGCCGCGGCCTGGCGGACACCTACGCCGTGTTTCTCCTGCCGCTGGAGCGCGAGTTCGGCTGGACGCGTTCGGAGCTGACGGGTGTCTATTCGATCTACCTGCTGGTCAACGGCTGCACCGCGCCGCTCGTCGGCCTGCTGTTCGACCGGCTGGGGCCGCGTTGGGTGTATGGCGCCGGCATGGCCTGCCTGGGCTCGGCGTTCTTCCTCGCGCAATACCTTGCGAGCCTGTGGCAGTTCTATCTCTTCGTCGGCGTGCTGATCGGATTCGCGGTGAGCCTGAACGGCATGGTGCCGGGGTCGGCGCTGCTGTCACGCTGGTACCGCGCGCGGCTTTCGACGGCGATCGGCTTTGCGTTCTCCGCGGTCGGCGTGGGCACGGTGATTTTCGTGCCGCTCACGCAACTGCTGGTGAGCAATTACGATTGGCGTTTCGCGTATCGCGCCCTCGGCGTGACTTTGCTGCTGCTTGTCCCGGTGGTGCTGTTCGCGGTTCCCTGGCGCCGCTTCGCCGCCGGCCATGCGGACTACCAGGCGCGCGCAGCTCTGGCCGGAGCGGGCGAGGGCTGGACGCTGCGCTCGGCGCTTGGCACCCGCATCTACTGGGGCCTGGCGCAGGTCTTCTTCTGTACCTCGATCGGCATGTACGGCATCGTGGTCCAACTGGTCGTATTCCTGATCGACGCCGGCTTCTCGCCGCTGAGCGCCGCCGGCACCTTCGGGGTCATCGGCATGCTCTCGTCCATCAGCGTCATGGGCAGCGGCTACATCGCGGACCGGTTCGGCATCCGGCGCACGGTGACCGCCAGCTTCATCGGCACGGCGACCGGAATGCTTTTGCTCATGGCGATGACCCGATGGCCGTCAGTCCTGCTGCTGGGGCTGTTCGTGCCGGTATTCGGCCTGTGCCTGGGAACGCGCGGCCCGATCATCTCCTCGATCTGCGCGCGCCACTTTGCCGGCCCCAGGGTGGCGACGATCTACGGCACCATCTATGCCTGCAATGCGCTGGGCGCCGCGTTCGGTTCGCTGATGGGCGGCGTGCTGCATGACCTGAGCGGCGGCTATGTGGTCGGGCTGTGTTTCTCGCTCGGCTTCATCGCGCTTGCGGCGATGCCGTTCTGGAGCGTGCCGGCGCTGCGCAACTACCGCTAGGGCGCTACGTTCACGCCCTTGGCGTCGTGGCGCTCGATCAGCTTCGCCACCAGCCCCGAGGCCTTGATGTCGGCGACAAACTCGACCAGGTACGCGGCAGCCGCAGTGCGTGCCTTTGGCGTGCCGATCGCCTGCTGGACGGCGGTAAATTTGCCTTCGAGTATGCGCGCTCCGGGTAGCCGCGTTACCTCCGTGGTGAGGCGCGGCAGCAGCCCGGCCAGGACTTCGAGCTTCTCGACGACGAAAAGGTCGAACGATCCCGCAAGGCCCTCGGCCCGCACCAGTTGCGCGTGCTTGACGCTGCGGCTGAGGTACAGGTCGTAGGCGCTGCGCGCGGCCACGGCAATGCGCACGCCGGGCCGGTCCACTTCGGCGATGCTCCGGATCGGCGAGGCAGCCGGCACGAGGTAGGTGGCCGGGATCTCGAGGTAGGCAAGGGTGAACGCGATCTGGGCCGCGCGCGCCGGCTCCGCGCCGATGAAGCCGACGTCCCAACCGTCAGTAGCCCCTGCATCGGCGACCTGGCCGGCGCCGGGATAGCTGACAAGCTGCACCTGCGCGCCGAGGCGGCGCCCGAGTTCCTGCGCCAGATCGGGGACGATGCCGCGCAGCTCCCCGCTCTTGGCGTCCTTGTTCACGAGCAGGAAATTGCCGAGGTTGACGCCGACGCGCAG
>CAZTSJ010000299.1:0-3720 GCA_964616875.1 uncultured Bordetella sp. | reverse complement strand
GCGAGACCCTTGGCGTAGGCGTCTGCATCAGGCTTGGTGCCATGCACCGCGCATTCGGCGCTGTAAGTGTCCAGCATCGAACCCTTATAAGGAGGCGCAGCATCGTAGCCGTCCTTCTGCCCGAGCCAGAACCAGTCGGTGCTTTTGCATCTCTCCGCGGTCATGGTCATCGCACAGCCGGAAAGAGTCAATGCATACACAAGTAGCAGAAATTTTTTCATCTGCAACTCCTACAAGGTTGGATTGACGATCTCGCCGCCCAGCGCGGCGAGCCCCCAGGTCGAGAACTGCACGTCGGTGCTGAAGCTGAAGTGCCCGGCGAGCGCATGGGCGTCGCGGAAGATGCGCTGGATCGGGTAACCGTCGTAGATGCCGTTCGCGCCCGCCATTGCGTGCAGGATATCCACCGCCTCGGTGCACAGGCTCACGGCATAGGCGAGGTTGCGCTTGAAGCGCAGCTTCCTTTCCGGATCGGCGATGACGTTGCTGTTGGCGATTTCCTGCCCTTCGATACAGTCGTTGCGCAGCAACTGGCGCGCCGCCTCGATTCTCGCCCCCGCCTCGCCGATGCGCAGCTGCACGGCCTGGAAATCGCGCATCTTGAGGCCCGTGTAGTTGGTGCTGCGCGTCTTGACGACTTCGATGCTGAGTTCGAGCGCGGCCTGCGCGTTGCCCACCGCGGCGCCGCCGATGCCGTGGCTGCCGAGCGTGGCAAGCGGCACGCGGAACACCGGATGCGGGTTGCCGCGCGCGCCGGGAAACTTGTCGCCGCCGCGCGCCTCGTACATGCACAGCGCACGGTGCGCCGGCACGAACACGTCCTTCGCCACCACGGTCATGCTGCCGGTGGAGCGCATGCCGAGCACCTGCCAGTCGTCCACCACCTCGTACTCCGACTTGTGCAGCAGGCACATGCGGTGATCGACCACCTTTTCCCCCTCGCGGACGGTAACTGCGAGCATGTTCCAATCGGAAACATTCACACCGCTGGAAAAATTCCATCGCCCGCTGACAATAAAGCCGCCTGCCGCGGTCCGTCCCTGGCCCTGCGGATAGGCGATGCCCGAGGCGATCAGGGCGTCCGGGTTCTGTCCCCAGACTTCCTCCTGGGCGCGCTCGTCGTACAGGGCCAGCATCCAGTGGTGAATCAAGAGGTTGGCGGCATTCCAGCCGGTGGAAGCGCAGCCGCGCGCGAGCTCGCAGGGAATATCCACATACGAGACGAAATCGAATTCCATCCCGCCCCAGCGCTTGGGCTGCAGGATGCGCAGCAGCCCGCTGCGGTGCAGGTCGGCGAGCGTCTCGGGCAGCATGACGCGCTCGGCTTCGCTTTGCGCGGCGCGCTCGCGCAGCGCCGGCACCAGGTCCCGCGCCCGCTGCAACGCTGCTTCATAACTAGTGCCTGCAAAGGTGGGGGAAGCTTTAGGTAGTGCACTCATCAGCCGGACACCCGGGCCATTTTTGAGTAATCATCGCCGCCCCAGTCGGGCGCATCCTTGATGCCGAAAAAATTCAGCTCTATGGTCAGGCCGTTGGGATCCTTGACGAAGAGCTGGAACAGCTCCGACTCGGGCAGGCTGCGCGGCCGGTAGCTCATGCCGAGCTGCTTGAAGCGCTTGATGAATTCCTCCGGTTCGCTGGCGAGGAACGCGATATGGTCCACCACGCCCGAATATTCGGTGGCCGCGTTTTTCGGCGTGCCGAGGTAATACATTTCCTGGTTCGGGATGCCGGCCGGGCCCATGTGCACCTGGATCTTGCCGTTGATGCCCAGCCAGTAGCCGGGAAACGGAAAATTCGGCCGCGGCATGACCTCGAAACCCAGGACGCTCACGTAGAAATCCTTGGTCTGCTCGAGATCGTTCGCGCGTACGAAGTAATGATTGAGTTCGGTCAGCGGCATGGCGGCTTCCTTTCCACGCTAATTCTACTTGCCGGCGTAAGGCACGGCTTCGGCGACGACATCCCAGATGTGGCGCGCCGAGGGATCGAGCTGCTCTTCGCGGATGTGTCCCACCAGCCCGGCGGCGCGGCTCACCACCGCGACGCCGCGCGCCACTTCCTGCGGCACGCCGATTTCGCCCAGCAGCGCGGCAATCGCGCCGGTCGCATTGATGGTGAGATGCCGGCCCCAGGCCGCGTCCACTTCCGCGGCGAGCAGGCGTAAGGCGCGGATATGCCGGCCCGGGACGCCCGCTTCCTCCGCCAGTGCCAGCAGGCGCGGCGAACGCGGGTCGTCGGGCTTGTGGTGCGGGTGGCCGAAACCGGGAATGGGTTTCTTTGCCTGCCGAAAACGAATTGCTATTTCTTTCGCTTTGGTTTCCTGTGAAGAAGACGAAAGGATTTCCTCCAGATTGGCTGCACATCCTTCCATCGTCCCAATAAAAGTGCTTCCCACCCCCAGCAATCCTGCCGCCACCGCCGCCTGCACTGCCTCCGGACAGGAATCGTAGATCAGCCTTGTGGTGATCGCCGAAGGCGTGAGGCCGTGCTCCATCAGCGTTACCAGCACCGCATCGAGGATTTTTGTCTGCGCCGGCGTCGGCCGCACGCCGAGCAGCTGGAAATACATCATCTCGGTAAAAGTGAGCTTGCCGATCAGGTCGTCCACCAGGCTTGCGCCGCGGACGTAGATGGCATCCGTGGTGTGGTGGGAGATTTTCGTGGTTGGTTTTGCCATGGGCATCTCAGTCCCTGTGGTTTTTCCGGCTCATGGAGTGCTGTCTGGCGGAGAGAGAGGGATTCGAACCCTCGATAACGGTTTAAGCCGCTATAACGCCTTAGCAGGGCGCCCCCTTCGGCCACTCGGGCATCTCTCCGGTGTTGCTATGCGGCGCGAAGTGCCGCCATTCTACCTTGCTAACTTCGCTTCGTAGTCGACCCACCTGTACTGGCGGCCGTCGCGGCGATTTTCCGGACTTGCGCCGCCCTTGTGCAGCACCCGGTGGCAGGGAACGGCAAATGCGAACCAGCTGCGCGAGCAGGAATTCGCCACGGCACGGATCGCCTTCGGCGCGCCGATCGCCTCGGCTATCTCCGAGTAGGTCGAGGTCCGGCCAAACGGAATCTTGCGCACTTCGTTCCACACACGCTGCTGCAGCTCGGTGCCCCGGATATCGAGCCGCAGACCGAACCGGCCGAAGGGCGCCGCGACATACCTGATCACCTTCGCGACCAAGGCCCTGCACCCCTTCTCGTCTTGAATGAGCGTTGCCTTGCGGAAGCGCGGGCGCAATTCCCGCACCAGCTGTTCCGCCTTGTCCCTGATCATGATCGTCACAATGCCCTTGTGGCTGGTGGCGACGAGGACGCGCCCGAGCGCGCACTTGCCCGTGCCGAAGCGGATTTCTTCCGGCGGCCTGGCTCGAAGCGGTCCGTCCCTGAAGATGCGAAACGGAAATCCTGAGGTCAGAGCTTGGCCTGCTCCAGTTCGAAGGCCTTGTGCAGCACGCGCACGGCCAGCTCGGCGTATTTCTCGTCCACCACCACCGAGATCTTGATCTCCGAGGTGGAGATCATCTGGATGTTGATACCCTCCTCGGCGAGCGTGCGGAACATCTGCGCCGCGATGCCGGCGTGCGAGCGCATCCCCAGCCCGACCACCGAGACCTTCGCCATGCGATCGTCGCCGGTGATCTCGCGGCACTTGATGGCCGGCTTGACCTGGTCGTTGAGCATGCGCATCGCCTTCTTCATGTCGGCGCGCGCGAGCGTGAAGGA
>CAZTSJ010000298.1:0-5824 GCA_964616875.1 uncultured Bordetella sp. | reverse complement strand
CGTGGTCGGCCTGACCCCGGATGTTGCTGAAAGCGCCGCACGGTTCCGCGCCAGTCTGGGGCTCAGGATGGCTGATGCGATTCAGGTCGCCAGCGCCATGGCGATCGGTGCCGACGCCCTGGTAACGCACGACCGGGATTTCTCGAAGGTCAAGACATTGATGGTGCTGCGCTAGCCATGCAGGGACTCGCCACCGCCAACGAATACCTGCGCTTTCTCGTCACGCTGACCGCGGTAGTCGATCCGTTTCTCGCGGTGCCGTTTTTCCTCGCCTTCGAAGGTACGCGCAGCGCGTCCGCGCAGCGCGCCCTGGCGCGCCTGGTGGTAATCACGGTATTTGCGGTGCTCGCCGTCGCAGCTCTTGTCGGCGAGGGGCTGCTGCAGCTGATCGGCGCGAGCCTGCCGTCGTTTCGCGTCGGCGGCGGGCTGGTGCTCCTGCTCATGGCGCTGGCGATGCTCAACGCCCAGGCCGGCGGCGTGCGCCAGTCGCAGGCCGAGGCGCGCGAGCTGGAAAGTGGCACGCAGCACGGCGTGGTGCCGCTCGCGATTCCGCTGCTGGCCGGGCCGGGCGCGATCAGCACCACCATCATTGCCGCGGAACGCGGCGGCATCGCGCACCAGCTGGTGCTCCTCGCCTGCATCGGCATCGTCTGCGTGGTGACCTGGGCGGCGCTGCGGCGGGCGCATGTCATCGCGGCCCGACTCGGCGTCACCGGACTGAACATCGCGACGCGCATCCTCGGCTTGCTGCTGGCCGCGATGGCGGTGCAGACGATGGCCGAGGGCCTCAAAGAACTTTTCCCCGGTTTGGCGCACTGAATCCGCGCCCTGGCCGTTAAAATTGCGCTGAAAAGGGGAAATTGATGTCGCAGTTGATCGGAGTTCCACGCGAGACAGCCGCGGGTGAGAAGCGCGTCGCCACGGTACCCGAGGTGGTCGAAAAGCTCACCAAGCTCGGGTTCAGGGTCGCGGTTGAATCCGGCGCCGGGGACCTGGCGAATTTCAGCGATGACGCCTATCGCGCCGCGGGCGCGCAGGTCGTGCAAGGGACGGCCAAATTGTGGGCCGAGGCTGACATCGTCTTCAAGGTGCGCGGACCCAGCGCGGCAGAAGTCGGCCTCCTGCGCGAGGGCGTTACGCTTGTCAGTTTCCTGTGGCCGGCGCAGAACCCCGAACTCCTGGCGCAACTGGCGGCGCGCAAGGCCACCGTGCTGGCGATGGACAGCGTGCCGCGCATCTCGCGCGCGCAGAAGCTGGATGCGTTGAGTTCGATGGCCAATATCGCGGGCTACCGCGCCGTGATCGAAGCCGCGCATCACTTCGGCCGCTTCTTCACCGGCCAGATCACTGCCGCAGGCAAGGTGCCGCCGGCCAAGGTCTTCGTCATCGGTGCGGGCGTGGCGGGTCTCGCCGCCATCGGCGCGGCTTCGGGCCTGGGCGCCATCGTGCGCGCCAACGACACGCGCCCCGAGGTGGGCGACCAGGTGAAATCCATGGGCGGCGAGTTCGTGACCGTGGAGTATCAGGAAGAAGGCTCGGGCGTCGGCGGCTACGCCAAGGTGATGAGCGAGGGATTCCTCAAGGCGCAGGCCGCGGTATTCGCCAAGCAGGCGAAGGACGTCGACATCATCATCACCACCGCGCTGATTCCCGGCAAGCCGGCGCCCAAGCTCATCACCGCCGACATGGTGCGCTCGATGAAGCCTGGCAGCATCATCGTCGACATGGCGGCCGAGCAGGGCGGCAATTGCGAACTGACCGTGCCGCACCAAGTGAGCGTAGTGCACGGCGTGACGATCATCGGCTACAGCGACCTGCCGAGCCGCCTGTCGAAGCAAGCCAGCACCTTGTACGCGACCAACCTCTACCGCCTCGCCGAGGAATTGTGCAAAACGAAGGACGGCGTGATCAACGTCAATATGGATGACGAAGTGATCCGCGGCACCACAGTGGTCAAGGACGGCGCCATCACCTGGCCGCCGCCTGCGCCCAAGCTATCCGCGGCGCCGCCGGCGGCAGCCAGGCCGGCGACTGCGCCGGCCAGGGGAACAGGCGGCCATGGCAAGAGCAGCGCGCCGGCCTCCGCGAAGGCTACCGCGATTACTTTTGCTGTCGCCGCGCTCGCATTCTGGTTCGTCGGCGCCCATGCGCCGCAGGAATTCCTCGCCCACTTCACGGTGTTCGTGCTGGCCTGCTTCGTGGGCTACATGGTGGTCTGGAACGTCACTCCCGCCCTGCACACGCCGCTCATGAGCGTCACCAATGCGATCAGCAGCATCATCGCCATCGGCGCGCTGGTGCAGGTCGCGCCGCCGGTCCTTGGCGGCGGCGAGCGCCCGGAGGCCTGGATTCTCGGGCTCGCGGTGCTCGGCATCGCGCTCACCACCATCAACATGTTCGGCGGCTTCGCCGTCACCCAGCGCATGCTGGAAATGTTCCGCAAGTAGGGCCATGTCCGCAACCCTCGCAAGCGTCTGCTATATCGGTGCCACGATCCTGTTCATCCTGAGCCTGGGCGGGCTTTCCAACCCGGAGAGCTCGCGCCGCGGCAACCTCTACGGCATGATCGGCATGGGCGTGGCCGTGCTGGCGACGATTTTCGGACCGCGCGTCACCAGCGCCGGCATCCCGTGGATCGTCGGCGCCATGGTTGTCGGCGGCAGCATCGGCCTGTACGCCGCGCGCGTCGTGAAAATGACGCAGATGCCCGAGCTGGTCGCGCTGATGCACAGCCTGGTCGGCCTCGCCGCGATGCTGGTCGGCTTCGCGACCTACATCGACCCGGCGGCCTCGGCCGGCCTCGCCGGCGCGGCGAAGTCGATCCACGCGATGGAGATTTACATCGGCATCCTGATCGGCGCCGTGACCTTCTCGGGCTCGGTGATCGCGTTCGGCAAGCTCTCGGGCAAGATCGGCGGTGCGCCCATGCTGCTGCCCGCACGCCACTGGCTCAATCTGGCGGGCCTGCTGCTGGTGATCTGGTTCGGGCGCGAGTTTCTGCACGCCACTTCGATGCAGCAGGGCATGACGCCGCTCGTCGTTATGACGGTGATCGCGCTGCTGTTCGGCATCCACATGGTAATGGCGATCGGCGGCGCCGACATGCCGGTGGTGGTGTCGATGCTCAACAGCTACTCGGGCTGGGCGGCGGCTGCCACCGGCTTCATGCTCAACAACGATCTGCTCATCGTCACCGGCGCCCTGGTGGGTTCGAGCGGCGCGATTCTCTCCTACATCATGTGCAAGGCGATGAATCGCCACTTCGTGAGCGTGATCGCGGGCGGGTTTGGGACCGGAGGCGGCAAACCCGCCGCCCCCGGTGGGGCACCGGCCGGCGAAGTCGTGCCGGTCAATGCGCTGGAGACGGCGGAACTGCTGCGCGAGGCGAAGCACGTGATCATCGTGCCGGGCTACGGCATGGCGGTGGCCCAGGCGCAGCACACGGTCTACGAGATCACCAAGCACCTGCGCGACAAGGGCGTCAACGTGCGCTTAGGCATCCATCCGGTGGCGGGCCGCATGCCCGGCCACATGAACGTGCTGCTGGCCGAGGCCAGGGTGCCCTACGACATCGTGTTCGAGATGGACGAACTGAACGAGGACTTCCCGAACACCGACGTGGCGATGGTGATCGGCGCCAACGACATCGTCAACCCGGCTGCGCAGGACGATCCGGCGAGCCCGATCGCCGGCATGCCGGTGCTGGAAGTCTGGAAGGCGAAGACCTCGATCGTGATGAAGCGCAGCATGGCTTCGGGCTACGCGGGCGTGGACAATCCGCTCTTCTACAAGGACAACAACCGCATGCTGTTCGGCGACGCGAAGAAAATGCTGGACGAAGTGCTGGTGTCGCTGAAGTCCTGATGCCGTTTATTTGAAAACGCTCTGCACGAGGACGCTGGGGAGCCAGGTCGCGGTCGCGGGGATGAAGATGACGATCAGCAGCGTCGCCAAGTCGGCGAAGAAGAAGGGGATGGAGCCCTTGATGACCGTGGTGATGGGGATTTTCGAGACGCCGCTGACGGCGAAGAGATTCAGGCCGACGGGCGGGGTGACGACGCTCATCTCCACCGCCAGCGTCAACATGACGCCAAGGTGGATGGGGTCGACCTTGAGGGCGTAGGCGATCGGGAAGATGACCGGCACGGTGAGCAGGATCATGGCGACGCCGTCGACGAAGCAGCCGAGGATCAGCAGCACCCCCATGTAGGCGAAGATGAAGCCGAGCTGCGACAGGCCCCAGCCGGTGACGATCGCGGTGATCTGCTGCGGCCAGTAGAGATTGGCGGCGAGGAACTGGAACACGCCCACGCTGCCCACCAGGAACAGGATCACGGCGGTGAGGTTGAGCGCGCGGCGCGTGATCGGTATGAGCTGCGCCATGAACTCGCCCCGGCCGCTGACAAGACCGAAGATCATGGCGTAGCCGCAGGCGACCGCAGCGGCCTCGGTGGGGGTGAAGACGCCGCCGTAGAGGCCGCCCAGGATGATCACCGGCATGCCCAGGCCGGGCAGCGCGCCGACGAATTCGCGGCCCAGCCGCGCCAGCTCGAAGCTGCCCTTGGGCAGCTTGACGCGAAAGCTGATGATCATCACGGCGATGATGCTGGTCAGCGCGAGCAGCAGGCCCGGGATGACGCCGGCGAAGAACAGCTTGACGATCGAGGTCTCGGTGACGATGCCGTACAGGACCAGCGGGATGCTGGGTGGGATCAGGATGGCGATGCCGCCGTTTCCGGCGACGATACCCGAGGAAAGCCAGTCCGGATAGCCGCGCTTTCTCATCTCGGGGATGGCGATCACGCTCATCGCCGCCGCAGAAGCGACGCTCGAGCCCGAGATCGACGCGAACAAAACACAGGCCATGATGGTGGAGACGCCAAAGCCGCCCGGCAGCCAACCCACCAGCGCGTCGGCGAACTTGAACAACTGCGAGATCAGCCCGGTGCGCTCCATCAGGTAGCCGGCGTAGATGAAGAGGGGAATCGCCATCAGCGAGTACTTGCTGATGAAATTGAAGAAGGCGCGGAAAATCACCTCGGGCTCGAGCAGCGGGTCGATCAGGATGTACACCGCGCTCGACGCCGAGAGCGCGATGCCGATCGGGATCGCGACGATCAGCAGGATGAAGACGACGATGCCGACGATGAACATGCGTCAATCCATCAGTGCAGCAGCATCTTGCTCTCGTCTTCGCGGGGCTCTTCCAGGACGATCCTGCCGCGCATCTTCTGGATGTCGCGGTAGACCTGGAAAAAGAGCTGGATCGCCATGAAGGTGAAGCCGATCAGCAGCACCCAGAGGAACGGCGCCAGCGGCAGCAGCAGGCTCTCGGTGCGCGAGTCGTACTTCTGGCTGTCCATCACCTCGGGGATGCCCCACCACACCACCGCCAGCAGGAACAGGAACGAGAAAATCACCGAACCCAGCCGCACAATCTCGGCCGCCTTGCGCGCGCGCGGCCCGGCCGCCTCCGCAAGCTCGAGGAACACGGTGACGCTGATGTGCGACTCGTTGCGCTGCGCGATGCAGAAGTAGAGGAATACCGCGCTCAGGATGACGTAGGTGACGAAATCCTGCTGCCAGTAGAACGACACGCCGAAGGCGTAGCGCCGCACCACCTCGAGCAGGGCGAGCAGCGTGCAGCCGAGCAGCATGAGCGCCGCGACAGGCCCCAGGACCCTGTCCAGGAAGGCCCGCCAGATTGCGTACGCTTTTTCCACGCGCCGGCGCCGGTCCTCGGCGCTAGGCTACTGGATGACGATCAAAGACGCGTACTGCTTGCAGTCGACCTTTTCGATCCACGACGAGCCGACCGGGTTCT
>CAZTSJ010000297.1:0-17989 GCA_964616875.1 uncultured Bordetella sp. | reverse complement strand
TTCCCGGCAAAACCAAAAACTCGACGCAAACCAACCAATCCAACCAGTTCAACAGTCCTCGTCTGCCCGGGCTCGAAGCGCACCGCGGTGCCCGCGGCGATGTTGAGCCGGCAGCCGTAGGCTTTCTTGCGGTCGAACTTGAGCGCTGCATTGGTTTCGAAGAAGTGGTAGTGCGAGCCGACCTGGATCGGGCGATCTCCGCTATTGACGATCTGCAGCTTGAGCGTCTTGCGCCCCTTGTTGAGCTCGATGTCGCCGCTTGCGATTTTGAATTCGCCGGGAATCATGGGATCGGGTTGTGTACCGTGACGAGTTTGGTGCCGTCGGGAAAGGTCGCCTCGACCTGGATGTCCGGGATCATCTCCGGCACGCCTTCCATGACGTCGGCGCGTTTGAGGATCGTGGCGCCGTAGCCCATCAGCTCGGAGACGCTCCTGCCGTCGCGCGCGCCTTCCATCACCGCGGCCGTGATGTAGGCCACTGCCTCCGGATAGTTGAGCTTGAGGCCGCGGCCCTTGCGCCGCTCGGCAAGCAGCGCCGCGGTGAATATCAGCAGCTTGTCCTTTTCCCGCGGCGTCAATTCCATGGTGCCAAATTAGAGAATTCGAACAGTCGCTTCGCCGATGCCCGGGAAGCGCGCCGTCACTTCGTCGCCAGGCTTCGCGATCTCCAGTCCGGTCCAGGAGCCGGTGGTGATGACGTCGCCGGCGTGCAATCCCACGCCGCGCTCGGTGCAGTGCTTCGTGAGCCAGGGCAGCAGGCGGAACGGATTGCCGAAGGAATGCACGCCCTTCACCTTCACCACGCGGGGGCCGATCCTGAACTCGGCTTCCTGCTGCAGGAAATCGATTTTCTGCCAGTCTTTCGTGCCGCTGCCCAGCACCAGGCCGCTGTTGTTCTGGAAATCGGCCAGGATCCACGGCCCGGGAGCCTTCTTCCAGTTCGCGAGGCGCGTGTCGCACAGTTCGATCGTCACCAGCACCTCGCCCACTGCGGCCGCGACCGAGCGCTCGGAGTACGGGCGCGTGCGTGGCGGCAAGTCCTTCGCCAGGCGGAAGGCGACTTCCGCCTCGACGCCGATCATGTGCATCCTCGCGCCGGCGACGCTCGCCGGGCTGTGATACAGGTTCTCCGGCGGAATCGGCGCCGCGGTCGGCGTGACTTTGTCGCTCGGACCGCCCGCTTTCCATGCCGCCGGGCGCGACCCTGCCCACAGCGCGGCAAATACGGCGTCCTGCACGCGATAGGCCTCATCTTCGTTTTTCAACGCCACCGCGTCCGTCGCCGCGGGCACCTTGGTGCGGTGCGCGTCCAGCAGCAGCTTCGTGGCCCTGGTTATGGCCGTGTTGCCGTGCTTGCGCATCGCCTGTACCAGCGCCTCGTTCGCTTTTTCTCTCGTCATGTCCGCCAGATCCTCGGTTCGATGGCTTGCCGCCCGGTGAGCGCGGGACGAAGGATACGCCAGAGCGCGATGCAATAGCGCCGCGCCGCCTCGCTCGAATCGCCAATGTAGCGGGCCAGCAGGATTCCGGGAAGCAGGGTCACTGCGCCTTGTCCGTGTTCGGGTTCTGCCTTCCGGGTTTCATGCAACAGCGCCTGATTCAGATCCAGGGCCGAAGCAAACAGGGTGGCAAACACCGGTTTGCCCGCCAGTCCGGCCGGCGATTCCTGCAATTCCCCGCCGCCGTCGATCCGGCCGCGCTCCAGCCACAGCAGTTTTCCCTCGCGGCGAACCTGCATCGATGTGCGCAGCTTGCCTCGCGCAAAACGCTCCCCTGAACCCGTGCGCCCCAGGCACACGATGTCCCAGCCGATAAGGCAGGCACCGGCGCCGAGGTTCACGTCGTACGCCGTCTGCGCCAGCGCGCCGTCGAACACGATCGTCTCCTGCGGCAGCCACTCGAGCGTTCCCTCCACGTTGAATGCCACGCTCTGCTTCGCCCACGGTCCCGCCGAGCGGTACCACTTCGCCGCCCCCGGCGTCGTCAGCAGGGCCGACCCGTTTTTTTCTGTTTTTACTTTCAGAGTTAATTCATCTCCGCCGGCAATCCCGCCCGGCGGGTGCACCACGATCGCGTGGCAGACCTCATGGCCCTCGGGGTAGAGCGGCTTCTGGACCACCAGAGGGCCGTCGTGAATTTTCCTGCTTAAAGTTGTTTTTTGATCTGCGAACGAAAAATCGAGCGCCAGGCTTGCTTTCCAGGAACTGACCAGCGGCTCTGCGACCTGCATCGAGGAATCATACCGCCAGCAGGCCCTTGACGCCGTCCTTGTCCATGTCGGCGCCGGCCCCGCGCTTGAGGATCTCGCCGCGTTCCATGACGATGTACTGGTCGGCGAGGGAGCGCGCGAAATCGTAGTACTGCTCGACCAGCAGGATCGCCATCTCGCCGGTGGCGGCGAGCGCGCGGATGGCGCGCTCTATGTCCTTGATGATCGAGGGCTGGATGCCCTCGGTGGGTTCGTCGAGGATCAGGAGGCGCGGGCCCATCGCCAGCGCGCGCCCGATGGCGAGCTGCTGCTGCTGGCCGCCCGAGAGGTCGCCGCCGCGCCGGCGCATCATCTGGTTCAACACCGGGAACATGTCGAAGATGCGCTGCGGCACGCGCTCGCCGCCCGGGCGCGTCGCGAGGCCCATCTCCAGGTTCTCCGCCACCGTGAGGCGCGGGAAAATCTCCCTGCCCTGCGGCACGTAGCCGATGCCCGCCTTGGCGCGCTCATACGGTTTTACATGGGTGATTTTTTTATCATAAAAAACGATTTCACCATCCCTTGCCGGAACCAGCCCCATCAAAGTGCGCAGCAGCGTGGTCTTGCCCACGCCGTTGCGCCCGAGCAATGCGGTGACCTTGCCCGAAGGAATCTCGAAGCTGAGATCCCGGAGGATATGGCTGCCGCCGTAGTACTGGTTGAGATTTTTTACTTCCAGCATGCCTATCTGCCCAAATAGACTTCGATTACCTTCGGATCGTTCTGCACCTGCGTCATCGACCCCTCGGCGAGCACGCTGCCTTCGTGCAGCACCGTGATCCTGCGCGCGATTTTCTCGATGAAGGCCATGTCGTGCTCGACCACCACCAGCGAATGCTTGCCCGCGAGCGACACGAACAGTTCGCCCGTGCGCTCGGTCTCCTCGTCGCTCATGCCGGCCACCGGCTCATCGAGCAGCAGCAGGCGCGGCTCCTGCATCAGCAGCATGCCGATCTCCAGCCACTGCTTCTGGCCGTGCGACAGCAGCCCGGCGATCTGGTCGGCGCTGTCGTTCAGCCGGATGATTCTCAGCGTTTCGGCAATCGAATCCTTTTGCACTGAAGAAAGACGCGAAAACAAGGTCTTTCTCACGCGCTTGTCGGCCTTCATCGACAGCTCGAGGTTCTCGAACACGCTGTGGTGCTCGAAAATGGTCGGCTTCTGGAATTTTCGGCCCACGCCGGCCGAGGAGATCTCGTCCTCGCTCATGCGCGTGAGGTCGATCGTCTGGCCGAAGAACACGGTGCCTTCATCGGGGCGCGTCTTGCCGGTGATCACATCCATCATGGTGGTCTTGCCCGCGCCGTTGGGGCCGATCACGCAGCGCAGCTCGCCGATGTCGATCGACAGGGTGAGCTTGTTCAGCGCCTTGAAGCCGTCGAAGGAAACGGAGATGTCCTCCAGGTAGAGCACCACGCCGTGCGTGGTGTCGAGGTCCGCCGTGGCGACGCGGCTGAAGCCGCCGCTCTCGTTCGCGGTGGTCGCGTTGCCGGTCACGGCTTCTTCCTGAGCAGACCCATGACCCCATGCGGCAGGAAAAGGGTCACGAGGATGAAGATCAGGCCCAGCGCAAAAAGCCAATATTCGGGAAACGCCTGGGTGAAGAAACTCTTCGCCCCGTTGACGAGGCCCGCGCCGAGGATCGGCCCGATGAGCGTGCCGCGGCCGCCGACCGCGACCCAGATCGCGATTTCGATCGAGTTCGCGGGCGACATTTCGCCCGGATTGATGATCCCGACCTGCGGCACGTACAACGCCCCGGCAATGCCGCAGATGATCGCCGACAGGGTCCACACGAACAGCTTGTAATTCACCGTGTTGTAGCCGCAGAACATGACGCGCTGCTCGGCGTCGCGGATTGCGGCCAGCACCCGGCCGAAGCGCGAAGTCGTGAGCCAGCGCGCGAGCAGCAGCGTGCCGATCAGCACCGCGCCGGTGATCGCGAATAGCGCCATGCGCGTCTGCGGCGTGGTGATCGGGATGTCGAGGATGCGCCTGAAGTCGGTAAAGCCGTTGTTGCCGCCGAAACCGGTGGCATTGCGGAAGAACAGCAGCATCGCGGCGAACGTAAGGGCCTGCGTGATGATGGAGAGGTACACGCCCTTCACCCTCGAGCGGAAGGCGAAGTAGCCGAACACATAGGCGAGCAGTCCTGGCACCACGATCACCAGCATCGCGCACCACAGGAAGGAGTCCGAGTTCCACCATTGCCAGGGGAATTCCTTCCAGTCGAGGAACACCATGAAGTCCGGCATCGGCTGGCGGTACTGGCCGTCGGACCCGATCTGGCGCATGAGGTACATGCCGAAGGCGTAGCCGCCGAGCGCAAAGAAAAGGCCGTGGCCCAGGGAAAGGATGCCCGCGTAGCCCCAGACCAGGTCCAGCGCCACCGCAACGATGGCGTAGCACATGATCTTGCCGAATAGCGTCACCCAGTACGCCGAAACATGGAACGGGCTGTCGGCGGGAACCGCCAGGTTGAGCAGCGGCATGACGACGAAGATTGCGATGCAGCACAGCGCCAGGATCGCCCATCCTCGCGGCCCGTAAAAGCGCTGGCTCAGTCCGCCCGTCATGCGTCCTGCGCGCGGCCCTTGAGGGCAAACATGCCCTGCGGCCGCTTCTGGATGAAGAAAATGATGAACACCAGCACCGCGATCTTGGCGAGCACCGCGCCCTGCCAGGCCTCGAGCAGCTTGTTGGCGAAACCCAGTCCCAATGCCGCGTACACGGTGCCGGCCAGTTGCCCGACGCCGCCCAGGACCACGACCATGAAGGAGTCGACGATGTAGTTCTGGCCGAGGTTCGGGCCGACGTTGTCGATCTGCGACAGCGCGCAGCCGGCCAGTCCCGCGATGCCCGAGCCCAGGCCGAAGGCCCAGGTGTCCACGCGCGCCGTAGGCACGCCGACGCAAGAGGCCATGGCGCGGTTTTGCGTCACGCCGCGCACGAAAAGTCCCAACCGCGTTTTGGTCAACAGGAAATACATCGCAAATAAAACTAAAGCAGCAAACGCAATGATGTAGATCCGGCTCCAGGGCATGACCACGCCGGTGAACAATTCGATGCCGCCGGACATGAAGGCCGGATTCTCCACCTGCACGTTGGCCGCGCCGAAGATCGTGCGCACCGTCTGGATCAGCATCAGACTGATGCCCCAGGTCGCGAGCAGCGTTTCCAGCGGCCGCCCGTACAACCAGCGTATGACCAGGCGTTCGAGCGCCATGCCCACCAGCGCAGCGGCCAGGAACGAAGCCGGCGCCGCCGCGAGCGGATACCAGTCGAAGAACTCGGTGCGCTTGAACAGGTTCTGCACCACGTAGGTGGTATAGGCGCCCACCATGATGAGTTCGCCGTGCGCCATGTTGATCACGCCCATCAGCCCGTAGGTGATGGCGAGCCCCAGCGCGGCGAGCAGCAGGATCGAACCCAGCGACACGCTCGTGAACAGCACGCCGGCGCGCTCGCCCCAGGCGAGCCTCGCTTCCAGTTCCTTCAGGCTCTTCAGCGCCTCGGCACGGATGTCCTCGTCGGGTTCCGTGAAACTGCCCTCCTTGGATTTCTCGAGGATCGCCAGCAGCAGCATCTTGGTGTTCGGGTTGGTGGACAGGCCGAGCGTGCGCACCGCCCCGATGCGCGACTCCTTGCTCCCGGTCTTCAGTTCGAGCGTCGCCTGGGTGAGTTCCAGCAGTTGCTTGACGCCCGCGTCTGTCTCGCGCGCGAGCGCCTTCTTGATGAGTGGCAGCATCGCCTCGTCGGCATTGCCCGATAGCTCCTTGGCCGCGGCCAGCCGCGTCGCGCGCTCGGGCGATATCAGCCTGAGCGCCGCCAACGCGCCGCCGAGCTCGCGGCGCAGGCGATTGTTGAAGATCACGTCCTCCCGGTCTTCCGGCAGGGGCGATACGCTGGCGCCGGTCGCGGCATCCACCGCTGCCTCGCCCTTGACGATGAGCACGCGTTTTGCGGCGGTCTGCAGCTCGCCCTCCATCGCCGCCTGCAGCAGCGCCGCAGCGGCGGGATCGCCCCCGGCGACCAGCGCCGCGATGGCGGCGATTTTCTCGTCGCCATCGCCAAAACCGAGTTTGTTGACCGTCGCCGCATCCAGCGCGAGCGCGCCCGATGCGACCAGCCAAAGTCCTATTGCGATTGAAAGGTTGCGCATTTACGAAGAAGGGGCCGCTCGCGGCGGCCCCTTCATTGTCGCAAAAAGCCGACGTTACTTGGTGATGATGGTCTTGCCGTCTGGCTCGCCTTTCTTCTTGTCGTTGCCGGCGATGAACGGGCTCCACGGCTCGGCCTTGACCGGGCCCTTGGTCTGCCAGACCACGTTGAACTGGCCGTTCGCCTGCACTTCGCCGATGTACACCGCCTTGTGCAGGTGGTGGTTCTTCGGGTCCATGGTGGAGGTGATGCCCGAGGGCGCCTTGAAGGTCTGGCCCGCCATCGCCGCGATCACCTTGTCGACGTCGGTCGACTTGGCTTTCTCGACCGCCTGCTTCCACATGTGGATGCCGATCCAGGCCGCTTCCATCGGATCGTTGGTGAGAGGCTTGTCGGCGCCGGCCAGCTTCATCTTCTTGGCATAGGCGGCCCACTGCTTCTTCCAGGCGTCGTTGGTCGGGTTCTTCTGCGACATGAAATAGTTCCACGCCGCGAGGTGGCCGACGAGCGGCTTGGTGTCCACGCCGCGCAGTTCCTCTTCTCCGACCGAGAACGCAACCACCGGAACATCGGTCGCCTTCAAGCCCTGGTTGCCCAGTTCCTTGTAGAACGGCACGTTCGAGTCGCCATTGATGGTCGACACCACCGCGGTCTTGCCGCCGGCGGAGAATTTCTTGATGTCGGCGACGATGGTCTGGTAGTCGCTGTGGCCGAAGGGCGTGTACTTCTCGTCGATGTCCGATGCCTTCACGCCCTTCTTGATCAGGAAGGCGCGCAGGATCTTGTTGGTGGTGCGCGGATAGACGTAGTCCGTGCCCAGGAGCACCCAGCGCTTCGCGCCGCCGCCTTCCTTGGACATCAGGTACTCGACCGCTGGGATCGCCTGCTGATTGGGCGCGGCGCCGGTGTAGAACACGTTCTTCGACAGTTCCTCGCCTTCGTACTGCACTGGGTAGAACAGCAGCCCGTTGAGTTCCTCGAACACCGGCAGCACCGACTTGCGCGACACCGAGGTCCAGCAGCCGAAAGTCACGGCCACCTTGTCCTGGGTCAGCAGCTGGCGCGCCTTCTCGGCGAACAGCGGCCAGTTGGAGGCAGGGTCAACGACCACGGCCTCGAGTTTCATGCCAAGCACGCCGCCTTTGGCGTTGATCTCTTCGATCGCCATCAGGGTGACGTCCTTCAGCACCGTCTCGCTGATCGCCATCGTTCCTGAAAGCGAGTGCAGCACCCCGACCTTGATGGTCTTGCCTTGCGCGTACAGACTGCTGGAACCCAGACCGATGGCGGCGACCGCTGCCGTCATGGCCAACTGCGTAACGAACATGCGTCTTTTCATTGAAACCCCCGTGTGCGTGATTGGACGAAGCTGGGAGAGACAATGCAACGTCCATGCCCGCTTGGCATGGACCTGATTTGAATGGGTTTTTAGAGAAATTGCTGCAGAACAGCGAAGCCGAGGCACCAATTCAGGGCGTCACCGCATGTTTGCGCACCATTATGCTGCGAAAGCGCTGCACGCCTTCAGCAAGGCGCTCATCGCTGGCGGCAAAACACCAGCGCACGAAGCCCTCGCCGTGCGGCCCGAACGCCGAACCGGGCGCGAGGCCCAGGCCCGCATCGCGCACCAGGCGCTTGCAGAATTCAAGGCTGTCGCTGACGCCGTGGACCTTGAGGAAGGCGTACATGGTGCCGCTGGGCGCGGCCACGCTGACGCCCTCGATGGCGTTGAGCTCCCGCACCAGGAAATCGCGCGCCTTGCGAAAGCGCGCCACCGTGCGCGCGATCACCGGTTCGCCTTGTTTCAGTGCGGCGACCCCCGCGCGCTGCACGAACACGGGCGCGCAGGAGGTGTTGTACTCGATCAGCTTGCCCAGATCCTCGGTCAGTTCGGCCGGCACCACCAGCCAGCCCAGGCGCCAGCCCGGCATGAGCCAGGTCTTGGAGAAGGTGTTGGTGCTGATGATCCGGTCGCCCGGCTCGCAGATATCGAGGAAGGAAGGCGCCACTCCATTGCCCTCGTAATACAGTCTTTCGTAGGCATCGTCGGCGAAGATCCAGATGCCGTGGCGCCGGCAATGGTCGAGGATTGCCTGTTGATCCGCGCGGCTTACCGTCCAGCCGGTAGGGTTGTTGGGGGAGTTGATGTAGAGCGCTCGGGTTCCCGGTTTGAGTTTTTGAATTAACTCGTTTAAATCCAAATTCCAACCCGAAGGAGAAAACCTGAGCGCCACCGTCTCCACCTGTGCTCCCAGGATCCTGGGAATTTCCTGCAGGTTGGGCCACAGCGGCACCACCTCCACCACGCGCTCGCCCGGATCCACCAGCAGCTGCGTGGCGAGCATGAGCGCATTGACGCCGGCGCTGGTGGCGACGACTTCCTGGGATTGAAATCCCTTGTGCAACCCCTTGAGGTAATCGGCAAGTGCCGCGCGGATCTCCGCAATGCCCAGGTTGTGCGTGTAGAAGGTTTCGCCGGCGGCGATCGAATCCATGCCGGCCTTGCGGATGAACTCGGGCGTCGGCTCGTCGGGCTCGCCGACCCAGAACGGCAGGATGTCGCTGCGCCCGATGCCGGAATTGAACAGCTCGCGGATTTTCGAGGCGGCGAGCGCGCGCACCGCGGGACGTGCAGTGATCATATTCAGGGCTTTTTGCTGCATTAAATCTAGGCGGGGCTGCGCGCGAACGAGCGCACGGCCGCGAGCGCGCGATCTATCGCCGCGGTGCTCGCGTCCAGGTGCGTCACCAGGCGCATGCGGGCGCCGGCCAGCACCAGGATCTCGTTATTCAACAGGTGGTCGGCCAAGCCGGGCGGGGCCTTGACGAACACCATGTTGGTCTGCGGCCCCTCGACCTCGTAGCCCGCTTCGCGCAGCCCTTGCGCCAGGCGCTCGGCATTGGCGTGGTCCTGCGCCAGGCGCTCGATGTTGTGCTCGAGCGCGTAGAGGCCCGCCGCCGCGATGATGCCGGCCTGGCGCATCGCGCCGCCGAGTATCTTCCTGGCGCGGATCGCCTTCGCGATGAAAGCTGCATTGCCCAGCAGCAGGGTGCCGGCGGGTGCGCCCAGGCCCTTCGACAGGCACACCGACACCGAGTCGAAGCCGCGGCACAGTTCCTTCGCGCCGACGCCGAGCTTCACCGCGGCATTGAAGATGCGCGCGCCATCGAGATGGGTGGAAAGATTTTTCTTTTTCGCAAGGATTAAAGCCTGTTCAAGGTAAGAGCGCGGAATCGCCTTCCCGCCAATGGTATTTTCGAGCGCCAGCAGGCGCGTGCGCGCGAAGTGCGGGTCGTCGGGCTTGATCGCCGCCTCAACCATGGCGAGGTCGAGCGTGCCGTCGGGGCGGTTGGCGATCGGTTGCGGCTGGATCGAGCCCAGCACCGCGCCGCCGCCGGCCTCGAAGCGGTAGGTGTGCGCCTCCTGCCCGACCAGGTATTCGTCGCCGCGGCCGCAATGGCTCATGAGCGCGGCAAGGTTGGATTGCGTGCCGGAAGGAAACAGCAGCGCGCGCTCGAAGCCGAGCATCTGCGCGATTTTCGCCTGCAGGCGGTTGACGGTCGGATCGTCGCCGAAAACGTCGTCGCCGACCTGCGCCTCTGCCATCGCCTTTCGCATCGCCGCCGAGGGCCGCGTCACCGTGTCCGAACGCAGGTCAACCAGCGTGCCCTTCGAACTGTCTCCGATCATTGCTTCTCCTTTTCGCGCGCGCGCGCCGCGAAGGCGTCCGTGTCCTCGTCGAGCCTGAGTTGCAACGCGCCACCGCGCGCTTCGGTTTGCGGCGCCGGTTTCGCCACCGCCGTCGTCCTGGATTCTTTTGCCGCGTCCTCTTGCGGCGCGTACAGGATGCCCCAGAAAACGGCGATCAGCGCTACCGCGATCGCCGCCGCAACGCCCGCCAGCGCGCGCCTGTCCCGCCGCGGCGGCTGCGCGGCAGGTTCCTCGGCCTTCGCGCGCACCGCGGCCTGCGTTGCGGCCCGGGCCTCGGCGCGCTGGCGTTCGCTTTCCTCGCGCGCCGCCCGCGCCTCGGCCTGCTTGCGCGCGACGCTCAGGCGTGCGGCTTCGGCATCCGACGCGGCACGGGCTTCCGCGTCGAGCCTCGCCTGGGCTGCAGCGGTGGCGCGCTCCTCGGCGCGCCGCAAGGCATCCATGTCGGCCGCCAGCGCCGCAGCCTCCGCTTTGGCCAGCGCCATCGGGGCAGCGACAGGCGATGCGGCGTTGCGCCTCACGAGCTCTTCCCGCTCGCGCGCTGCGAGCGCGGCGTTCGCCTCGTCTTCGAGTTGCTTGCGCTCGGCGACAATGCGCTGGCGCTGCGCCTCGGCTTGCTTGAGTTGTTCGAGAATATCGCTCATTTCTTCGCCGCCACGGCCGGCGCCGTCTTCGCCGCCGGCGCCGCCGCGCTGAAATCCAGATTGATGATTTCGCCCAGCTCGTCGCCAATCGCAGCGCGCACCTTGCGCATCGCCGGCATCGCTTTCTTGAACGCTTCGGTGAGTTTCGGGTCGTAGCGCGTGCCCGCGTTGCGCAGGATCTCCTGCGACGCCTGCTCGAGGCTCATCGGCCCGCGGTGAAAGCGCGTCGTGGTCATTGCTTCGAACGCATCCACCACCGCGGCCAGGCGGCCCGGCCAGGGTATCGCCTCGCCCTTCAGTCCCTTCGGATAGCCGCCGCCGTCCCATTGCTCGTGGTGCGTGAGCGCGATGCTGCGCGCAAGATTGAGCAGCGGGTCCTCGTGCTGGCCGATGATGGCGGCGCCGTATTCCGGGTGCCGCCGCACGCGCTCCCAGTCCGGCGCGCTCAGCTCGCCGTTGCGGCGCAGGATCTCGGCCGGCACCGCGAGCTTGCCGATGTCGTGCATCGGCGTCGCCTTGTGCAGCATGTCGCAGGCCGCGGGTTTTGCACCGGCCGCCTGCGCGAGCAATTTTGCGTACAGGCCGAGGCGCTGGAAGCGCTTGCCCGCCGACGCGCTCTCGTGGCATTCCATCGCGCGCCCGAGGCAATGGATCACGTCCAGGTGCGAGGCTTCGAGCTTCGCGGTGCGCTCGCGCACCAGACCCTCGAGCGCGGCACGGCGGCTCGCCAGCGCGATATGCGTGGCGACTCGCAGCTTGAGGATCTGCGTGTTAATCGGCTTGGCCACATAGTCGACCGCGCCCAGCGCAAGGCCCTGCGCTTCGTCTTTTTTCTCGCTCTTGCCGGTGATGAAAATCACCGGGATCGCGGCGGTCGCAAGATTGGTCTTGAGCGCCTTGCACACTTCGAAGCCCGTGATGCCCTCCATCTCGACATCGAGCAGGATCAGCGCAGGCTGCGGTTCGGCCGCCGCCGCGATGAGCGCCCTGGCGCCGCTCTCCGCGGTGCGCACCTCGTAATCGACGGACAGCGTCTTGGCCATCAGCGCCAGAAGATCGGGCGCATCGTCCACCGCGAGTATCACCGGCTTTTTCATTGCGGCCAATATAACCCCGCGCACCCGGCCGGATGCCCCAACATTGCCGCGGCGCAAAACGCGGAGTTTTGCATTTGCCCCCGATTTTACCTTTGGTGTATGATCGCCCCCGCTGGCTTCCTCAATGAGTTCCCGCTGGTCTAGTAAACAAACCCTGCGCTAATCTCTCTTGGTGGTACCGGCAAGGCGGGCATAGGCCCAAATCATCAATTTATATTCGAGAGGCAATCAGACATGGCAACCGGAACCGTCAAGTGGTTTAACGATGCGAAGGGTTTTGGCTTCATCACCCCGGATGGCGGCGGCAAGGATGTGTTCGCGCACTTCTCCGCGATTCAGGGCTCGGGCTTCAAGAGCCTGAAGGAAAACCAGAAGGTTTCCTTCGACATCACCACGGGGCCGAAAGGCGACCAGGCGACGAACATCAAGCCGCTCTAACCAGCGCTTGCAACAATCTAAAAAGGCCCGGGCGACCGGGCTTTTTTTTCGGGAGGAGCCATGAAAGCGTTCCATCTGATCGCCGGCCTGCTCATTTCGCTCGCCGCGCAGGCGCAGCCTTACCCCAACAAGCCGATCAAGTTCGTGGTGCCCTTCCCGCCCGGCGGCAACCTGGATTTCGTCGCCCGCACGCTGCAGCCGAAGATGCAGGAAGTGCTCGGCCAGCCGGTGCTGATCGACAACAAGGGCGGCGCCGCGGGCATGATCGGCCTCGAATTCGCCTCCAAGCAACCCGGCGACGGCTACACCATCGTGCTCGGCAACACCGGCACCATCGCCATCAATCCTTCGGTGTATTCGAAGATGACCTACGACCCGGTGAAGGATTTCGTCGCCGTCGGCCTGACCACCACCAACGCGCTGCTGGCCACGATCAGCGCCACCGTGCCCGCCAACAACGTGCAGGAGTTTGTCGCCTATGTGAAGGCCAATCCGGGCAAGCTCAATTTCGGCGTTGCGGGCGCCGGCTCGTCGCCGCATTTCGCCTCCGAGCAGTTCAAGCGCGCCGCGGGCCTCGACATTCCGTTCGTGTTCTACAGGGGCAGCGGCCCGCTGGTGACCGATCTGCTCGGCGCGCAGGTGCAGATCATGATCGATGCACCGCCGGTCACGCTGGCCTACATCAAGGCCGGCCGGGTGAAGGCACTCGCGCTCACGGGCAAGTCCCGTCTCGCGTCGCTGCCCGATGTCCCGACTTTCGAGCAGGCAGGCTATCCCGCGGTGGATGCGATCGGCTTCCAGGGCGTGCTTGCTCCGGCCGGCACGCCGCCCGCCGCGGTGGCGAAGCTCTCGGAGGCGCTGCTCAAGGCGCTCGCGAGCCCGGAAGTACTGGAGCGCTTCGCCGCACAAGGCCTCGACGCGGCGCCCTCCTCCCCGGCGGAGTTCGCCGCCTTCATCCGCGACCAGATCGCGAAATGGAGCCGTGTCGCGAAAGAGGCCAATATCAAGATCGAGTGAAGCGCAAAAGAAAACGCCCCGGCGCACGTGGCGGCCGGGGCGTTTGTATTGCTAAGGCATTGCCGGCGACTAGCCGGTAAAGCTCCTTGCGTTACGAGTTGATCCGGAGCTATTCCCGCCGTTCTTGCCTTGGTGGTCTCTCACTGGATCACCTCCTTTCGTGGTTGTGGAATTCTAGTGTAGCAAAAACTTTACTTCTTCTCAGGCGCGGGCTTAGCAGGCGCCGGCTTGGTGGTCCCCTTGGTGTCCTTGGCGGTGCTCGGCTCGATGATCAGGAAGTAGATCAGCAGCACGGCGGCGAGGATCGGCAGGATGCCCGCGATGCCGCCGGAGGGCAGCGCTTCGATGCGGCCCGCCAGGCTCAATACTTCGGCATCCGACAACGCGGCGACGCGCTCGCTCGCCGCCTGCGGCGAGAGCCCGAGCGCCTGCAACTTGCCCGCGACTTCGCTGCGCGCGACGAATCCGGCGACAGTGACGCGCGCGGTGCGGGCCTCGGCGGCAACGGCCTGGTCGGTGCCGATGACGCCGGCCTGCGCGTGGAACGGCAGGACGACCATGGCGGCTGCCAGGACGCGGCAGATGAAGCGTGTGAACATCGAAGTCATTTGGTTCCCCCTGTTGGTTGACGCAATTTAGACGCTCGCTGGCGAGCGCGTCAAGTTCATGCAGGCACCAGCCTGGGATGCTGCGCCGGCGGACTTTCATCCATCAACCACTGCAGGGTGAAGGCCGCGAGACCGATCGCAATCAACGCGCCCCAGGCGAAGTCGTAGTTGCCGGCATAGGTGAACACCAGGCCGCCCATCCAGGCGCCGAAGAACGAGCCCACCTGGTGGCTGAGGAACACCACGCCGTAGAGCGAGTTGAAGTGCGTCAGGCCGAACACGCGGGCGATGATGCCGGTCACCAGCGGTGTGACGCCGAGCCAGAGGAAGCCCATCGCTGCAGCGAAAACCAGCGTCGAGGCGGCGCTGATCGGCGCTGCCAGGAACAGCACGATGAACAGCGTGCGCAGCAGGTAGATGAGCGCGAGCAGGTGCTTCTGGCTGTAGCGCGCGCCGAGCTGGCCGAAGATGTAGGTGCCGATGGCGTTGAACAGGCCGATCAGGCCGAGCGCGGTGGCGCCCACGCCCGGCGCCACGCCGCACAGCGCCAGGTACGCCGGCAGGTGCGTAGTGAGGAAGATCAGCTGGAAGCCGCAGGCGAAGAAGGCGAGCGTCATGAACAGGTAGCCGCGGTGCCCGATCGCCTGGCGTAGCGCCTCGCCCAGCTGCATTTTCTTTTCCGTAGAGACTTTTTCCCGGATTTCCCTGATCGGCAGCGCCAGCAGCGCCATCGAGGCGCCGAGCGCCGCGAACACCACCATCGCCGTGCGCCAGCCGGGCCCGTCGATCAGCCAGCCGCCGAGCGGTGCGAGTACCATCGTGCCGAGCGAGCCTGCGGCTGCGACCAGGCCCACCGTCTGGCTGCGCCGCTCGACCGGCGTGACGCGCGAGATGCTGCCGTACAGGTTGCTGAAGCCGGTCGTGCCGATGCCTAGGAGCAAGCCGGCGACGATAAGGCCGCCCGGGAAGCTGGTCGAGACCATCAGGGTCAGCAGGCCGAGGGCGAAGATCAGCGCGGTGACGAAGATCACCGGCCGCGCCCCGTAGCGGTCGGCGAGCGCGCCGGAAAACGGCTGCGCCAGGCCCCACACGATGTTCTGCAGCGCGATGGAGAACCCGAAGGCCGCCGCCGTGATGCCGAGGTCGACGCCCATCGGCCGCATGAACAGGCCCAGGCTCTGGCGCAGGCCCATGCAGATGGAAATGATGGCGCCGCTCAGCACGAGCAGCAGGATCATGGCGCGGCGGTTGGACATGGACATGACAGATTAAACCGCCAATCATGCCGCAGCGCAGCAGCGTTGCGCAAACGCTCTTTGAGCATCCCAGCCATGCGCAGATCGCGGCCAACCCGCGATTTTCCAAATATCGGGGTCAGACCACGTTTTGTCAGGGAACTCGCCTGCCCTCGCGCGACAGGCTGTAGTAGACCCCGGCGAAAATCATCACCGCACCCGCGATCACCGCCGGATCGAAGGGCTCGCCGTAGAAAAACGCACCCACCACGGCGATCAGCGGCAGGCGGAAGAAATCCACCGGCACGACGACGGTGGCATCGGCCAGCCGCATCGCGCGCGTGAGGCAGTAGTGCGCGGTGAAGCTGCCGATGCCGATGGCGGCGATCCATGGCCAGTCGCCGGCCCGCGGCGCGCTCCAGTCCGGCAGCGCCGCGGCGAAACACAGCGGCGTCTGGATCACCGACATCCAGAACAGCACCGCGAGCGGCGAATCGGTGGCCGAGAGCCGCTTGGTGCCGATCATCTGCACCGCGAAGCACAGCGAGCCGAACAGCATCACCAGCGCCGCCGGCTGCACGATGGCCAGGCCCGGGCGCAGGATCACCAGCACGCCGGCGAAGCCCAGCACGAGCATCGCCACCCGGCCGCGGTTCATCCGCTCGCCCAGCATCAAGGTCGCCAGCAGCGCGGTCCAGATCGGCGCCGTGAACTCGATCGCGAACACGGTGGCGAGCGGCAGCGCACCGAGCGCGAACACCCACGAGGCCTGGCCGCCGAGGTGAAACAGGTTGCGCCACAGGTGCACGCCGATGTGGCGCGTGCGCAGCGTCGCGATGCCGGTGCGCATGGCCACCGCCAGCACGATGAGCAGCGCGACGCCGGTGCGGAAGAACAGGATCTCGAAGGTGCCGGTGTGATCGAGCAGCTGGCGCGCGGCGATCGCCATGGCGCAGAAGGAAAGCACCGCGCCGCTCATCCAAAGAGCGCCGCGCAGTGTAGAGGTCATGGCGTCATTGTTTCATAAATGTAAAATGCGCCATGCCAATCTACGAATACGCGCCGCTGTCGGGCAAATGCAAGCAGTGCGACGGCCGCTTCGAGGTCTACCAGCGCGTCGCCGACGCCAAGCTCGAGAGCTGCCCCGACTGCGGCAAAGCGGTCGAGCGCCTGATCAGCGCCGTGCCGGTGCACGGCAAGTACTCGACCAAGTCCGACAGCCGGATCAAGGATCTCGGCATGACCAAGTACGTCAAGACCAGCGACGGCTCCTACGAGCGCACCGTCGGCCAGGGCGGGCCGAAAATGATCCGCGAACCGAAAAAGAAGTAGCAATCGGGGTCAGGCCCCGATTTTTAGCAATCGGGGTCAGGCCCCGATTTTCAGGCCGCCATGGCGCGCGCCGCGGCGAGTGACTCGCGGCACTCGCGCACGATGCGCTCGATGAGTTCCTTGCAGCTCGGGATGTCCTTGATGAGGCCGATCACCATGCCGGCGCTGACGATGCCGGCGTCCACCTCGCCGGTCTGCATCGCGTTGCGCCCCTTCGCGCCGGCCACCAGGTGGCGCACGTCCTCGAAGGCCGCGCCCTTTTTTTCCATCGCCACCACTTCGTCCGATACCTTGTTCTTCAGCACGCGCGAAGTGTTGCGCATGGTGCGGAAAATGAGGTTGGTGTCGCGCTCGCCGGCGTCCACCAGCGCCTGCTTCACCCGGTCGTGGATCGGCGCCTCCCTGGTGCACATGAATCGCGTGCCCATGTTGATGCCCTGGGCGCCGAGCGCGAGGCAGGCCGCCATCTGGTAGCCATCCGCAATGCCTCCCGAGGCGAGCACCGGAATTTTGCAGGCGCGCACCGCGGCCGGAATCAGGATCAGGTTCGTCACGTCGTCCTCGCCCGGGTGGCCGGCGCACTCGAAGCCGTCGATGGAGATCACGTCAACGCCATGCTTTTCGGCTGAGAGCGCGTGACGCACCGAGGTGCACTTGTGGACCACCGTGATGCCGTGCTGCTTGAACTTCGGCACGAAATCGCGCGGGCTGTTGCCCGCCGTCTCCACGATCTTGATGCCCGAGTCGAAAATCACCTGCATGTATTCCGCGTAGGGCGGCGGCTTGATCGTCGGCAGGATCGTCAAGTTGACGCCGAAGGGCTTGTCGGTCATCTGCCGGCAGCGCGCGATTTCCTTGCGCAGGTCCTCCGGCGTCGGCTGCGTCAGCGCGGTGAGGATGCCCAGGCCCCCCGCGTTCGAGACAGCGGAAGCGAGCTCCGCGAAGCCGACCCATTGCATCCCGCCCTGGATGATCGGGTACTCGATGCCGAGCATTTCCGTGACCCTCGTCTTCATGATTTTTCTTTGCGTCCTTATTCAGTCTTGAGGCCCTGTTCCCGGATGATGCGGCCGTAGCGCCGCAGGTCGGCGTCGATCAGCGCCTGCAGCTCCTTCGGCGTGCCCGCCTGCGGCACCGCGCCCTGCGCGATCAGCCTTTCGCGGATCTCGGGGATGGCCACCGCCTCCTTCACGTCGGCCGCGGCTTTCTCGATCACGGCAGCCGGCGTACCGGCGGGGGCAAGGAGCGCGATCCACGAGCCCGACTCGGCGTCCTTCACGCCCGCCTCAGCGAGCGTCGGCACGTCGGGAATCGCGGGATTGCGTTTGGCGTGCGAGACAGCGAGACCCTTCAGCTTGCCTGCCTTGATGTGGCCCGATCCCTCCAGCACCGAGGCGAAGAGCAGGTTCACCTGCCCGGACATGAGGTCGATCATCGCCGGGCCGCCGCCCTTGTAGGGGATGTGCGTCCACTTCGTTCCAGTGGCCGCCTGGAAAAT
>CAZTSJ010000296.1:0-3198 GCA_964616875.1 uncultured Bordetella sp. | reverse complement strand
CTGGCGCGCGAGAATCGCCGAACCCGCACCGGTATCGCGGTTGAGCGGCATCGGAAAAAGGCTCTCGAACTCTTTGTGGCCAGGGCCATGGTAGGCGCCGAGGTGAAGCAGACCGTCTGCGCCGACCACGCTGATGCCGACGAGAAAACCCTGAAAAATCCGCTCGCAACTCTGCACCATGGCGTCGAATACCGGCCGCGTATCGGCCATCGAACCGCTGATGACCTTGAGAATCTCCGCCGTCGCCGTCTGCCGCTCGAGCGCCTCTTTGGTCTCGTTGAACAGGCGCACGTTCTCGACCGCGATCACCGCCTGGTTGGCGAAGGTCTGGACCAAGTTGATCTGCTGCTCGGCAAACGGGCGCACCTCCTGGCGGTAGATCGCAAACGCGCCGATCACTGAATCGTCCTTCAGAAGCGGGAGCCACATGACTGTGCGCGCGCCAAGCAGCTTTACGGTCCGCATGCGCAAGGGGTCGCCTTGGCGATAGGCCTCGTCGTCGGTGACATCCGCCACGTGGACCGGCTTCCTCGCCGCGAGCATTCGGCCGAGGCCGGATTGCGGTCCCGCATGCATCCGCCGCGTCATGTACTCCGCTCTGGCCTCCTCGCTGAGTCCCTGCGATGACACGCCCAGGAACGTTCCGGCCTCGTAGCGGAAAACGATGCCGCGTTCGGCGGAACACAGGCGCGTCGCGCTGCGCAGAATCGCCTCAAAGACGGGGCGAACGTCCGAGGGCGAACCCGCGATAACCCTGAGGATTTCCGCCGTCGCGGTCTGCCGCTCGAGCGCTTCGGTGGTTTCCTCATGAGCGCGTATCAGGGCAAGTTCGGCGTGCTTGAGCTCGCTGATGTCGCCGGTGGAGCCGATCATGCGCACCGCGCGCCCGCGCGCGTCGCGCACCGCAATGCCGTGCTGGCGCGCCCAGCGCCAGCTGCCGTTCCTGGCGCGGAACCGGTAGTCGCATTCGAAGCGCTCGGTCTCGCCCTTGAAATGCGCCAGGATCGCGGCCTCGAAGCGCGGCCGGTCCTCGGGATGGACGCGCTTGAGCCAGTCGGCGGCGGTGCGCAACTCCTTCTGCGTCAGCCCTACTGCATTGACGACGCGCTCGGAGTAGTAGGTCCTGCCCCCGGCGATGTCCCAGTCGTAGACGCCTTCGTTTATCGCGCGCGACGCCGTGTCGTAGCGCTGCGCGGCGAGGCGGGCTTCGGTGACGTCCTCATAGGTCAGGAGCAGCTGCCCCGGCGGTACCCGCTTGCGGACGACTTGAAGGACCTTGCCCGTCTCCAGGCAGACATCGTGCGGGCCGACTGCCTTCCGCCTCAGCCCGGCGTCGCGGCGTCGGAACTCCGCGAGCGACGCGCCCGGCTTGAGGATCGACTTGGGAAACAGTCCTAGCGCCGCCAGCGGCGCGTTCCAGGCCGCGAGCCGCCGCCTGGCGTCGAAGAGGGCGAAGGCGACCGGCAGCCGGTCGAGCGCCGCGAGCAGGGCTTTCGCGCTTACCGCCGATGCAGTCTTCGTCGTTCGTGTCACCGGCCGCCTCCCCGTCGGATCCGATGTCGACACCATCATCATAGTAGAGTTGTCGGAATATGGGCGCGCTCATCTAGCCGTTTGCCAAAACTCTTCGTTCTCGGCGGACCGAATGGTGCAGGGAAAACGGCGATGCACGCGAAAATTCTCTCGGGTGAACGCCGCGTGGAAGCATTTGTCAATGCGCATGAGATCGCGGCAGGTCTTCGTGATGCATCCGGCAAAAGTGTGGATTTTCGGGCCGGACGCCTGATGCTCGGCCAAGTCAATGAGCTTTCGCGCAGCCGAATGGACCTTGCCTTCGAATCAACGCTGGCAAGCCGTGCCTTGCTGCGCCGGATCGAACTTATGCGCGCAAGAGGCTACCTGTTCCATCTTATCTGCCTGTGGCTGCCGAGTGCGGACATGGCGGTCGCCCGCGTTGCCGCCCGGGTTCGAGCAGGTGGACACTCGATTCCGGAGGCAGTCATACGCCGCCGCTACGAACGCAGCCTTGCCAATTTCTTCAATCTGTATCGTCCGATTGCGATTCGTGGCTGATGCTCGACAATTCGGACGCGCCGGAGCCTCGAGCAATCGGCTGGCGGAACCTGGGTGGACCGTTGCAGATTGTGAGGGGCGGACCTTGGGATCGAATGAGGAAACTCTATGAAAATGACCCGCTCTCGAGGACCTAAATCCAGCCGAAAGGGCTCGAAGGGTTTTAGCGCAAGGACGCTCCTCGGGGCCGCAAGGGACGCGGTGCGAAAAGCCCTTCGTGGGCACAAGGCGCGCGGCGAATCGGTGGTTGTTTGGCGCCGCGGAAAGGTGGTTTTACTACCGCCTGAAAAGATAGAAGCCTAGTACCGCGATCGCGGCCGGTCCGGTCTTCCGGGCCACTCCCCCACTCCTTCACGCCTCGGGCGCGTGCAGGCGAATGAGCTTGAGCAGGTCGAACGGGCTGTAGGGCTTGGCGAGGTAGGCGGTGGCGCCGGCCTCCTTGGCCTTCTGGTCGTCGCCCGAGAGCGCGAAGGAGGTGATGGCGATGATCGGCGTCGCGGCGGTCGGGGCTGCGGCGCGCAGCCTGCGGATCGCCTCCAGACCGGAGATCTTCGGCAGCTGGATGTCCATCAGGATCAGGTCCGGCAAGCGCTCCAGCGCCATCGCCACGCCCGCCTCGCCGTCGAAGGCCTCGATCAGCACGTACTTCGTGCGCTTGAGCAGGTCGCGCACGATCATGCGGTTCGCTTCGTTGTCCTCGACATAGAGGATGGTTTTCATGTTGTTTTTACCCGTAGTGGTACTTCAAATATGAACGCCGACCCCCTACCCAGTTCGCTCTCAACCCAGATGCGCCCGCCGTGCATCTCGACGAATTTCTTGCTGATGCTCAAACCCAGGCCGGTGCCGCCGTATTCGCTCGCGATGGTGGCGTCGGTCTGCTTGAACTCGGTAAAAAGGCTCGCGATCTTGTCGGGCGGAATGCCGACGCCGGTATCGGTGACGCGATAGGTTAGCAGGCCGTCCTTCTCCGCGACCGAGATTTCGACCTTGCCCGCCTTGGTGAACTTGAGCGAATTGCCGGCGAGGTTCATCAGGCACTGCGCGATTCTGCCGGAGTCGCCGTAAGCCAGCGGCAGGTCAGCCGGAAGCGTAGCGAGGAATTCCAGCCCCTTCTCCGCCGCG
>CAZTSJ010000295.1:0-3984 GCA_964616875.1 uncultured Bordetella sp. | reverse complement strand
GAATAGTTGCCGCATGCGCCACAGAGACAGCGGGTTGAAGCCGGAGATGACCAGTTGGCCTTCGGGAATCAGCACGCGCTCCGCCTCGCGCAGCACGAGGTGCGGATCGGCGGTGGATTCCAGGGTGTGCGGCAACACCACCAGGTCCACGCTCTGGTTCGCAAGCGGCAACTGCATCGGATCGGCGGCGAGCGTCGCGCCAGGCTCGAGCGCGAGCGTGAAGCGAAACGGGATCCGGTTGGCGCGCAGGAAATCGATTCCGGGCACCCCGGCCTGCACCGCGCGGTAACCGAACACGTCCTCGGTGGCGTTGTCGAACTGTTCCTGTTCCCAATCGAGCACATAGCGGCCCTGCGGCGTGGCAAACCACTCCGCGAGCCCGGGGCGCGCGCCGTTATACTGGTGCGCGTCGTTAGATACGAAGGATTGCCGGTCCATGCTCGAAATCGTTCCGCTGCCCGCGTTTCAGGACAACTACATCTGGATGCTGCGCCGCGGGAAAAATGCTGCGGTGGTGGACCCGGGGGAAGCCGGACCCGTGAAAGAGTACCTCGCGCGCGAAGGACTCACGCTCGTGGCGATCCTCGCCACGCATCACCATCCCGACCACGTCGGCGGCATCGCCGAACTGGTGGCGATGGCGAAGGTCCCGGTGTTCGGGCCGAAGGGCGAACCGATTCCGGCGCTGACCCATCCGGTCGGCCAGGGCGACAAGGTAGAAATTCCGGAGCTCAAGGCGGAGAAAACGGCACCAGTGCCGTCCTTCGAGGTGCTCGACATTCCGGGACACACGCGTGCGCATGTCGCCTATTATGGCTTGGAATCCCTGTTCTGCGGCGACACGCTGTTTGCCTGCGGCTGCGGCCGCGTGTTCGAAGGCACCGCGGAACAAATGCTCGCGTCGCTCGCGAAACTGGCGGCGCTGCCCGACGCGACGAAAGTTTATTGCGGCCACGAGTACACCCTCGCCAACATCAAGTTCGCGCGCGCCGTGGATCCGCACAACAGCGAACTTGCGGCGCGCGAAGAGCGCGCGCAAAAGTTGCGCGCCGCCGGCAAGCCCACCCTGCCCTCGACGCTGGGCGAGGAACGCGCCACCAATCCGTTCCTGCGTTGTGCCGAGCCGGTGGTGATTGAGTCTGCCAACAAGTACCTGGGCGCCCGCGCCGCCGACCCGGCGCGGGTGTTCGCTGCAATCAGGGAATGGAAAAATCGGTTCTAATGCGGGTTGTGCAAGCGACCCGAACCCGGTTCCTGGTGTGCGCTGTTGCGGCGTTCCTCTCTTCTTGCGCTTCGCCGCCGACGAGCCCTGAAGCGGGGGCAGCGCCGCGCGTGCAGCCGGCATCCCCGGTGCTCGGATTCCGTGAAGTCCCGCCCGACCCGCGCATGGCGCGAAACCAGGCCGCGAATGCAGTTCCCCTTGATTCGAACCGCCTGCCGCCGTTCGAAGGCGGGCGCGAAGAACTCGGCAAGCCGAGCGAACTGGCCCGCGTCGACCGCACCGTCCGGCAGGACGACGTCTGGCTGCGCATCCGGGATGGCTTCTCGATGCCGGACCTTGCCGGTCCGCTGGTGGCCGAAAAGACCGCCTGGTACGTGGCGCGCCCGGATTACCTCAAGCGCGTCTTCGAGCGCAGCCGCAGGTACCTGTTCCATATCGTCGAGGAAATCGAGAAGCGCGGCCTGCCCACCGAACTGGCGCTGCTGCCCATGGTCGAGAGCTCGTTCAACCCGATGGCCTACTCGCGCGCGCACGCTTCCGGGCTGTGGCAGTTCATCCCGGGCACCGGCAAGCGCTACGAACTGACGCAGAACTGGTGGTACGACGGCCGGCGCGACATCGTGGCCTCGACCGCGGCGGCTCTGGATTACCTGCGTGACGTCTACCAGATGCACGGCGACTGGCACCTGGCGCTCGCTTCGTACAACTGGGGCGAGAACGCGGTCGCCCGCGCGCTGGAGAAAAACCGCGCCGCGAAACTGCCGCTCGACTACTCGAGCCTTTCGATGCCGCTGGAGACGCGCCAGTACGTGCCCAAGTTGCAGGCGCTGAAGAACATCATTGCCAACCCCGCCGCGTTCGGCATCGAACTCGAGCCGATCCCGAACCAGGTCTATTTCACCTCCGTCGCCAGGACGCGCGACATCGACGTGCGGCTCGCCGCCAAGCTTGCCGAGATGCCGGTGGAGGAATTCATCGCCCTCAACCCGGGCTTCAGCCGGCCGATGATCCGCGCCGAGCTCACGCCGCGCATCGTGCTGCCCGCCGACCGGGTCGAGACTTTCCACGAGAACCTCACCAAGTACGACGACAAGTCGCTCGTGTCCTGGCAGACCTACCAGCCGAAGAAGGGCGACACGCTGGATGGCATCGCGAAGAAGTTCGGCGTCGGCTTGGCGCAGCTGAAGGAAGTCAACGGCATCGGTCCGCGCGCCCGCGCGATGCCGGCGTTGATGGTGGTGCCGACCGCTCCCGGCACCGGCGGCGCGCGCGACCTGGGCCGGCTGCCGATCATGTACGCGCCGCCGATTGCCGTGTCCGGCCCGCGGCGCTTCTCCCACACGGTCAAAGCCGGCGAGACCCTGCCCAGCATCGCCAGCCGCTACCGCGTCAGCGTCGAGAGCCTGCGCCGCTGGAACAAGATCGGGCGCCTGACGGTCGGCCAGAAGCTCACCATCGAGACCAAGGCTGCGCCAGCCAGGTCAAAGCCCTCGGGCAAGGGAGTTAAAGGAAAACCTCGAAAACAGGCTCCTGGGAGACCTGTTAAATAATCAAGTAGTTATATTTTTTACTTAAAGCAGTATAGGTCATATTGCTGCTCTGCGGTAACCAGCTCGCCGAAGCTTGCCTAGAATTACCCCCCATGGGCCGGTACCTGCGCAGGGGTGTGCTTTTCACTCTGCTTTTTGCAGGCGTTGTCGCGCCTGCCGCTGCCGACCCAATCCTCATGTTCCTGCTCAGCGTCGCGCGCGAGATGGTCCAGGCGCACGCCGCCCGGACGCGTGCCGCCCCCGCCGTCGTGCCCGATACGTCGCGCGACTATCCCGGCACCGGGGTCGAACCCGAGCACCTGCGGCGCCTGATCGACGACAGCTTCATCTACTTGAGCGACGCCCAGCGCAAGGAGATTTTCGACTCCCTGCACGAGGCGCTAATGGATCCGAAAAACGCGGCGGTGCGCGGCACGATGATCCAGTACTTCGCGGAAAAAGCGCTCACCGTGCGCGCGGCGCAGCTCAAGCTGGCGCAGCTTTCCTGGCGCGACAAGGAACGGCTGGCGGCCGAGTTCAAGAAGGAAATCAGCGGCCTGTCCGACGAGGACCAGACCCAGCTCGGTGAACTGCTGCGCAGCGGACTGCTGCCGGTGCCGAGCGACCTGAATCAGCTGCTGCTGGCCGCCTTCGACGCGCGATAGAGCAGGCAGTTCACGGTCCTGCCGCGCTCCAGCGCCACCGCCTCCGGATAGGCCTGCCGGCACTCTGGCATTGCCTTCGGGCAGCGCGGGTGGAAATGGCAGCCCGGCGGCGGATGCGCCGGTGAAGGCAGTTCACCGCTCAAACGGATGATCTCGCGCTTGCCGTCCACGCCCGGCGCAGCCGGTACTGCCGGCACCGCCGAGAGCAAGGCCTCGGTATAGGGATGCTTCGGGTTGCCGAGCACCTCATCGGCGGCGCCATGTTCCACGATCCGGCCCAGGTACATCACGGCGACCTCGTGCGCGAGGTATTCGACGATCGAGATGTTGTGCGTGATGAAGAGGTAGGCGATGCCGAGCCGGTCCTGCAGCGACTTGAGCAGGTTGAGGATCTGCGCCTGCACCGAGACATCCGGCGCGCTGGTCGGTTCGTCGCAGACGATGAGCTTCGGCTCCACCGCCAGCGCGCGCGCGATCGCGATGCGCTGGCGCTGGCCGCCCGAGAATTCGTGCGGATAGCGCGACAGCACCTCCAGCGGCAGGCCCACCTGCGCCAGCAACTTCGCCA
>CAZTSJ010000294.1:0-15635 GCA_964616875.1 uncultured Bordetella sp. | reverse complement strand
GGACACATGGTGCTCATGCCGCCGATCATGATGCCGAGGCTGCCGAAGTTGGCGAAGCCGCACAGGGCGTAGGTCATGAGCATCCGGCTGCGCTCGGAAAGCGTGGTCATGTTCGCCAGGTCGATGTAGGCCACCAGCTCGTTGAGCACGGTCTTGGTCCCGAGCAGATTTCCCGCGGCCTGCGCCTCTGACCAGGGTATTCCCGCCAGCCAGGCGAGCGGCGCCAGCGCCCAGCCGAGAATTCCTTGCAGGGTATAGGGCGCGATCATCAAATTCACAAGGGTCACCAGTGCCACGAAAACCACGAGCATCGCGATGATGTTGACCAGCAGCTGCGCGCCGCCGAGCGTCCCCTGCGTCAGCGCATCCATGCTGCCCGAGGCCTCGGATTTCATCTCGAGGCGGCCACCAGTGGCCTCCCCTGTGGGCGGCACCATGAGGAAGGCGATCACCAGAGCCGCGGGCGCCGAGACGATCGAGGCGATCAGCAGGTGCGCCACGGCGTCCGGAATGATCTTGCCGAGGATGCTCGCGTAGAGGAACAGGACGGTACCCGCGATGGAGGCCATGCCGCCCACCATGATCGCGAACAGCTCGCCGCGCGACACACGCGGCAGCCAGGGCCGCACGAAAAGCGGCGCTTCCACCATGCCGACGAAGACGTTCGCCGCCGTGGAGAGGCCGACCACGCCGCCTACGCGCATCGCGCGCTCGAGCAGCCACGAGACGCCGCGCACGATCCAGGGCAGCACGCCCCAGTGATACAGCAGCGCCGAGAGCGCGCTCATCACGAGCACGATCGGCAGCGCGCGAAAGGCAAGGATAAAGCTCGAATTCGCATCCGATACGACAAACGGCGCCGGGCCGCCACCCAGGTAGCCGAATACGAGCGCGGTTCCGGCCTGGGTGGATTTTTCCAGCGCACCGAGAACTTCGTTGAGCGCCAGAAATGCATCTTTTGCGAACGGCAGCTTGAGGAAGAGCAGCGCAAGCAGGAGCTGCAGTGCGAGGCCCGCCCAGATCGCACGCCAGGGAATTGCCTTGCGGTTCTCGCTGAACATGAAAGCCAGCAGCAGGAGCCCGGCCATGCCGATGATGGATTGCAAGTTCTAGCTCTTAAAAATGGAAGCGACAGTCGACTGAATTGCCTCGGCCGCTTGGGCGGGATCCTTGGCGTCGCGGATCGGCCGGCCGACGACGATGTAATCGGCCCCGTTTTTGAAGGCCTGCGCCACGTCGACGACGCGCTTCTGATCGGCCACATCGCCGCCCGCGGGCCGGATGCCCGGCGTCACGGTGAGCAGCCTGGCGCCGAAATTTTTCTTGATGGCAGGCGCTTCCAGGCCGGAGACGATGACGCCGTCGCAGCCGATCTCCGCAGCGGCACGCGCACGCGCGAGCACCAGATCGTCAAGCTTGCCGGAATAGCCCATCTCCGCGAGATCGGCAGGGCCGGTGCTGGTGAGTACCGTGACTGCGAGGATCTTTGAGTCTCCCTTCTCCTTCACCGCGGCGCCCATGACGCCGCGATCCGCATGCACCGTGAGGAAAGTGACGCCGCGGCCGCGCAGGTTGGCGACCGCGCGGCGCACGGTTTCCGGAATGTCGTGGAGCTTGAGGTCGCAGAACACGCGGTTGCCGCGCTTGACCAGCCAGTCGAGAAGCTCGTAGTAGGCGCCCGAAGTGGAGAGCTCGAGGCCGATCTTGTAGAAGCTCACCGAATCGCCGAGCCTCTCGACCATCGCGCGCGCCTCGGCCGCTGTGGGCACGTCGAGCGCGGCGATCAGGCGCTCGCGGCGGGGAATGGTGCTCATCTCGAGGCGCTATGATACAGGCATGGTTGAAATTCTTGTTCTTTACTACAGCGCCGGGGGATCGGTACGGCGAATGGCGGAACACATTGCTGAAGGCGTCGAACGCGTGGCTGGTGCAAAAGCCCGTATTCGCACGGTGGCGAAGATCAACGACACCACGGCAGCCCTGGACGGGCCGCCGCCGGCTACCGAAGGGCCTCCTTACTGCGAGCTGAAAGACCTCGAAGCATGCGCCGGTCTCGCGCTGGGCAGTCCGACGCGCTTCGGCAACATGGCGGCGCCGCTGAAGGCCTTCATCGACGGCACCGGGCCGCTGTGGCTCAAGGGCGCCCTCATCGGCAAGCCCGCCTGCGTCTTCAGCTCCACCGGTGCGATGCACGGCGGGCAGGAAACAACTCTGCTCTCGATGATGCTGCCGCTCCTGCACCACGGCATGCTGATCGTCGGCCTGCCCTACTCCCAGGCCGAGCTGAACGCCACGCGCACCGGCGGCACGCCCTATGGCGCGAGCCACTTCGCCGGCATCGCCGACGATCTCCCATTGTCGGATGCCGAACGCAGCTTGTGCGTAGCACAGGGCAGGCGTCTTGCCGAGATTGCTTTGAAGCTGAGGGATGAAAGATAAATTGATCAAACACGCTGGCGGCTGTCATTGCGGGCGCGTGCGCTTTGAGGTGATGGCGCCGGCGGAGATCGAGGTCGGCGACTGCAACTGCTCGATGTGCGGCAAAACCGGCTACCTGCATCTTTTCGCGCGCAAGGAGCACTTCAAGCTGCTTTGCGGGGAAGAGGCGCTGACCAACTACCAGTTCAACACCAGGACGGCGAAGCACTACTTCTGCTCGCACTGCGGCATCAAGTCCTTCTACGTGCCGCGCTCCCACCCCGACGGTTTCAGCGTCAACGCGCGCTGCCTGGACGAGGGCACGGTCAAGGACATGACCTACCTCAAGATCGACGGCAGGAACTGGGAAAAGCACTATCCCGAAGGCCGTGGGGAGTATTAACCGCAGTTTGTCCCTGCTACGCCTGCTGGCCTCGGGCCTGCTCCTGGCCCTGCTGGTGCTATGCCTCGCCTGGGAGCTCTGGCTAGCGCCGCTCAGGCCGGGCGGCTCCTACCTGGCGCTGAAAGCCCTGCCGCTGGCCATTCCCCTGGTGGGAATCGTCGAAGGCAAAAGGCGTACCTATCAATGGACCTCGATGTTCGTGCTGGCCTACTTCGCGGAGGGCGTGATGCGCGCCTGGAGCGAGCGCGGCACTTCGCAACTTCTAGCCGGCGTCGAGATCTCGCTCAGCCTGGTTTATTTCGCGGCGGCGGTGGCTTACGCGAGAGCGACGCGGCCGGAAATCAGCGGATCACGAAGCTGACCGAGGCGTCGAATGCCCAAGTCGCGATCGCGCCCGCCAACAGGGACAGACCAATGGCAAGCAGCATGGCGTCGTTGATCCACAAGTCGCGGTACGAGCCAATCCGCGCACTCTTTGGATCATCCGCTTTATAAATGATGCTGACCGGGTAGCTCTCCGCATAGAACTTTACGGGTTCGCCTTCCTGCAATGTGACGCGCTGCTTCCCACCGCTCGCGTCTTCGAACTCGATCATCGGGTGGAAACTCCTTTTCGTCGCTTGTTCCTTCTCGTATCGGATTTCGACGGTCTCATACCCGACGACGGTCGCCGTGGTCCGGATCCCGCTGCGCAGGAATCGCACGGTACCCGCAAGCTGCTTTAACGCGAGTGCCGATAGGAAGCAGCCCATGCTTCCGAACACGCCGATCACCACGATTTGCCCGAGCGTCATGACACCCAGTGTTCGAAGGCCCACATCACCAGCGACAGCAGCACGCACACGACGCCGACCGCACTGAAATAGGTGGCAGTCCGCCAGGTTTCGTTGAACGAGTCCCGCCGCGCTTCCCACGGGTTTTCGGGATTGAACAGCACGCCGATCCTGGAGCCCGCAGGCGGAAAGTTGTGCCCCAGGATCGGGAACGGACCGAGCTTCAAGGTTTCGCCGAGCGAAAGTCGCTGACGCAACCCCTTTCTGTCCTCGAACTCGGCAAACCAGAAGATCGCACTGGCCGCGCTCGGCGTGCCATCGGGATGCTTGAGGGATTTTTCCTCCCCCACGACTGTGGCCTCGGCACGCGCCGCCTTCGCGACGAACGCACGCGTCATAAGGAAAGAAACAAGAGCTACAGCGAGCAGAACCAGCCCGCCCACGAGTGGCAACAGGATGAACAGTTGACTGGAGCTCATGACACCGCCTCGCGCAGCTGCGCCGCGTTCCGACATAATATGCGGATCATGACCACTGAACGAGGACACGCGGTACAACGCCGACTGGCAGCCATATTGAGTGCCGACGTCGCGGGCTACAGCCGTCTGATGGGCGCCGACGAGCTTGCGACCGTGCGCACCCTGTCAGAATACCGCGGCGTCATCACGGCAATCGTCGGCTCGCACCACGGCCGCGTCGTGGACATGCCCGGCGACAATATCCTCGCGGAGTTCGGCAGCGCGGTGGACGCGGTCGAGGCAGCGCTCGAATGGCAGGCGGAACTGGGCAAGCGCAACACGGCACTCCCGGAACAACGCCGCATGGCGTTCCGCGTCGGCGTCAACCTCGGCGACCTGGTGGTCGAGGGCGAGCGCATCTACGGCGACGGCGTCAACGTCGCGGCACGCGTCGAGGCGCTCGCCCATGCCGGCGGCATTTGCGTCTCGGCCAAGGTGCACGACGAAGTCCATCGCAAGCTCGATCTCGCGTTCGAGGACCTGGGCGAGCACAGCCTGAAGAACATCGCCGCAAGCGTGCGGGTGTACCGGATTGTGATGGACGGAATCAAGGCGGAAGCAAAACCACAAGCGCAAGCACGCCAGACGAAACCTTCGATCATCGTGCTGCCCTTCGCCAACATGAGCGGCGCAGCGGAACAGGAGTTTTTCGCCGACGGGCTGACCGAAGACATCCTCACCGACCTTTCGCGTTTTCGCGATCTGTTCGTCATTTCGCGCAATACCTCGTTCAAGTACAAAGGCCAGGCAGTAGACGTGAAAAAGGTGGCGCGCGAGCTCGGCGTGCAGTACGTGGTCGAAGGCAGCGTGCGCCGTGCCGCCAATCGCGTGCGCGTCACGGTGCAGCTGATCGACGCCGAGTCGGACCGCCACATCTGGGCAGAACGTTACGACCGGGACCTGGAGGACATCTTCGCCATCCAGGACGAGATCACCTCGGCCATCGTCGCCACTCTGCCTGGCCGCATGGAAGCCGCGGCACTCGATCGCGCCGCGCGCAAGACCCCCGGCAACATGGCAGCCTACGAGTGCGTGCTGGAGGCGAAAGTGCTGCATCACCGCTCGAAGCGGGAAGACAACGACAAGGCGCAGCACCTCATCGCGCGCGCGATAGAACTCGACCCCAAGTACGCGCACGCGCACGCCTGGAAGGCCTGCATCACGGGCCAGGCCTGGACCTACGGCTGGAACGACGACGTCGCGGCGCTCGAACAAACGATCGAGAGCGAACTTACGCTGGCACTGCAGCTGGACGAAAACGACAGCGATGTGCAGCGCGTCCTGGCCGCGATGCACCTGCTGCGCAACAATTTCGACAAGTCGATCTTCCACCAGGACCGCGCCCTCAAGCTCAACCCGAACGACGACCTGATCGTGGTGCAGAAGGGGGAAATCCTGACCTGGCTCGGGCAACCCGAGGAAGGGATCCCCTGGATCCAGAAGGCGATGCGCCTGAATCCGTTTCACCCGCCGCGCTTCTGGAGCCACCTCGGGCGCGCCTACTTCGTCGCCCGGCGCTATGGCGAGGCGGTGGAAGCGTTCAAGCGCATCGGCACACCCGACCAGTTCGTGCACGCGTTTCTCGCGGCCTGCTACGCACAGCTGGGCGATACCGCCGCCGCGGCCAATCACGCGCAGGAAGTGCTCGGCCTGAATCCGGGGTTCAGCTGGAGCGCGACGCTCCTGCCCGTGCTGCACTACAAGCGCGAGAGCGATCTCGCGCACCATCGCGACAGCATCGCCAAAGCCGGCCTGCCAGCCTGACTCAGTGCTAGGTCTGGTATTGCGGATTTACCCGCTCGTGCTTGCTCTCCAGCTTGTTGAGCGCGCTGATATAGGCCTTGGCCGAGGCGACCACGATGTCGGTGTCGGCGCCCACGCCGTTGACGATGCGCCCGCCCTTCGCCAGGCGCACCGTGACTTCGCCCTGGCTCTCGGTGCCCTGCGTCACCGCGTTGACCGAATAGAGCAGCAGCTCCGCTCCGCTCTTCGCCACGCTTTCAATCGCCTTGAAGGTCGCATCCACCGGCCCGTCGCCTTTTGCTTCTGCGTTTATTTCCTTGTTTTTATTCTTTAAAACAACGGCAGCGTGAGGCTTTTCCGAGGTGCCGCTGCCCTGGCTCATGCTGACCAGGCCCCAGGCTTCATCGCTGGAGAAACCCGCTTCCTGCGCCACCAGCGCAAGGAGGTCTTCGTCGAAAATTTCGGATTTCTTGTCGGCCAGGTCCTTGAAGCGCTGGAAGGCCTTGTTGTAGCCCTCTTCGTTGTCCAGTTCGATGCCGATTTCCTTCAGGCGCTGCCGGAACGCGGTGCGGCCCGAGAGCTTGCCCAGCACGATCTTGTTGGCGCTCTCGCCCACGTCCTCGGCGGTCATGATTTCGTAGGTCTCGCGCGCCTTGATGACGCCGTCCTGGTGAATGCCCGAGGCATGCGCGAAAGCGTTCGCCCCCACGACCGCCTTGTTCGGCTGCACCACGAAGCCGGTGATTTGCGACACCAGGCGCGAGGCGGGCACGATCTGGGTGGTGTCAATTCTCGTCTCCAGGTTGAAGAAATCCTTGCGCGTGCGCACTGCCATGACCACTTCCTCCAGCGAGGTGTTGCCGGCGCGCTCGCCGAGACCATTCACCGTGCACTCGATCTGGCGCGCGCCGCCGATGCGCACCGCGGCGAGAGAATTCGCCACCGCCATGCCCAGGTCGTTATGACAGTGCACGCTCCACACCGCTTTGTCTGAATTTGGAATTCTTGTCCTTAAATCTTTTATCATTTCTCCAAATTGTTCCGGCACGGCATAGCCGACCGTGTCAGGGATGTTGATCGTGGTTGCACCTTCCTTGATCGCCGCTTCCAGGACGCGGCAGAGGAAATCCGGCTCCGAGCGGCTGGCGTCCTCGGGCGAGAACTCCACGTCCGGGCAGGCGTTCTTCGCGTAGCGCACCGCGAGCTTCGTTTGCTCGAACACCTGGTCCGGCGTCATGCGTAGCTTCATTTTCATGTGCAGCGGGCTGGTGGCGAGGAAGGTATGGATGCGCCAGGACTTCGCCCCTTTCAGCGCGTCGATGCCACGCTGGATATCCTTGTCGTTGGCACGGCACAGGCCGGCCACCGTGCTGTCCTTGATCAGCTTGGCGACCGCGCTGACCGCCTCGAAGTCGCCGTTGGAGGACGCCGGGAAGCCGGCTTCGATCACATCCACCTTCATGCGCTCCAGCTGGCGCGCGATGCGCAGCTTCTCGTCCTTGCTCATTGAGGCGCCGGGCGACTGCTCTCCATCGCGCATGGTGGTGTCGAAGATGATCAGCTTTTCTGTGCGTGTATTTGCGCTCATATACCGCTCCTAGGGTGTAGGGATGCGAAAAGTCCTCCCCGCCGGGTAGGCGGGTCAGGGGTACTGCCGAATTGGGTATTTAGTGTGTGCGCGCGGGGCGCAGCAGCAGGCCAGCCAGGAGAAACAGGCTGGTAAGCGTCGCAATAAGGAGTGCGAACGCGGTGGTCATGAGCAGACTATAACCGGAAAAATGGGGTCAGGGCAACATTTTCGCGGGCGCCGGGGCCGCCACGCCGCCTGCGGACACCAGCGGGCGGTCAACGCCGGCCTTGATGAGGCGCATGCGCAGGGCGTGCGAGACGAAATCGATCAATGCCACCACGATGATGATCATGATGATGATGAAGCCCACCTCGTCCCAGCGATGGGCGCGAATGCGGTCCGAAAGCGCGAAGCCGATGCCGCCGGCGCCGATGATCCCCAGGATGGTGGCCGAGCGGGTGTTGGATTCAAACATGTAGAGGACGTTCGAGAGCATGATCGGCAATACCTGCGGCAGGATGCCGAAGCGCACGGTCTTCACGGCGTTGCCGCCGGCCGCGCGCACGCCCTCGACCTGCCTGCGATCGACGTTCTCGATCGCTTCGGCGAACAGCTTGGCGAAGATGCCGATGTCGGTGGTCGCGATGGCAAGCACGCCGGCGAGCGGACCGAGCCCGACCGCGCGCACATAAACCAGCGCCCAGACCAGCGCGTCGACTCCGCGCAGAAAGTCGAACGAGCGGCGGATCGGAAAGCGAATGAAGCGCAGCGGCAATACGTTGCGTGCGCCGAGGAAACCGAGCGGAAAGGCGATGATGGCGGCGATCAGCGTGCCGAGGAAGGCCATGCCGATGCTCTCCAGCATGGCCTTGCCCAGGTCCCAGAAGGCGTCCCGCGGGGTCGGCGGGAAGAGCGCGCCGGCGATTCTGCCGAAGCGTTCCAGGCCGTTGATGACCCGCACCGGCGTGACGTCGAAGCGAACCAGGCAGAACAGGGCAAAGGCGAGCACTCCGAGCGCAAGACCAAGCAGCACCGCGCGCTCGCGCGGCGTGCGCGAAAAAGCGCGTGGAAAGCGCTCGCGCAGCGATGCGACCTGCGCGCTGTCGATGGCAGCCGCGCTCAGGCCCATTGCAGGCTTTCCCGGCCGATGATCCGGTGGCGGATGCGCTCGCAGATCAGGTCGATGGCCATGATGGTGGCCACCACCATCAGCACGATCGCGCTCACGTCCTCGTAGTAATTGAAGCTGATCGCGTGGTACAGCTCCTGGCCTATGCCGCCGGCGCCGACGAAGCCGACGATCGCGGCGGAGCGGATGTTCAGCTCGAGCCGCCACAGAGTGTAGGTCGTGAAGTTCGGCAGCACCTGCGGCAACGCCGCGTAGCGGATTACCTCGAACCAGTTGCCGCCCGCGGCGCGCACCCCATCGAGCTGCTGTTCATCGATGTTCTCGTTCGCTTCCGCAAACAGCTTGCCCAGCGCGCCGATGGTATGCGCCGTGAGCGCGAGAAAACCAGCGAAAGGGCCGACGCCAAAAGCGACGACGAAAATCAGCGCGTAGACCACCTCCGGCACGGTGCGCCCGATCTCCGCCAGGCGGCGGAAGAGGAAATAGATGCCGTAGTTCCCGGCCAGATTGCGCGAAGCCGGAAAGCAGAGCAGGAAGCCACCGACCGCGCCGAAAAGCGTCGCCATGAGAGCGATGAGCATGGTGTCGAGCAGCAACAGCAGCCAGCGCAGGAACCCGTAGTACCACTGTGCGATGTCGCCGAAAAGGTTGCCGAGCGTCAGCTCCGGCAGCGTCTTGCCGATGTACTCGCCGATGCGCGGCAGTCCGGCGGCGAGGCGCTGCGGCGTGAAGTTGCTGACGTCGGCGGCAATATTGAAGACGACGAGGAAAACGATGGCGAAGCCGAACAGCTGGACGCGCTGCTGCCTGCGCAGGCGCGCGAACGCCTCCTCGAACCGCCGGACCCGGGCGTCGGACGTCTGATCCTGCGCCGTCACCTCTTGCGGCGGTCTTTGGCGAGCTGCTCGCGCAGGTCGACGGCGATTTTGTAGACCGAGTGCTCGACTTCCTTGTAACCCTGCGATTCCCCGCGCACGACCTCCTTGAACACCTTCGGATCATCTTTGTGCAGATTGAGGAACATGCTCTTCAGCTCGGCCTTCATCTCTTTTGGCAAATCGGAGCGGATGGCGATCACCGGATTGGGGATCAGGTCCGAAACCCAGATGATGCGAATGTCCTCCTTCTTCAGCACGCCCCGCTGCAGCATCATGTGCAGGCCGCCGCGGGTGTGCTTCTCGACATCGTTGGTCCACGTGATGGCGCCGTCGTAGGCCTTGTCGAGCACGCCGATGATGCTCTGCTCGTGCCCGCCCGAATAGACGACCTTGCCGAAGTGTTTCTCCGGCTCGATCCCCATATTGCGAAAGCCCACCAGCGGGAAGATGTAGCCGGAGGACGAGTTCGGCTCCACCCAGGCCCAGACCTTGCCCTTCAGGTCGTTCAGGTTCTTGTACGGGCTGTCGGTGCGCACGAACGCGACCGCGTAGTAGCCGATCGTGCCATCGGGATTGGTCGGCACCACCAGCGGCTCGACGCCTCCCCTGGTCTCGAGCCACGCCGCGGCGTAGCCCGATGCGCCCATATCCATCACCTCGAGCTGCTTGGCGCCGATCGCCTGGATCACGCCCGCGTACTCGGCCGAAAGGAAAAGCTCCAGTTCGACGCCGAGCTTCCTTTTCACATACTCGCCGAATCCCTTGTAGCGCGTGAGCGCCGCGGCCTGCGTCTCGACCGCCTGTACCCCATAGCGAAACTTGGGATAGAGCTTGCGCCAGTCGGCCGCGCCCTGGGCCGACGCGAAACCGCTGGCCAGCAGACTGCCGCCGAGGGCGGCAGCCAGCAACAGCTTCAGATTGCTTGAGGATTTCATGCCGTTTCTCCTTCCATTGAGTCCCGCATTGCTCAAAGGGCGGTCGAGGTGACGCTCTCGTCGACCTGCTCCTCGCCTACCCCGCCGTAGATTTCCTGTACCCGGTCCCGGTCGAGCCTGTCCGGGGATCCATCGAAAACAATCCTGCCCGTGCGCATGCCGATGATGCGCTCGCAATAAGTCCGCGCGGTGTCGAGCGTATGCAGGTTGCAGATGACGGTAATCCCGTCTTCGCGGTTGATGCTGCGCAGGATCTCCATCACGCGCGTCGCGCTGCGCGGATCGAGCGAGGCGATCGGCTCGTCCGCCAGCAGGATCTTAGGCTCCTGCACCAGCGCGCGGGCAATGGCCACGCGCTGCTGCTGGCCGCCGGAAAGCGTATCGCTGCGCTTCAGGATGAACGGCGCCATTTCGACCCGGTCGAGCGTCATGACCGCCAACGCGCGCTCCTGCGGCGTGAAGAGCTTCAGCAGCGAACGTGCAGTCGGCTGGTAGCTGAGCCGGCCTATGAGGACGTTGGTCAGCACGTCGAGGCGGGACACCAGGTTGAACTGCTGGAACACCATGGCGCACTTCTGCCGCCACAGGCACAGCTGGCGCCCGCCGAGCGCGCGGACGTCGCCGCCGCCGGGAGCGGCCTCGCAATGGATGCTTCCGCAGGTCGGCTCGACCAGCCGGTTGAGCATGCGCAGCAGCGTGGATTTGCCGGCGCCCGAGCGCCCGATGATGCCGAGCATCTGCCCCCTCGGCACCTCGAAGGACAGGTCGTCCACGGCCACCAGCTCGCCGAACGTCTTGGTCAAGCGCTCGACCTTCAGCATTCTTCCTCCCTGGTTGATGTTGGCGGAAGTGCGCAAGGACTGTCAAGATAAGATATCCGCATGCGCGCCATCATCATCGGAGCCGGGCGCGGACGCCGGCTCATGCCGACGACCGAGAACGCGCCAAAGTGCTTTGCCGAAATACGCGGTAAACGCATTCTCGACTGGACCATTGAAGCCCTCGAGGCCGGCGGCGCCACCGAGATCTGCTTCATCGGCGGTTACCGCATCGAAGCGGTGCAGCGCGAATACCCGCAGTTCACGTTCCGGCACAATGCCGACTGGGAGTCGAACAATATCCTGGTTTCACTGATGTACGCCGAGGACCTGATGGATCGGCCGTTCCTTAGCGCCTATTCCGACATCCTTTTCACGCGTGAAATCGTCGCGGGGCTCGTGGCGTCGAGCTCCGACATCGCGCTCGGCATCGACACCGATTGGCGCACGCACTACCGGCCGCGCACGCAGCATCCGCCGCACGACGCGGAGAAAGTGCTCACCGGGGGCGGCAGGGTCGAGCGCGTCTACCGGACCATTCCCTACGAGGAGGCGACGGGCGAATTCATCGGTGTGGCCAAGTTCAGCGCGCGCGGCGGAGAACTGCTGCGCGAGCACTATCAGCGCCGCAAACGGGAATTCTGGAACAAACCGTACCGCGAGGCGGCGCAGTTCCAGAAGGCCTACCTGATCCATCTCTTCCAGGACATGATCGAACAGGGCGTCGAGTTCGGGCATGCCGACACGCACGGCAATTACCGCGAGATCGACACCCAGGAGGACTTGGATCTCGCGCAGAAGGGCTGGCTCAAGTGAAGGCGCTCCCCCTCTTTCCCGCCTCGGTCGTCGGCTCGCTGCCGCGCCCGCAACACGTGCGCGAACTGATCGACAAACCGGCGTGGGATGCTGCTGACGAACAGGCCATGGACACGGCGGTGCGCTACGCCGTATCGCTGCAGGAGCAGGCGGGGCTGGATGTCGTGACCGACGGCGAATGGCGGCGGCGCTCCTATATCGGCGTTATCGCCGAGCTGGCGCACGGCTTCGCGCTGGAAACAAATCTCGCCGACGGCAGGCCGTGGACGGTCGTCACGGAAAAGCTTGCGCCCAAGGAGCCGGGCTTCATCGCCCGCGAGGCCCAATTCTTGAGGGGCGTGGCGCGCGTCGGCACCAAGATCACGCTACCCGCGCCCGCCCTGCTCGGCGAACGGCTCTGGCATCCGGTGCGCTCGCGCAAGGCCTACCCGCAGCGCGACGACTTCGTGCGCGCCTGCGTCGAGCCGTTGCGGCGGGAAATCGAGCTGATCCGGCGCATCGGCATCGACATCGTGCAGATCGACGACCCGCACCTGTGCCTGTTTGTCGATCCCGGCGTGCGCCGCGGCTACGAAGACCCGGACCGCGCCGCCGATTTCGCCGTCGACATGATCAACGCGCTGGTGGACGGTTTCAGCGGCGTGAAGTTCGCAGTGCACCTGTGCCGGCGGGCGGGTGCGCGGGTGCGCGGCGAGAAGCACCATGCGGGAACCTACGGACCGATCCTGGCGCAGTTGAACCGCCTCAAGGTCCAGCACCTGACGATGGAGTTCACCGCAGCCGGAGCCGACGATCTGGAGAGCCTCGGGCGCCTGCGCAGCGACTTCGAGCTCGGCCTGGGGGTCGTCGACGTGACGCCGGGCGAAAAGCAGACGCCCGAGCAGATCGTCGCCAGGGTGGAACGCGCGCTGCAGCGCATCGACGCGAAGCGGATCACGCTCAACCCCGACTGCGGCTTCGCCCCCGGCTCGGCCGCCAAGGTCGATCTGGACGAGGTTTACCTCAAGCTATGCGCGCAGACCGAAGCCGCGCGCCGCCTGCGCGCGCGCCACGTTTAGCCGTGCGACGGACGCCGGGTGGGTGAACGCGCGCTACTCTTCGGGCAGCACCGGCCGGCCGCGGCGGCCCATCGCCCACATCACGTATCCGGACACGGAGTAGGCGAGAAACAGGACGAACAACACCAGCGACGGGCGCGAAGCGACGATCGAGAGCCCGACCACCGAGACGAGGATGACCCAGAGCGGGACGCGCTGCTTCCAGTTCACTTCCTTGAAGCTGTAGAAGGGCAGGTTCGAGACCATGGTCACGCCGATGAACACGGCCGCGGCCCAGGTCACGCCCGCAATCACATACCACTGGTCGGGCTTGAGCCCGAAGTCCACGATCATCCAGATCAGTCCCGCCAGCACGGCCGCGCCCGAAGGGCAGGGCAACCCCTGGAAGTAGCGCTTGTCCACGACACCGAGGTTGGTATTGAAGCGCGCCAGGCGGATTCCGGTCGCCGCGCAGTAGATAAAGGCGCCGATCCAGCCCGCGGTGCCAAGATCCTTCAGCACCCAGGTATAGGCCACCAGGGCGGGCGCCGCGCCGAAGGCGACCATGTCGGCGATGCTGTCGTACTGCGCGCCGAACTCGCTTTGCGTGTTGGTCCAGCGCGCCACGCGCCCGTCCATGCCGTCGAGGACCAGCGCGACGTAGATCGCGATCGCTGCAGTATCGAAGCGGCCATTCATCGCCTGTACGATGGCGAAAAAACCGCAGAACAGCACGCCGGTGGTGAACAGGTTGGGAAGCAGGTAAATACCGCGCCGGCGCAGCACGCCCAGTGCGCGCGGCGCGGCCTCGGCGCGGGATTCCTCGAAGTCTTCCGTATCACCCATGCGCCTTCAACCTTGCAAGGACCGACTCCGTTGCATACACCTTGTCGCCAAGCGCAGCCTTCACCTCTGCGTCTGGCGGCAGGTACACGTCAACGCGAGACCCGAAGCGGATGAAACCGTAGCGCTGTCCCCTCTCCAGAGCAGCTCCCTGGTCAACATAGCAGAGAATCCGGCGCGCCACCAAACCGGCGATCTGCACGCAGGTGACGTCCTCGCCGGCGCGGGTCTGCAGCCACAGCGCGTTCCTTTCGTTCTCGAGCGAGGCCTTGTCGAGCGCGGCGTTGAGGAATGATCCGGCGTGATACCAGCGCTGCTTGACCGTGCCGTCCACCGGCGCGCGGTTGGAATGCACGTTGAACACGTTCATGAAGACCGAGATCTTGAGCGAATCCCTCTCCAGATAGGGATCGCGCACCTTCTCCACCGCGACGACGCGGCCGTCGGCCGGCGAGAGTACGGCCTGGGGATCGTCTGGAACCTCGCGCGGCGGGTCGCGGAAAAACTGCAGGACGAAAAGCGTGACCAGCCAGAACGGCAGCGCCCAGGCGAAACCGAGCCAGAGATGAATTCCGAGGGACAACCCGAGACCGATTGCCAGGAACGGCCAGCCTTCACTGGCGATGAGCGGATGCGGATATCGCGCCGCCATCCGCTATTCTTTTTTCTCCGCTTCCTGCCTCCGCTCGACGCCTTTTTGCAGAGCCTTGTTCACGTCGTCCGTCACCTTGTTGATGATCTGCTTGGGTTGCGCGCCGACTTGCTTCGCCGTTTCTGATTCGGGCAATTTGTTGCAGCCCGAAACCAGTAAAACGCTAAACAGTACGAACGGCAAAACTCTCATGGCCGCTAGTTCTTCGACTGATCGACAAGGCGGTTCTTCCGGATCCAGGGCATCATCTCGCGCAGCCGCGCGCCGACTTTCTCGATCGAGTGCTCGGCGGTCTGGCGCCGGCGCGACAGCAGCGTCGGCTGCCCGGCGCGGCTCTCGAGCACGAACTCCTTGGCGTACTCGCCCGACTGGATGCGGCCGAGGACTTCCTTCATGCGCGCGCGCACGCCCGCGTCGATGATCTTCGGCCCGCTCACGTACTCGCCGTACTCGGCGTTGTTCGAGATCGAGTAGTTCATGTTGCCGATGCCGCCCTCGTACATCAGGTCGACGATGAGCTTCAATTCGTGCAGGCACTCGAAGTACGCCATCTCCGGCGCGTAGCCCGCTTCCACCAGCGTGTCGTAACCCGCCTTCACCAGCTCGACGGTGCCGCCGCACAGCACGGTCTGCTCGCCGAAGAGATCCGTTTCCGTCTCTTCCTTGAAGTTGGTCTCGATGATGCCGGCCTTGCCGCCGCCGATCGCCGAGGCGTAGGACAGCGCCATGTCGCGCGCCTTTTTAGACGGATTCTGGTGCACTGCCACCAGCATCGGCGTGCCGCCGCCCGCGGCGTAGGTGGAACGCACCGTGTGCCCGGGCGCCTTGGGCGCGACCATCCAGACGTCGATATCCTTGCGCGGCTGCACCTGGCCGTAATGGATGTTGAAGCCATGCGCGAAAGCGAGCGCGCCGCCCTTCTTCAGGTTCGGCGCCACGAACTCGTTGTACACGGCGGCGATGTGCTCGTCGGGCATCAACATCATGACGATGTCGGCGCTTTTCACCGCGGCGCCGATTTCGGCGACCTTGAGGCCGGCCTTCTTCGCCTTGTCCCAGGACGGGCCGCTCTTGCGCAGGCCGACGGTGACCTTCATGCCCG
>CAZTSJ010000293.1:0-3098 GCA_964616875.1 uncultured Bordetella sp. | reverse complement strand
TTGGTCAGGCGCGTGCCGAACACGAACACCGAAACGCGGTCGCGGTCGTTGGTGATGGCGTGCAGGAAATGCAGGAACATGCGCGCGTAGGGATTCATCGAGCCGGAGATGTCGCACAGCACCACCAGCGGCGGATGGATCTTGACCGGCGCTTCGCGCACCAGCGGAATCACGTTGCCGCCCTCGCGCAGAGATTCGCGCAGCGTCGCGCGCAGATTGATGTTTTTGCCATTTTTATTTATTTTATTTCTTCGTGTTCTTATCAAAGGCAGCGGCAGGCGCAGATTGCGCAGCATCTTCTTCGCTTCGGCGAGCTCGGCCGCCGACATGGTGTCGAAGTCCATGCGCTGCAGCACCTCGTGCGAGGAGAAAGTGAGGCGCGCATCGAGTTCGATCTTTTGTTCGTTGAGTTCCTGCTGCGCCTTCTTCTGGTTGAAGAGCGCGTCCGACAGGCGCTGGCTCTGCTCCTGCTCGGTCTTGCCGGCGCGGCCGTAGGTCTTGGGCAGCAGCGCGTTCATCATCCTTTCGGCCAACTTGGGGTCGCGCCAGAAAATGCGGAACGCCTGGTCGAAGATCGGGCGCTGCTCCTCTTTCGACAGGAACACCGCCGACATGGTCCAGTACCAGTCGTCGCGCCGGTTGCAATCCGCGAGTTCCAGCGCCTTGACGCAGTCCACCACGCGGTCGGGCCCCAGGCGCAGGCCGGCGGCGCGCAGCAGGCGCGCGAAGTGCATGACGTTCTCGGCGAGTTTCTGGCGGGTGCCGGCGGCGTCGATCTCGGGGAACACTCAGGCCTCGGTGCGCTTCTCGTCGAGCGCGGCGAGCGGGGATTTGCGTGCGAGTTTGCCGACGGCGCGCGATGCCGCCACGGTGCCGTCGGCGAAATAGCGCTCGTGGTTGCGCTCCACTTCGTCCAGCCGGTAGACGTAGTTCACCATCATGCCGGCCGAGCGCGCCATGCCCGATTCGGAGGTATCGCCCAGCCAGTTCAGACGCTCGAGCGCGGCGCCATTGCCAAGGTGGAAGCGCGCCACCGGATCGAGCGGTTCGGCGCCCTGCCTGGCATGCAGCAGGTACCAGGCGCACAGGCGCATCAGCAGCTTTTGCAGAGTCTCCGGCACCTCGCCCGCATGCCAGCCCGGTGTTTCGATGGCCGAGAGGATCGCCAGCCTTTGTTCGGCGTTCGGCCCCACCGAAAGGCGTACGCGCGCCTCGGCGCTGTCGAGCCAGCGCCGGAAGCCCGGAACGGGCGACAGGGTGGCGAAGTGCCGCAGATGCGGGAATTCCCCCTTCAGGTCCTCGGCCACCTGCTTGATGAGCAGGTTGCCGAAGGAAATGCCGCGCAGGCCCTCCTGGCAGTTCGTGATCGAGTAGAAGATTGCGCAATCGGCCAGCGCCGGCGCTGCCACCGGGGAGTTGATGTCGAGCAGCGGCTGGACCTGCGCGCTGATGCCGCGCGTCAGCGCGACCTCGATGAAGATCAGCGGCTCGTCGCGCAACTGCGGGTGGAAGTAGGCGAAGCAGCGGCGGTCGCCCTCCAGCCGACGGCGCAGGTCGCGCCAACCCTGCACCGCGTGCACGGCCTCGTATTCGATCAGTTTCTCCAGCACGATCGCAGGAGTGCGCCAATCGATGCGTTCGAGGCGCAGGAAGCCGCGGTTGAACCAGGAACGGAACAGATGCAGCAGGTCCGCGTCGATCGCGCTCCAGGCCGGGTGCTGCTTCAGGCCGCGCAGCACCTGGCGGCGCATCTCGACCAGTGCCGCGGTGCCTCCCGGCGCCATGTTGAGCCGCCGGAACAGCTCCTGGCGCGCGGTATCGATGACCTCCTGCAGCCGGATCAGGTTCTGCGGCGTCGGATCGTAGCGGTAGGCGTCGGCCGCCTTGCCCACCGCTTCCGGCGCAGGCGCGAACTCCTGCGCCAGGATGTCGAAGAATTCCTCGCGGCAGCGCTCGTCCAGTCCCTGGTAGGCGACTAGCGCCTCGCGCGCGAGCGCTGCCCCGGAAACCTCGCCGCGTTCGCCGAGCAGCGCTTCGCACAACGACACCAGGTGCTGCGTGTTCCGGCCGACGCCGGTGCGCGGACGTCCGAGCAGTCGGCGCAGGAACGAAGCGGCGCTCATCGCGGGATCTAGGCTGCGGCCGCGGCGGTTTTCGCCTCGCCCACCAGGCGCGTGGCTTCCTCGCCCGCGATGCGCTCGATGTCGTCCTGGTACTTGAGCAGCACGCCGAGCGTGTTGTTCACCGTTTCCGGGTCCAGGGTAATGCGATCGAGCGCCACCAGGCAGTTGGCCCAGTCGATGGTCTCGGCCACGCCGGGCAGCTTAAAGAGGTCCACGCCGCGCAGGCGTTGCACGAAGGCGACGACTTCTTTCGACAGCGCGCCGGCCGCCTTGGGCGCCTTGCGCCGCAGGATCTCCAGCTCGCGCACCGCGTCCGGGTAGTCCACCCAGTGGTAGAAGCAGCGGCGCTTCACGGCATCATGGATTTCGCGCGTGCGGTTGGAGGTGATCACCACGACCGGCGGCTCGATAGCCTTGAGCGTGCCGATTTCCGGGATCGTGATCTGCCAGTCGGAGAGCACTTCCAGCAGGTAGGCCTCGAAGGGCTCGTCGGTGCGGTCCAGTTCGTCGATCAGCAGGACGGGCGCAGCACCTTTCTTGCCTTCGAGCGCGCGTGCGAGCGAGCGCTTGACCAGGAATTTCTCGGAAAAGATGTCCTGAGAAATTTTCTCTTTCGATTTCTCGCCGGACGCTTCAGCCAGCCTTATCTCGATCATCTGGCGCGCGTAATTCCATTCGTAGGCCGCCTGCGCGATATCGAGCCCTTCATAGCACTGCAGGCGAATCAGTTCGCGGCCGAGCGCCGCGGCGATCACCTTCGCGATCTCGGTCTTGCCCACGCCCGCCTCGCCCTCGAGGAACAGCGGCCGCTGCATCGCGAGCGACAGGTAAAGGGCGGTCGCCAGGCTGCGATCGGCCACGTAATCGGCCTCACCGAGCAGCTTGTGGGTTTCGTCGATGGATTTTGGGAGCGGGCGCGGCATGGGCTGGGATTCTTGTGGCAGTGCGGAAAGCCAGCATTTTCCGGTATTTGGC
>CAZTSJ010000292.1:0-6799 GCA_964616875.1 uncultured Bordetella sp. | reverse complement strand
GAGATGCGCGACAAGGGCGATGCGCGCCGGGTTGGCATCGACACGGACCTGAAGCGCATGATCAACGACCTGGCGGTGGGGCTGATCGGCGCGCCCGCCGACGACATCGTGCTCGCGCCCCCCGGCACCGTGCCCAAGACTTCGAGCGGCAAGATCCGGCGCGTCGCGGCGCGCGAATACTACGAGCGCGGGCCTCTCGCCGTCTCGGGCGGAGCCGTCTGGTTGCAGTTCGTGCGCCTGATGCTCGCCGGCGCCGCGCCGCAGTTGCGCCGCGGCCTGCGCACCGTGGGCGGTGCACTCTTCGCGCTGCGCGCCTATGTCGTTTTTGCCGCCCTTATTCCGTTTGCCCTTCTCGGCTCCCTGTGCTTACCCGTCAAAAGGTGCTGGAACGTCGGCAGGAACGTCTCCCGTCTTTTTCTTTTTCTTTCAGGAATTCCGGTTCTGGTAAAAGGAAAAGAAAACCTTAAGGTAAATACCCCGGTAGTCCTGGCAGTCAATCACACCAGCTACCTCGACGCGCTGGTGCTGCTCGCGATCCTCGACTATCGCGGCTATGCCTTCGTCGCCAAGCGCGAGTTCCAGGAAAACTTCGTCATGCGCGCGCTGCTGTCGGGCTTCGGCACGCAATTCATCGAGCGCTTCGATGTCGCGAAGAGCGCCGAGCACGCCAACGAACTCGCCGCCGCGGCCAAGCGCGGCTTCTCGCTCATCGTGTTCCCCGAGGGCACCCTCAGGCGCAACACGGGGTTGATGGAGTTCCGCACCGGCGCCTTCCAGGCCGCGGCGCAGCCCGGCATCCCAGTGGTCCCGGTCGCGCTGCGCGGCATCCGCTCAGTGCTGCGCGACGGCACCTGGTACCTGCGCCGTGCATCGGTGTCGGTCACGATCGACGCGCCCATCGCGCCCGAGGGCACCGACTGGGCGGCCGCGGTGAAGCTGCGCGACGCGGTGCGCGCCGAGATCCTCAAGGCCTGCGGCGAACCGGACCTCGCCGTGGCGGGCGGTCGGGTGGATTAGCGCACGACGAGTACCGGAATGCGCGAGTGCGTGAGCACTTTGTGCGTCTCGCTGCCGAGCAGCAAGCCCTTCAGGCCACGCCAGCCGTGCGACGCCATGACGATCAGGTCGCATTTTTTCCTTGCTGCTGCTTTGGCGATCGCGTCATAGGGCCTGTCGCTGAATTCGAACGCGCCGTCGGCGGGAACGCCGCCCGCATTCCGTTCGGCGGAAGCAAGCAGCCGCCTGGCTCGCGCGGATACATCACGCTTGTAGCGCTGCGGACTCACGTAATGTTGCAGCATGCCGCCTTCGACGCCGCCGACGGGCATTTGATATGCGGGCGCAGCATAGAACAGTGTCAGTCGCCCGCCCACGGCCTTGGCCAGAGCAGCGGCTTCCTTCACCGCGCTGTGCGACAACTTCGAGCCGTCTACTGGTACGAGTATTCTCTGGTACATGATTTGTCCTTCGCGTCCTGGGAAAGATCCCGTGGATAGCGTAGACAAACGCTGCTGGCGCGGTTTGACCTGGATCAAACCCGCGCGTGCTGGATCGAATCTTCAGCAGGCACGGCCGGCCAGTTTTCCGAGGCCCTCCGCGTCCAGGATGCGAACGCGTCTGCCGCGCACCGCGATATGGCGCCCGGCCGCAAAGCGCGAGAACTGGCGGCTGACCGTCTCGAGTTTCAGGCCTAGCAGGCTGCCGATTTCCGCTCGCGTCATGCGCAGCACGAACTCGGTAGGGGAGAAACCGCGCGCCGCGAAGCGCTGCGACAGGTCGAGCAGGAAGGCGGCGAGCTTCGCTTCCGCGCGCATGCTGCCCAGCATGAGCATCGCCACGTGCTCGCGGGCGATCTCCCGGCTCATGACCTTGTGAAAGTGGCGCTGCAAAGGCTCGAAGCGGCGGGAGAATTCCTCCAGCTTGGCGTAGGGGATGACGCAGAGTTCGCTGTCCTCGAGCGCGACCGCGTCGCAGGCATGGCGGTCGGCGCCGATGCCGTCGAATCCGAGCATCTCGCCCGCCATGTGAAATCCGGTGATCTGGTCGCGACCATCGTTGGCTGAAACTCGCGTCTTGAAGGAACCGGAGCGCACCGCGTACAGGGAACGGAAGGCGTCGCCAGCGCGAAACAGGCTGTCACCGCGCCGGATGGGCTTGCGCGCGTAGACCAGTTCGTCCAGCCCTTCGATCTGCTCGCGCGACAGGCCCACGGGCATGCACAGCGTGCGCAGGTTGCACTTCGAGCAGGCCGTCTTGAGCGCGACCAGATCGACAACAGGTCGCGGCGCCTCGGTAACAATGTTCTGGAATTGGTTTGCCATGGCTGCAGGCCTGACTGCTGGCTGCATCTTATCCCGTTCAGGCGTCAGTTTGATCTGGATCAAATTCGCCTCCTGGCGCTTCGATAAGCTGCATTCATGACGACCACCGCTCCGCTTATCCGCTCTATCGCCTGGGCTGCCGCAATCCTGCTCATCGGCGCCTGCAACCAGGCCGCGCCGCCCGCGGCCGATCCCTATGACGTCTCCAAGATGGACATGAAACCGGTCCCGGCCAAGGTGAGCGCCGAGCGCCACAAGGGCGCGTTCGCCGAGGGCGCTTCGCTCAGCATGGGCGCGGAACTGAAACCCCTGGATCCCTCGCCGATCAAGACGGTGCGCCTCGATACCACCCACAAGATCATCGAAATCGCGCCGGGCGTGAAATTCAGCGCCTGGACCTTCGGCGACACGGTGCCGGGACCCACGGTGCGCGCGCGCGTCGGCGACAGGATCAAATTCAGCATGACCAACCGCAGCGACGAGCCGGTGCCCGGCGTGCGCATCACCGCGGCGCCGATGATGCACTCGATGGATTTCCACGCCGCGATGGTTTCGCCGCAGGACAAGTACCGCTCGATCGCACCCGGGCAGACCATCGAGTTCGAATTCACGCTCAACTATCCCGGCATCTTCATGTACCACTGCGGCACGCCGATGATCCTCGAGCACATCGCCTCGGGCATGTATGGCGCGGTGATCGTCGAGCCGCGCAACGGGTATCCGACGAAAGTAAATCGCGAATATGTGGTGATACAGAGCGAGTTCTACGCCAAACCGGACCCTGGCAAGCAGAAAGTGGACGGCGCACCGCTCTACGTCCTCGACACCGAGCGGCTGCGAGACTCGCGGCCGACGCACACGGTATTCAATGGCACGCACAACGGCATGGTGAAGAATCCACTCGCCGCTAGGTCGGGCGAGCGGGTGCGCCTGCATGTGCTGAACGTAGGGCCGAGCAAGACTTCGAGCTTCCATGTCGTCGGCACGATCTTCGACCGCGTCTGGTTCGAGGGCAACCCGGACAACCAGTTCCGGGGGATGCAGACCGTGCTGCTCGGTTCCTCCAACGGCGCGACGGTCGAATTCATGATCCCGGAAGATGGCTCCTACATCATGGTGGACCATCACTTCGCCAACGCCTCGCAGGGCGCGATCGGGTTGATCTCGACCGCCACCAAGCCGGCCGCGAAGGAACTGGAGCATCACAACATGCCGGCCTCGGCGACGCCGACCAACCCGGACGCCGTCGCGGGCAAGCTGGCCTTCGAGAGCAAATGCCTCGCCTGCCACTCGGTGGGCGAAGGCAAGAAGCTCGGGCCCGATGTCGCCGGCGTCACCAAGCGCCGCAGCAAGGACTGGCTCGCGCGCTGGCTGAAGGAGCCGGACAAAATGCTGCAGACCGACGCCGACGCCAAGGCGATGCTGAAGGAGTACAACAACGTCCCGATGCCGAACCAGAGCCTGACCGACGCCGAAATCAGGCAATACCTGAAGTATTTCGAATGGATCGACGCGCAGCCGTCCTCAAAGCACTGAGCGCCGCGTACTTAACCTTCGCAGGTGCGGCGCTGGCCTGCGGCTACTGCGTCGAGGACAAGATGGCAGCCGCCTACGACCACGCGGTCGTGACGCGCGCGCTGGGCCAGAAACATCACGTGGCTTTTTTTCATGTCGAGGGCGCGCTGGCGCCAGGCGAGGCAACGAAGCGCGCACTCGAGAAGGCGGCCGAGTCTTCGAATGGAGCGGACAAGGGCAGCGCGCGTGCGTCGGTGGAAGCAGCGACGATCGCGGTGGCGTTCGATCCGCAGCGTACCCCAGTCATGTCTCTGCAGAAGGACCTCGAGCGCCGGCTTGCCCCGAAAAAGCTATCATTGATGCTGTTGCAGGTTATGGATGGCCCGGCGGATTTCAGCCCGTCGATATCGCGTGCATTGCGCGCCAAGGGAAAGCAGGTTCAGCCATGAAAAAGGAAATGCAATGAAGATCCTGTTGGCGGTGGACGGCTCGAAGCACGCGCTCAAGGCGGTGGATTGCCTCATCGAGCACGCCAGCTGGTATCGTGAAAAACCGCAGGTCGAGCTGGTCACGGTGCATGCGCCGGTGCCCAAGCTGCCGCGCATGAACCTGGTGGTGGGCAGGAACCAGATCCAGAAATACTACGAGGAAGAAGGCGCAGCCGCGCTGGCGGCGGCGAAGAAGAAGCTAGGCGCCGCCAGAATCAAGTACCAGGCGCACATACTTATCGGCCAGGTCGCGGAATCCATCGTCCAGCACGCATCGAAAACCCGCTGCGACCAGATCTTCATCGGCACCCATGGCCGCACAGCCGCAGCCAACCTGCTGATCGGTTCGACAGCGACCAAAGTGCTGCATATCTCGAAAGTTCCGGTGCTGCTGGTGCGCTAGCGCGAAATCGGGGTCTGACCCCGATTTCCCCCGATTCCCCGCAATCAGGCGACCTGGCCCAGCACCATCAACGCGCCCGCGGCGAGCAGGAACCAGGTGGCGGAGGTACCGACCACGCGCGCCCGGAAAACTTCTGCATAGAGTCCCCAGGCTTGCGCGAAGCGGGCCGCGAGCAGAATCGCGCCGAAGCTGTATACGAGCCAGTGCTTGGCGCCCATGCCCTCCATCAGTGCCATCAGCGCGAGCGCCATCGGCACGTACTCGATGAAATTGCCCTGCACGCGGATCGCCCGCCCGAGTTCCTTGTCGCCGCCATCGAAGAAGCTGATTTTCTTTTGCGCCCTCAGCACCGTGATGCGGATGCTGATGCCGACGAGCATCAACGCCAGCAGCGCGGTGAACACGGCCGTGATCGGAATCGAAATGGTTTGCATGCTTTTCCTCCCGGGGAAAGGTCAAGTTTAGCGCTTAAAGTCGTCCCTCTCGAGCAGCCAGGAGATCGCGAATCCGAGCACCAGGCCCCAGAACGCGGCGCCGATGTTGAAAATCGCCACGTCGGCGACCGTGACGAGAAAAGTCACCAGTGCCCCGAGCGCGAATTTGCCGCCGAAGGCGACGCCGAAAGCGGTTTGCAGTACGCGCAACATGGCCAGCCCGCCTAGCGCGGCGATGAAAGCCGGCGGCGTCGAGAGCAGCAGGCGCACGCACAACGGCGACAGGAGGCCGAAGGCGAGCGCGAGCAGGCCGACCAGGATGCCCGCTGTGTAATGCCGGTGCTTTTCGCCCGAGGACGAGATGATCGCGTTCACCGGGCCGGTGAGGCAGGTCGAGACCGAGCCCACGAAAGCGGTCACGATCGAGCCGGCGCCGCAGGCCACCGCGATGGCGTCGATCGGCGGCTTGTGGCCCGCCGCGCTCAGCACCGCGAAACCCTGCCCGTTCTGCACCACCAGCACCGTGATGGCGAGCGGAACGACGAGCTCGATCATCGCCTGCCAGGAGAATGCCGGCAGGTAGAGGGTGGGAGGTGCGAACTGCAGCGCGGTTGCGCCCGGTTTGTATTTGTCGAACAGGAAGATGAAGAGGAGGCCAAAAATCAATGCGCCGATCAACGGCGGCAGCCAGCGGCCGGTTTTTTTCGCAAAGGAAAGGCAAATGAAAGCCAGAACCATCGGTGCGGCAACGGCAAAGTCGTCGCGCACCGCCTGCACGAGGCCGGTGCCGAAGCGCAGGAACACGCCGGCCACCATCGCCATCACGATCGGCATCGGCGCGGCTTCGGTGCAGCGGCGCACCCAGCCCGAGAGCCCGAGCGCCGCCATCAGCACGCCGGTGGCGATGAAGGCGCCGATCACTTCAGGGAATGACAGGTGGCCGAGCGCCGGCCCGACCAGCACCGCGCCCGGAATGGTCCAGAAGAACACCAGCGGCTGCCGGTACCAGAGGCAGAACGCGATGCTGATCAGGCCGTTGACGAAGAACGCGCCGAAGATCCAGGACGAGAGGTCGGATTCGGCGAGGCCGCCCTGCGCGCCGACCGCGAGGATTACCGCGACCGGGCCGGTGGCCGCGAAGATGAATGCTACTAGCCCGCTTGCTGCATAGGTCGCGCCGAAATCGGCGGCCAGCCGCCGGATCAAGCCTTGAGCACCGACTTGAGCAGTTTGCCCATCTCGGCCGGGTTCTTCGTCACCCGGATGCCGCAGGACTCCATCACGGAGAGCTTTTCCTGCGCCGTGCCCTTGCCGCCGGAAATGATGGCGCCAGCGTGGCCCATGCGCTTGCCCGGCGGCGCGGTGACGCCGGCGATGAAGCCGACGACGGGCTTTTTCATGTTGCCCTTGACCCAATGCGCGGCCGTTTCCTCGTCCGAGCCGCCGATTTCGCCGATCATGATCACCGCGTCGGTGTCCGGATCGTCATTGAACATCTTCAGCACGTCGATGTGCTTCAACCCATTGACCGGATCGCCGCCGATCCCCACGGCAGTCGACTGCCCCAACCCGATCTCGGTCAACTGCCCGACGGCCTCGTAGGTCAGCGTTCCCGAGCGTGAAATCACCCCGATGCGG
>CAZTSJ010000291.1:0-11604 GCA_964616875.1 uncultured Bordetella sp. | reverse complement strand
AGCATGGGTCAGGCATTTGCGCGAGCCGGAACCGCCCGGCGCTCAGATCGGGTCCCATGAAAACACGTCCTGCGAGCGGTCGAGCGCGTAGAAATGCGCGCGCAGGGCGGGCATCGCCTGCTCGGCGATTGTTCCGGGCGTCCAGCCTTCGGCGCGATGCACCGAGCGCAGCGGCCGGTTCTGCGACATGAGGAAGATCTCGTTCGCCCGCACCGCGAATATCTGTCCGGTGACCTCCTGCGAGGCGTCGCTTGCCAGATAGACCGCAAGCGGCGCGATCTTGGCTGTTTCCATGCGCTTGATTTTCTCCAGGCGCGCCTGCTGGTCGGGCGTGTCGGCGGGAATCGTGCCGATCATGCGGCTCCAGGCGAAGGGTGAAATGCAGTTCGAGGTCACCTTGTACTTGGCCATGTCCAGCGCCATCGACTTGGAGAGCGCGGCGATGCCGAGCTTGGCCGCGGCGTAGTTGGCCTGGCCGAAGTTACCGACCAGGCCCGAGGTGGAGGTCATGTTGATGTAGCGGCCCGAGTTCTGGCTCTTGAAGTAGGGCGCGGCGGCGCGCGAGACGTAGAAGCAGCCGTTCAGGTGCACGTCGATGACCGCTTTCCATTCCTCGACGGACATGTTGAAGAAGAAGCGATCGCGCAGGATCCCGGCGTTATTTATTACAACATCAACTTTTTTAAATGAATCAACTGCACATTTAATGATCCGATTGGCTGATTCCCATTCGGCGACGCTGTCGGTGTTGGCCACCGCGGTGCCGCCCTTGGCCTTGATTTCCTCGACCACCTTCTGCGCCGGGCCGGCGTCCTTGCCTTCGCCCGCCACCGAGGCGCCGATGTCGTTGACCACGACCCTGGCGCCCCTGGCGGCCATCGCCAGCGCGAAATCGCGGCCGATGCCGCCGCCGGCGCCGGTGACGATGATCACTTTGTCCTTGAGCATTTCAATCCCCGAATTTCAATCCCTGAAGCTTGGATCCCGGCGATCCAGCATGCGCAGCATGGCGGGCCATTCCAGTTCCGTGATCTTGCGCCGCTGGCCCGGCTTGTAGCGATCGTTCGTGACCTTGACCGTGCCCGGTTCCGGGTGGTTGAGTTCGGTGTTGCAGGCCATCGCCATGACCTGCGCCTGGCATGCCTTCTCCAGCCAATGCATCGTCACGAAGGCTTCGCACACGGTGCGGCCCGCGGTGAGCAGGCCATGGTTGCGCAGGATCAGCGCCGCACTGCTGCCCAGGTCGCGCACCAGGCGCTGCTGCTCGTCGAGATCCACCGCCGGGCCTTCGTAGTCGTGGTAGCCGAGCTGGCCGAAGAACATCGCGTTCTGGGTCAGCGGCAGCAGGCCGCATTTCAGAGCTGAAACCGCCATGCCGGCCGGCGAGTGCGTATGGATTACGCAATCCACGTCGTGGCGCGCCTTGTGGACCGCGCTGTGGATGACGAAGCCCGCGAGATTGACGCCCAAGCCGGTGCCAGAGTCGAGCACCAGCTTGCCGTCGAAGTCGATTTTGACCAGGCTGGAAGCGGTGACTTCCTCGTAGGCGTAGCCGTAGGGATTGATGAGGAAATGGCCGTCCTCGCCCGGCACGCGCCCCGAGATGTGGTTGTAGACCAGATCGTTCATGCCGAAGAGCGCCACCAGCCGGTAGCAGGCGGCGATGTCGACGCGCATCGCCCACTCTTGCGGGCTGACTTTGCTCTGCAAGGAAACGGTTTTTGCCTGCGAAAGATCGCTCATGAAGTAGTCCCCCGGATGCCGGGAATTGTCGCACGCCGGGCTATAATCCGGCGCTCGCAAACTCCCGGTGAATTTTCCCGCTCAGCAGCCATGAAAGTTCTGGTCAGCGTCAAGCGCGTGGTCGATTTCAACGTCAAGGTGCGCGTCAAGGCGGACGGCACCGGCGTCGAGACCGCCAACGTCAAGATGTCCATGAATCCTTTCGACGAAATCGCGCTGGAGGAGGCTGTGCGGCTGAAGGAGGCGGGCGTCGCGACCGAAATTATCGCCGTGTCCTGCGGCGTGCAGGCCTGCCAGGAGACGCTCAGGACGGCGCTCGCGATCGGCGCGGACCGGGCGATCCTGGTCGAGAGCAGCGAGGAGCTGCAGCCCCTCGCAGTGGCAAAGCTCCTGAAAGCGATCTGCCAGAAGGAAGCGCCCCAGCTGGTCATCCTGGGCAAGCAGGCCATCGACGACGATTCCAACCAGACCGGCCAGATGCTTGCCGCCCTGTTGGGTTGGTCTCAGGCTACTTTTGCTTCAAAAGTAGTAATGGATAAGGAAAAAGCAACAGTCACTCGTGAAGTGGACGGCGGCCTGGAGACGATTTTGATCAAACTGCCGGCGATCGTGACCACCGACCTGCGCTTGAACGAGCCGCGCTACGTTACGCTGCCCAACATCATGAAGGCGAAGAAAAAGCCGCTCGAGACGCTCCAGCCCGAATCGCTGGGTGTCGACGTCGCGCCGCGCCTGCAGACGCTCAAGGTGGTGGAGCCGGCCAAGCGCAAGGCGGGCGTGAAAGTGCCCGACGCGAAGGCACTGGTCGAGAAGCTGCGCAACGAAGCCAAAGTGATCTGACCATGACTGTCCTGGTGATTGCAGAGCACGACCACGGCACGCTCAAGGGCGCGACCCTCAACACGGTGGCGGCGGCGCAGAAGATCGGCGGCGAAATTCATGTGCTGGTCGCCGGGCACAAGGCCGAGGGCGCCGCGAAGGCGGCCGCGCAAATCGCGGGTGTCGCCAAGGTTCTCAGTGCCGAGGGGCCGCAGCTTGGCGAGTTCCTGGCCGAGAACGTGGCCGCGCTGGTGGTTTCCCTCGCGAAGAGTTACACCCACATCCTCGCGCCCGCCACATCGAACGGCAAGGACGTGACGCCACGGATCGCCGCGCTTCTCGACGTGCAGCAGATCTCGGAGATTATTGCGGTCGAAGCGCCGGACACCTTCGTGCGCCCGATTTACGCCGGCAATGCGCTTGCCACGGTGAAGTCGAAGGACGCGATCAAGGTGATTACCGTGCGCACGACGGGTTTTGATGCCGTTGCGGCTACCGGGGGAAGTGCATCCATAGAACAAATAGATCCTCCTGCCGACAGCGGCCTGTCGAGTTTCGTCAGCCGCGAAGTCTCCAGGTCCGAGCGTCCGGAACTCACGGCGGCGAAAATCGTCGTCTCGGGCGGCCGCGGCATGGGCTCCGGGGAGAACTTCAAGCTGCTCGAGCCCCTGGCCGACAAATTGAATGCCGCCATGGGCGCGTCGCGCGCGGCGGTGGATGCCGGTTTCGTGCCGAACGACTGGCAGGTGGGGCAGACCGGCAAGATCGTGGCGCCCGAGCTGTATGTAGCGATCGGCATTTCCGGCGCGATCCAGCACCTGGCCGGAATGAAGGACAGCCGCGTCATCGTGGCGATCAACAAGGACGAGGAAGCCCCGATTTTCCAGGTGGCCGACTACGGCATCGTCGGCGACCTGTTCAAGGTCGTGCCCGAGCTGATCGAGGAACTGAAGAAATAGCGGAGCAAGCATGAGCGCCTACACGGCCCCCCTGAAGGACATGCGGTTCGTGCTGAACGAACTGGCCGGGCTGGCGGCTGTCGCGCAGCTTCCCGGCTTCCAGGACGCGACCCCGGACACGACAGATGCGATCCTCGAGCAAGCCGCGAAGTTTGCGTCTGAAGTCCTTGATCCGTTGAATTATTCTGGAGACCAGGAAGGCTCCAAATGGAAGGACGGCGCGGTCACGACGCCAAAGGGTTTCAAGGAGGCCTACAAGCTTTACTGCGAAGGCGGCTGGAGCGCGCTGTCGCTTGAACCGGAGTGGGGCGGGCAGGGCCTGCCCAAGCTGCTCTCGACACCGGTCACCGAAATGATCACCTCGGCCAACATGTCGTTTTCGCTCTGCCCGATGCTGACGCAGGGCGCGATCGAAGCGATGCTGCTCTCGGGCACCGAGCAGTTGAAGAAGACGTTCCTGCCGAAGATGTTCGACGGCAGCTGGACCGGGACCATGAATCTCACCGAGCCGCAGGCGGGCTCGGACCTGGCGCTGGTGCGATCCAAGGCCGTCCCCAAGGGTGATCACTACCTGGTTTCGGGCCAGAAGATCTTCATCACCTTCGGCGAGCACGACATGACGGAGAACATCGTGCACCTGGTGCTCGCGCGCACGCCGGACGCACCGGAGGGCGTACGGGGAATTTCGCTCTTCATCGTGCCGAAGTATCTCGTCAAGCCGGATGGTTCGCCTGGCGCACGCAACTCGGCGACCTGCGCGTCGATCGAGCACAAGCTCGGCATCCATGCCAGCCCGACCGCGGTGATGGTGTTCGAAAACGCGACCGGCTACCTGGTTGGCGAGGAGAACAAGGGCCTCGCCTACATGTTCATCATGATGAACGCGGCGCGCTTCGGCGTCGGGCTGCAGGGTGTATCGATTGCCGAGCGCGCGTTCCAGCGTGCGCTGGCGTACGCGCGGGACCGCGTGCAGGGGCGCGACCTGGTCGAGGGCACCAAGGCGGTGCCGATCATCCGCCACCCGGACGTGCGGCGCATGCTGATGCTGATGAAAGCGCAGACCGAGGCGATGCGCGCGCTCGCCTATGTGGTCGCCGCCGCCATCGATTTCGCGAACAAGAGTGAAAGCAAGGAGGAGCGCAAACAGCAGCAGGCCTTCGTCGAGCTGATGATCCCGGTAGTGAAGGGCTGGAGCACCGAAACCGGCATCGACGTGGCGTCGCTGGGCGTGCAGGTGCACGGCGGCATGGGCTTCATCGAGGAGACCGGCGCCGCGCAGCACCTGCGCGACGCGCGCATCACCACGATCTACGAAGGCACCACCGGCATCCAGGCCAACGACCTGGTCGGGCGCAAAATCGCGCGCGAGGGCGGCGTCACGGTAAAGGCCTGGCTCTCCGTGGTGAATGCCTTTGAGAAAAAAGAGCTTTCGAAATCACAAAACGCCGACCTCCAGGTGATCGGGCAACGCCTTGCGGCAGGCGTGCGGGCGGTCTCGGAGAGCGTTGATTTCATCCTTGCCACGGCGGGCAAGGATCCGAATGCGGCCTTCGCCGGCGCCGTGCCCTTCCTCAAGCTGATGGGAATCGTCGCCGGCGGCTGGCAGATGGCGCGCGCGGCTCTGGTATCTGAAAAAAAGCTTTTAGAAAAAACGAATGATCAAAGCTTTTATTCCGCAAAGATTTCGACCGCGCGCTTCTACGCCGATCAAATGCTCGCGCAGGCACCCGGCCTGGCGGTCACGGTCACCAGCGGCGCCGCTTCGGTCATGGCCCTGGCCGAGGACCAGTTCCTCGCTGCCTGATCAGAACTTTATCTTGCCGCTCAGGATGTCTTTCCACATCACCCAATCGCCCATGAAGCTCCAGCGCGGATAGGTGAAGGTGGCGGGGCGGTTGTGCTCGAAGAAGTAATGGCCCACCCAGGCCCAGCCGTAGCCCTGGACGATGCCGCCCAGCAGCCACCAGAAATTGAGCGTCGCGAACGCGTGCAGCAGGCAGGCGAGGCCGATGCTGGTGCCGATGAAATGCAGCCTGCGGCAGCTGCGGTTGGCATGCTCGCCAAGATAATAGGGATAGAAATCCTGGAAGGTTTTCATGTTCACATGTTCGGATAGTTGGGCCCGCCGCCGCCTTCCGGCGTAACCCACACGATGTTCTGCGTGGGATCCTTGATGTCGCAGGTCTTGCAGTGCACGCAGTTCTGCGCGTTGATCTGCAGCCGCGGGCCCGCCGCATCGCGCACGATCTCGTAGACCCCGGCGGGACAGTAGCGCTGCTCGGGGGCGTCATAGACCTCGAGGTTGACGTTCACCGGCACCGAGGCGTCCTTGAGGGTCAGGTGCACCGGCTGGTCTTCGCCGTGGTTGGTGCTGGAGAACGAGACGCTGGTGAGCCGGTCGAAGCTGATCACGCCGTCGGGTTTCGGGTATTTAATTTCTTCTACATCGGATTTTTTACTTAACGTTTCGTGATCGGCATGATCGTGATGCAGCGTCCAAGGCGCTTTGCCGCCGAACACGAACTGGTCGATCCCGACCATCAGCGAGCCGGTGTACAGGCCCTTGGACATCCAGGGCTTGAAGTTGCGCGCCCGGTACAGTTCGTCGAACAGCCAGCTGTGCCTGAAGGCTTCGGGGTAGGCGCTCAACGCATCAGCCGCGCGGCCCGCGCCCAGAGCAGCGTGCGCTGCCTCGGCGGCGAGCATGCCGGACTTGATCGCGCAATGGCTGCCTTTGATGCGCGAGGCGTTGAGGAAGCCCGCGTCGTCGCCGATCAGGCAACCGCCGGGGAACACGAGTTCGGGCAGCGATTGCAGGCCGCCCGCCGCAATCGCCCTGGCCCCATATGCGACACGCTTGCCCCCTTCCAGGAAGCTGCGGATCGCCGGGTGGGTCTTGTAGCGCTGGAACTCCTCGTAGGGGTTGAGGTAGGGATTCGAGTAACCCAGCCCGACGACGAAACCCACCGCGGCCTGGTTGTTTTCGAGGTGATACAGAAAGGAGCCGCCGTAAGTGTCGTTGCCGAGCGGCCAGCCCGCGGTGTGCACCACCAGGCCCGGCTGGTGTTTTTCGGGCGCCAGGTCCCAGAGTTCCTTCAGGCCGATGCCGTAAACCTGGGGGTCGGAGCCCCGTCGCAGGTCGAATTTCGCTTCGAGCTGTTTGCCGAGGTTGCCACGGCAGCCTTCGGCAAAGAACGTGTACTTCGCATGCAGTTCGATACCGGGCTGGTAGGCGCTGGTGTGCTCGCCGTTGCGGCTGACGCCCATGTCGCCCGTGGCGACGCCCTTGACCGCGCCACGTGTTGGACCTTCGGTGGCGTCGTACAGGACCTCGGCAGCAGCGAAACCGGGAAAGATCTCGACGCCCAGCGCCTCGGCCTGCTGGCCCAGCCAGCGCGCCACGTTGCCCAGGCTGATGACGTAGTTGCCGTGGTTGGTGAAGCAGGCAGGCAGCAGGAAATTGGGCGTTTTAAATGCGCTGGTCTCGTTCAAAAACAAAAATCTGTCCTCTGCAACCGGAACATTCAGCGGCGCGCCTTTCGCCTTCCAGTCGGGGAAAAGCTCCGCGATTGCGCGCGGGTCCATGACCGCCCCCGAGAGGATGTGGGCGCCGATTTCGGAGCCTTTTTCGATCAGGCACACCGAGTGCTCAGGCGAGAGCTGCTTGAGGCGGATCGCCGCGGCCAGGCCCGCCGGGCCGCCGCCGACGACTACGACGTCGTACTGCATCGATTCACGCGCCATGGGGGGATTATAGAATGCAGCTTGGAGGTCCTAACCATATGAAAAAAGTCCATTCGAGTGCCAGCGCCGCGCTGCAGGGGCTCCTGCGCGACAACATGACGATCGCGGCGGGCGGCTTCGGCCTCTGCGGCATTCCCGAAAACCTCATCCAGGCGCTGGTGGAAAGCGGCGTCAAGGGACTGACCATCGTCGGCAACAACGCCGGCGTGGACGATTTCGGCATGGGCCTGCTGCTCAAGAGCAGGCAGGTGAAGAAGGTGATCGCCTCCTATGTCGGCGAGAACAAGGAGTTCGAGCGGCAGGTTCTGGCCGGCGAACTCGAATTGCAGTTGACGCCTCAGGGCACGCTGGCTGAGAAGCTGCGCGCGGGCGGCGCCGGAATTCCCGGCTTTTACACGCGCACCGCCGCGGGGACGAAACTCGCCGAAGGCAAGGAGACCAAGACCTTCGACGGCAAGGAGTACGTGCTCGAGGAGGCGATCCGCTCCGACCTGTCCATCGTCAAGGCGTGGCAGGGCGACCACTCCGGCAACCTGGTCTACCGCAAGACCGCGCGCAACTTCAATCCCATGATCGCCAGTTGCGGCAAGGTCACGGTGGCCGAAGTCGAGCAACTCGTGGCTGTAGGCGGGCTGGATCCGGAGCAGGTGCACACGCCCGGGGTCTATGTAAAGCGCATCCTGCAGGGCGCGCGCTATGAAAAGCGCATCGAGTTCCGCACCGTGAGCGGCGCCGCCGCGTCGAAGAAAGAGTCGCCCGTGCGCGCTCTGATGGCGCAGCGCGCCGCCAAGGAACTGCACGACGGCTACTACGTGAATCTGGGCATTGGCATCCCGACGCTGGTCGCGAACTACATTCCAAAGGGGATCAACGTGACCCTGCAATCGGAGAACGGCCTGCTGGGGATCGGCCCCTTTCCGGCGGAGGACCAGGTCGATCCGGACCTCATCAACGCCGGCAAGCAGACCATCACCACGATTCCGGGCAGCAGCTTCTTCTCCAGCGCCGACTCGTTCGCCATGATCCGCGGCGGGCACATCGACCTTTCGATCCTGGGCGGGCTGGAAGTCGCGCAGAACGGCGACCTTGCCAACTGGATGGTGCCGGGCGCGATGGTGAAAGGGCCCGGCGGCGCCATGGACCTGGTGGCTGGTGTCCGGCGCGTCATCGTGCTCATGGAACACACCGCAAGGGACGGCAGTTCCAAGATCCTCAAGTCCTGCACGCTGCCGATCACCGGCAAGGGCGTCGTGAGCATGATCATCACCGACCTGTGCGTGTTTGACGTGGCGCCGGGCGGGGGAGGCCTGGTCCTCAAGGAACTTCATCCCGGCGTAAGCCTCGAGGATGTCCGTGCGAAGACCGGTTGCGAGTTCAAAGTGGCGCTGTAGGCACTTGCAATTTGTTGCAGGAGGCCGATTCCTGTAGACTCCCGCTTTCACGCCCTGTTTGGCGTACATGACAAAGTACGTTTTCGTTACCGGTGGTGTCGTTTCCAGTCTTGGAAAGGGTATCGCCGCCGCTTCTCTAGCCGCGATCCTCGAATCGCGGGGCATCCGGGTCACCAACATCAAGCTCGATCCCTACATCAACGTGGATCCGGGCACCATGTCGCCGTTCCAGCACGGCGAGGTGTTCGTCACCGACGACGGCGCCGAGACCGACCTCGACCTCGGCCACTACGAGCGCTTCCAGTCCGCGAAAATGCGCCGCTGGAACAATTTCACCACCGGCCAGGTCTACGAGTCGGTGATCAAGAAGGAACGCCGCGGCGACTACCTCGGCGGCACGGTGCAGGTGATCCCGCACATCACCGACGAGATCAAGCTCAACATCAAGCGCGGGGCAGGGGACGCGGGCGTCGCCATCGTCGAAATCGGCGGCACGGTCGGCGACATCGAGTCGCTGCCCTTCCTCGAAGCAATCCGGCAGATGGGCCTGGAGCTGGGACGCGACAACGTGTGCTACATCCACCTGACCCTGGTGCCGTATATCGCCTCGGCCAGGGAGATCAAGACCAAGCCCACGCAGCACTCGGTCAAGGAATTGCGCGAAATCGGTATCCAGGCCGACGTGGTGTTGTGCCGCACCGACCGCCCGCTGCCGGATGAGGAGAAAAGAAAAATAGCTCTCTTCTGCAATGTCCAGAAGGAAGCCGTTATATCCGCCTGGGACGTGGATTCGATCTACAAGATCCCGATGATGCTGCACAACCAGATGCTCGACGAGATCGTCTGCCACAAGCTGCAGATCCTGGCCAAGGCCGCTGACCTCACGGCCTGGAAAAACCTGGTGCACGCGCTCGAGCATCCGGAACATGAAGTCGACATCGCCTTCGTGGGCAAGTACGTGGACTTGCAGGACTCCTACAAATCGCTCAACGAGGCCCTGGCGCACGCGGGGATCCACACCCGCAGCCGGGTGCGGATCCACTACGTCGACTCGGAGGAGATCGAGGCCAGTGGCGTCGGCGGCCTCGAGAAAATGGACGCGATCCTGGTGCCGGGCGGTTTCGGCAAGCGCGGTACCGAGGGCAAGATTCGCGCCATAAATTTGGCGCGCGAGAACGGCATTCCTTACCTCGGCATCTGCCTGGGGATGCAGCTCGCGACGATAGAGTTCGCGCGCAACGTCTGCGGGCTGGCCGAGGCCAACAGCACCGAGTTCAATCCGGACACGCCGCACCCCGTGGTGGCCCTCATCACCGAATGGCTGGACCGTACGGGCCGCATCGAGCACCGCGACGAGTCCTCGGACCTGGGCGGCACGATGCGCCTGGGAGCGCAGAAATGCCTGGTCGAGCCGGGAACCCTGGCGTTTTCAATCTATGGTGCGGAGGTAAACGAAAGGCATCGTCATCGCTACGAGGTGAACAACGTCTACGTGCCGCAGCTCGAGGCAAAGGGCTACCGGATCACGGCGCGCACGCCGAGCGAAAACCTGCCTGAAATGATGGAGCTGCCGGGCCATCCGTTCTTCTTCGGCGTGCAGTTCCACCCGGAGTTCACCTCCACGCCGCGCGCAGGGCATCCACTGTTCAAGGCCTTCGTCGATGCAGCCGTCAAATTCCGCTCGGCGGCGAAGCGCTCCTCGCCCGACGGCAAGCTTTCCGTCGTCGCCGCATGAAGCTGTGCGGCTTCGAGGCCGGCCTCGACAGGCCGCTGTTTCTCATCGCCGGTCCCTGCGTGGTCGAGTCGCTGGAACTGCAGATCGAGACGGCAGGGCGCCTGAAGGAGATCACCGCCCGGCTCGGCGTGCCGTTCATCTTCAAGTCTTCCTACGACAAGGCCAACCGGACCTCGGGAGCATCCTTCCGCGGCTTGGGGCTAGACAAGGGCCTCAAGATCCTTGCCGAGGTCAAGCGCCAGCTCGGCGTGCCCTTGCTGACGGACGTCCATGAGAAGAACGAAATCGCTCCCGTGGCGGCGGTGGTAGACGTGTTGCAGACGCCGGCATTCCTGTGCCGGCAGACCGATTTCATCCGCGCGGTTGCTGCGGCGGGCAAACCGGTCAATATCAAGAAGGGCCAGTTTCTGTCACCGCAGGAAATGAAGAACGTCGTCGATAAGGCAAAAGAGGCTTCCCAAAAGGAAAATATTCTCGTTTGCGAGCGCGGCTTCTCATTCGGCTACGGCAACCTGGTTTCCGACATGCGTTCGCTCGCCATCATGCGCGACAGCGGTTGCCCGGTGGTTTTCGACGCCACGCACTCGGTGCAGCTTCCCGGCGGCCAGGGCAGCAGTTCGGGCGGCCAGCGGGAGTTCATCCCGGTGCTCGCGCGCGCCGCCGTGGCGACAGGCATCGCGGGGCTGTTCATGGAAACGCACCCCGATCCGGACCAGGCCCTCTCGGACGGACCCAATGCCTGGCCGCTGCAGCACGTGCAACGCCTGCTGGAAACGCTGGTCGAGCTGGACCGCGCGGTGAAAAAGAGCGGATTCGCGGAAAATCTGGTGAAAAAGGAAAATTCATGAGCTCCATCGTCGATATCGTTGCGAGGGAAATCCTCGACTCGCGCGGCAATCCGACCGTCGAAGCGGATGTGTTGCTCGAGTCCGGCGCCATGGGGCGCGCCGCGGTACCCTCGGGCGCCTCGACCGGCAGCCGCGAAGCGATCGAGCTGCGCGACGGCGACGCCAGGCGCTACGGCGGCAAAGGCGTGCTCAAGGCGGTGGAGGCGGTCAATACCGAAATCTCCGAGGCCATCGTCGGCCTGGACGCCTCCGAGCAATCGTTCATCGACAAGACGCTGATCGAACTCGACGGCACCGGGAACAAATCGCGCCTGGGCGCCAACGCGACGCTCGCCGTGTCGATGGCGGCGGCCAAGGCGGCGGCC
>CAZTSJ010000290.1:0-3005 GCA_964616875.1 uncultured Bordetella sp. | reverse complement strand
CGACGACGTGATTCGAGATTCGCATGACGATGTCCATGTCGTGCTCGACCAGCAGCACGGCGATGCCGGATTGCGCGATGCGGCCCAGCAGCGCGGCGAGCGCTTCCTTGTCGGTGCGCGACAGGCCGGCGGCCGGCTCATCGAGCAGCAGCACGGCCGGCCGCGTCGCCAGCGCGCGCGCGATTTCCACCAGGCGCCGGTCGACGTGCGGCAGCTCGGCGGCGCGCGCATGCATGTCGCCGCGGTAGCCAACGAAGGCGAGAAGGGAGATTGCGTTTTCTTGTTCTGAATTTCCTTGCTTGCCTCTTGTGGGACAAGCAATGACCAAATTCTCAAGAACAGTCATGCTGCCAAAGAGCAGCGTCGTCTGGTAGGTGCGCGCGAGGCCCGCGCGCGCAATACGCCAGGCCGCGATTCCTTCAATGCTCTTATTTCCCAATCCAATTTCTCCCGATTGGGGCGCGTAAAAGCCGCACAGCATGTTGAGCACCGTGGTCTTGCCCGCGCCGTTCGGCCCGATCAGACTGGTGACTTCGCCCGCGCGCGCGGTGAAAGTTACGTCGGTGGCGGCCTTCACGCCGCCGAAAGCGATGGTGAGATTGGAGATTTGCAGGGTTTTCTTTTCGCCCTTGTTTTCAAAAGCGTCTGAAGAAGAAACGGCAACCCGTTTCGCGCGGCGCCGTATCCACCGCTGCACCTCGCCGACGATGCCCTCGGGCGCGAGCCACAGCACCAGCAGCATCAGCGCGCCGAAGAACAGCAGCCGGTACTCGGCGAGGCCCGCCAGCACTTCGGGCAGCAGCACCACGATGGCGGCGCCTAGCAGCGGGCCGCTCAAGGTGCCCGCGCCGCCCACGATCACCACCAGCACGAACAGGATCGACTGCAGGAACGCGAAAGTCGAGGGCGTGACGAACCCCGAGAGCGGCGCGAACAGAGCGCCCGCGAGCCCGGCGCAGGCGGCCGAGAGCGCGAAGGCGAGCGCCTTGATCGCCACCGGGTTGAGACCCACCGATTCGGCGGCCACCTCGGAGTCCTTCACCGCGCGCATCGCCGATCCCCAGGAGGAGCGCGACAGGCGCCAGAAGGCAAGCACCAGCAGGCCGCACAGCGCGATGGCGAGCAGCGCCACGCCGCGCTCTCCGAATCCGGTGCCGAAGAGTTCGGGCGGTTTCACGCCCATGATGCCGTTCTGCCCGCCCGTGAGGCCGCGCCATTCGGCGGCGCTGTTCTCGACCACGAAGCCGAAGGCGATGGTGACCATGGCGAGGTAGGGTCCTCGCACGCGCAGGGCGGGGAGCGCGAGCAGGCCGCCGACCAGCGCCGAGAGCGCGATCGCGAGCGGCAGGGCGATCCAGAAATTCACCTTCGCCGCGGTGGTGAGGATCGCCACGGTGTAGGCGCCGATGGCGTAGAAGCCCACGTGGCCGAACGAGACCTGCCCGGCGAGCCCGAGCAGGATATTGAGGCCGATGCCGACGATGGCGGTGAGCGCGAGCGTCGCCATTACGAAGACGTAGTAACTGTTGGCGTAGGCTGTGAATGCCAGCGCGGATATGAAAACAACTGCGTAGAGAATGAAACCCCTCATACCTTTTTCACTTCTGCCCGCCCGAACAGGCCGTTGGGCATCGCCGCGAGCGCCACGATCACCAGCGCGAACGTGAGGATCTGGGTGTAGGTCGAGCCGAGCAGCGCGGTGATGAGCGCTTCGATGACGCCGAACAGGAGCCCCGCGAGCATCACGCCCCAGGCGCTCGTGATGCCGCCGAGGATCGCTACCGCGAAGGCCTTGAGGCCGAACACCGTGCCCATGTCCGCGTTGACGTTGAACAGCGGCGCGATGAGGATGCCCGCGGCGCCCGCGAGCGCGGTCGACAGCGCATAGGCGCCGAGGATCGCGGCCGGCACGTTGATTCCCATCAGGCGGGCGGCATCGGGGTTCTGTACCACCGCCAGCATCGCTTTTCCGGTTTTGGTGTTTTTCGTGAAGAAATTCAACACCCCGGCGATGAAAATGCCGGCGACCGGAATGAGCAGCTGCAGGTAGGAAACATGGATGCCGGCGATGTCGAGGCCGCCCTGCGCCCAGGACATCTGGAAGCCGCGCGGCTCCTTGCCGAAGGTGAACAGCACCGTGTTGTCGGCGACGATGCCCAGCGCCACGGTGGCCATCAGCCAGGCGTTCGAGCCGCGGCGCACAAACGGCCGCACCGCGATGAACTCCACCAGCATGCCGTAGGCGGCGCACAGCATGAGCGCGAGCACCGCGGCGAGCGGCAGCGGCCAGCCCAGGCGCACCGCGAAGACGTAGGCGAACACGGCGCCCAGCATCATCGAGCTGCCCTGGGCGAAATTGACCGTCGCCGACACGGCGTAGGTGACGTGAAAGCCGAGCGCGAGCAGCCCGTACATGCTGCCGAGGCCCAGACCCGTGATGAGTGCGGAAATTACAAGCATATAAACAACAACGGCCGCGACTGCGGCCGTTGTCCGGGAATTCTAACCCGCGATTATTTCTTCATGCCCACCGGCAGGATCTCGTTGTCGATGAACTGCGTCCAGACGTAGTCGTTCTCGTTGATGGCGTCGTGGTTGGCGGGCGTGAACGGGTTCTTGTAGTTCTTGATAAGGCCGTCGTAGCTCGCAATCTTGTAGAAGCCCTCGCGCATTTTCGGGCCGTCGGTCGAGCCGGCGTTCCTGATCGCGAGCGCAACCAGGTGCATCGCGTCGTAGGCGTTCGCCACGCCCACCGCCGGGGTCACGTCGCCCGCGCTCTTGATGTCAGGGTACTTGGCCATCAGCATCTTCAATACCTTCTGTCCGACCGGCCGCTGGTTGCCGAAGAAGCTGTAGGTCTGCACGAAGTGCACGCTCGGTGCGCTTGGGCCCGCCAGTTCCGTGAAGCGGCCGCCCGCGGGGCCCCAGTGCGACACGATCGGCACCTTCCAGCCCATGCGGTCGAGCGACTTCACCACCTGCGCCGAGGGGCCGACGTTGCCCAC
>CAZTSJ010000289.1:0-2416 GCA_964616875.1 uncultured Bordetella sp. | reverse complement strand
CAGGGACTGCATGAGCACGCTGCCGCATCCGGAAGCTTTCGTACGCTGGTTCCGCCAGGTGGCGCCCTATGTGCACGCGTTCGGCGGCCGCACCTTCGTCGTCGGTTTCGGCGGCGAACTGATCGCCGAGCGCGGACGCTTTGTCCGTTTCCTGCACGATCTCAACCTGCTCGCGGCGCTGGACATCCGGCTGGTACTCGTGCACGGCGCGCGGCCGCAGATCGAGGCGGAATTGCGCGCCAAACGGCTGCGCTCACGCTACGCAAAGGGGCTGCGCATCACCGATGCCGCATCGCTGGTTGCGGTCAAGCACGCGGCGGGCTCGCTGCGCGTCGAGGTCGAGGCGCTGCTCTCCCAGGGGCTGCCGAATTCGCCGATGGCGGGCGCGCAGATCCGTGTCGCTTCGGGCAATTTCATCGCCGCCAAGCCGATCGGGGTGGTCGAGGGCATCGATTACCAGTTCACCGGCACGGTGCGAAAAGTGGACGCGATTGCGATTGCGCGCCGGCTGGAGGCCGGAGAAGTGGTGCTGGTGCCGCACATCGGCTATTCGCCGACCGGCGAAGTATTCAACCTGGCGTGGGAGGACGTGGCTGAAAATGTCGCGCGCGCACTGAAAGCCGACAAGCTGCTGCTCTATGTGGACCAGTTGCCGACGGGCCGCCGCGGCCAGATCGTGTCCGAGCTCACGGCACGCGAAGCCGAAGCGTTTCTGAAGAAAGGCGAACTCACCGCACCCACCAGGCGCGCGATCGAGCATGCGCTACGCGCCGTGCGCGCGAGCGTAGGCCGCGTACACCTGGTATCGCGCCGCGCCGAGGGTGCGACGCTGCTGGAATTGTTCACGCACTCGGGCGTCGGCACCATGATCACGGCAGACCCCGTGGAACGCATGCGTCCGGCCAAGATAGACGACGTGGGCGGCATACTTGCGCTGATCGAGCCGCTCGAAGCCGACGGCACGCTGGTCAAGCGCAACCGCGAGCGCCTGGAGCAGGAGATCGCCAACTTCGAGGTGATCGAGCACGACGGCAGGATCCTCGCCTGCGCCGCGCTCTATCCCTTCGCCGCGGAAAAGAGCGCCGAGCTTGCCTGCCTCGCTGTGGCGCCGGAAACCCGCGATGCGGGCTACGGCGAGCGCCTGCTGCTCGCTTGCGTGGCGCGCGCAAAAGAAATGAAAATCCGGCGCATTTTCGCGCTCACCACGCGCGCTCAGCACTGGTTCCTGGCGCAGGGGTTCAAGGAGGCCGGCGTTGCGGTGCTGCCCGAGAAGCGCCAGGCCCTCTACAATTGGAAACGCGGTTCGAAAATTTTCCTCAAGCGACTGTAGGACCTGAACCCGACTGTAGGATCTGAACCCTCATGGCAAGAATGGTGGAATGCGTCAAGCTTGGCCGCGAGGCCGAGGGCCTCGAGCGCCCGACCTACCCGGGCGAACTCGGCAAGCGCATCTTCGAGAACGTCTCCAAGGAAGCCTGGGCGGCGTGGCTCAAGCACCAGACCATGCTGGTGAACGAGAACCGGCTCAACCTCGCCGACGCAAAAGCGCGCAAGTACCTGGTCGAGCAGATGGAGAAGCATTTCTTCGGCGACGGCGCCGACGTCGCGTCGGGCTACGTACCACCAAAGGCCTAGGTCTTTTTCTTGTAGGTCTTCACGCCCTCGGGCGTTCCCAGCAGCAGCACATCCGCACCGCGGCGCGCGAACAGGCCGTTGGTCACTATGCCTGTGACGCCGTTCAGCTCCGCCTCCAGAGCGGGCGGATCCATGATCGTCAGGCCATGGCAGTCGAGGATCAGGTTGCCGTTGTCGGTCTTGAAGTTCTCGCGCAGCACCGGCTGCGCCTTGCGCCTGAGCATCTCGCGCCCGACGTGGCCGCGCGCCATCGGGATCACTTCCAGCGGCAGCGGGAATTTGCCCAGCACCGGCACGAGCTTGGATGAATCGCAGATGCAGACGAAGGTCTTCGCCACCGCGGCGACGATTTTCTCGCGCGTCAGCGCGCCGCCGCCGCCCTTGATCATGTGCAGGTGCTCGGTGATCTCGTCCGCGCCGTCCACGTAGATCTGCAGTTCGTTCACGCTGTTCAGGTCGAACACGCGGATGCCGTGTTTCTTGAGCCGCTCCGCACTTGCTTCCGAAGCCGCCACGGCACCTTCTATTTTGTTTTTAATACTTGATAAAAAATCTATAAACATGAAAACAGTTGACCCCGACCCCACGCCGACCACGGCATCCTCGACCACGTACTTGAGCGCGGCCTCGGCAACCTGCCGCTTGAGTTCGTCCTGCGTCATTTCTTCCTTTGCGGCGGCAGGTCGGTGCAGACGCCTTCGAACAATTCGGCCGCCATGCCGACCGATTCGCCGAGTGTCGGGTGCGGATGGATGGTCTTGCCGATGTCGGTCGCGTCGGC
>CAZTSJ010000288.1:0-1829 GCA_964616875.1 uncultured Bordetella sp. | reverse complement strand
GTAACCACGGCGGAATAGCCGCCAATCAGGCGGACGCTACTTCTGACGATCGCATCGAACACCGGTTGCACGTCGTCCGGCGAGCTTGCAATGACGCGCAGGATCTCTGCCGTCGCCGTCTGCCGCTCGAGTGACTCCTTTGTTTCGTTGAACAGCCGCGCGTTCTCGATCGCGATCACCGCCTGGTCGGCGAAGGTGCGCAGCAGTCGGATCTCGTTGCTGCTGAAGGCACGGGGATCCGGCCGGGCGACGCCGACGGCGCCGATCACCTTGCCGTCCCGCAGCAGGGGCACGGCCAGGGCGGCGCGGTACCCCGCGACTTTGGAGAGAACGTTGCGATTAGCAGGGAACCGCGCATCGACCAGGACATCGGCCGTATGCATTTCCCGCCCGCTGAGCACGGTGCGGCCGACAAGGTGGCCGCGTCGCGCGGGCGCCGGATACCTGCCGCGCAGCACGGCGCCCGCCTTGGGGTTCGTATGGCTGTGGGCGAGGACGCTCAACATTTTCCCGTCGAAGCGGTAAAGGATGCAGGTCACGGCCCCGATCAGGCGAAGCGCGTTTTTGACGATCGCCTCGAACACGGGCTGCGTGTCGGCGGGCGAAGCGCTGATGACCTTCAGGATTTCCGCCGCCGCCGCCTGCTGGGCGTGCGCTTCGGCGAGGTCTTGCCGGAGCCGGGCGACGGCGGACTTGGCGGGCGCGACCCGCTTGCGCCGCGCCCGCGGCGGAACCTTGCGTCCGCGCTTGCTCTTTGTCGCCACCGGCCTCCCCCAGTTCGGCCCTAACGCTTCTTACATGATAGTCGAGCGTCACCCGGCGCCGGCCGCGGCGGCAATATACCCATTATGGGCTTGTTCGTACCCATTTAAGGTATATACTGCCGCGATGCCCACCGCCCTGCGCCCGCTCGACGCCCTGCTCACCCGCACCCAGCAGCGCGTGCTCGCGCTGCTGTTCGTGCGCGAGGAGGAGCGCAGCCTGGGCGAGCTGGTGCGCCGCTCCGGCGGCGGTTCCGGCGCGATCCAGCGCGAACTCGCCCGCATGTCCGCAGCGGGCCTGCTGAGCGAACGGCGCGTCGGCAACCAGCGCCGTTTCCGGGCCGCGCGCGCAAGCCCTTTCTACCCCGAACTGAAGGCGCTCGCCACCAAGCCCCAGGACGCGCCGCGCCGCGCCGCGCGCCGGCCGTCGGCGGCGCTGATTGCCGGCCGCGCGGCGGTGCTGCGCACGCTAGCGCGCTTCGGCCTGTCGCGGCCGCGCGTATTCGGCTCGGTCGCGCGCGGTGAGGACACCGAGGCGAGCGATCTCGACCTGCTGGTGCAGGCCGGACCCCGCACCTCGCTGCTCGATCTCGCGCAGGCGCGCAACGCCCTGGAGGACGCCTTGGGCGTGAGCGTGGATTTGGTCACCGCGGACGACCTCCCCGGCCGCATCCGCGAGGCAGCGCTCGCCGAGGCGGTGCCGTTGTGAAGGCCGCGCCGCCAGGCGATGAGGTCTACCTCGAAAGCATTCGCGAGGCGATTGCGCGCATCCGGCGCTACGTCGGGCGCAAGCGCCGCGCCGCGTTTCTCGCCGACCCCCTGCTGCAGGACGCGCTGATCCGCAATCTGGAAGTCATCGGCGAGGCGGCGGGGCGCGTGTCGCGCGAACTCGCCGCGCGCAACCCGCGCATCCCTTGGCGCGACATCGCCGGCATGCGCCACCGCCTGATCCACGGCTACCTGAAAGTGAACCTCGACACGGTCTGGCAGGCGGTAGAGCGAGACCTGCCGCGGCTCGCGCGGCAGCTGGACCGCCTGCTGGCCGCCGGGGCGAGGAACGCCCGGAGA
>CAZTSJ010000287.1:0-13226 GCA_964616875.1 uncultured Bordetella sp. | reverse complement strand
GAGCGCGTCTACGAGATCAACCGCAATTTCAGGAACGAAGGCATTTCCACGCGCCACAACCCCGAATTCACGATGCTGGAGTGGTACTGCGCCTACGAGGATTGCGAGTACATGATGGCGCATACCGAAAAGCTGGTGCGCGCAGCGGCGCAGGCGGCGCTGGGCACGCTTGCCGTTGCCTACCAGGACAGGTCCATCGATCTGGCCAAGCCTTTCGCCCGCCTGCCGATGACCGAGGCAATTCGCAGCCAGGGTGTCGACGGCGACCTTCGCGACCGCGCGTTTTTATCAAGAAAATTAATGGAACTTCAAATAGCACATGATGACCAGCAGGGCTGGGGCGCGTTGCAGCTCATGCTCTTCGAAACGCTGGCGGAGAAGCACCTGGTACAGCCGACCTTCGTCACCGAGTACCCGGCGGAGGTGTCGCCGCTTTCGCGCCGCAACGACAGGGACGCGGGTATCGTGGACCGCTTCGAGCTCTTCATCGACGCGAAGGAGATCGCCAACGGCTTCTCCGAGCTGAACGACCCCGAGGACCAGGCCGCGCGATTCAAGGAACAAGCGGCTCGCAAGGACGCGGGCGACACCCAGGCGATGTACTACGACGCCGACTATATCCGCGCGCTGGAGTACGCCATGCCGCCCGCCGCGGGCGGCGGCCTGGGCATCGACCGGCTGGTGATGCTGCTCACCGACAGCGCTTCGATCAGGGACGTAATCCTGTTCCCCCACATGAGGCCGGAGACCTGAGTTCGTCGTGACACCGGCACTGCGCGGCACGCTGCTGGTCGTCGTCGCCGTTGGCATCTTCGCGGTCATGGACACCATCGCGAAGTACCTGGCTCGGTCGTACCCGGTTTCGGGCGTGGTCTGGGCGCGCTACGCTGCCAATCTCCTCGTAATTCTCGTGTTCTTCGCCGCGCGCGGCGAGCTCGGGCGCCTGCGCACCGCCCGGCCCGGATTGCAGTTCATGCGCGGCCTGTTGCTGGCCGCCGCCTCGTTGCTCTACTTCACCTCGCTCACCGTGCTGCCGCTGGCGGAGGCCGCGGCGATCGGCTTCGTCATGCCGCTGTTCCTCGCGCTCCTGGCGGTGCCGATGCTGGGCGAGCGCATGGACGGCGCCAGGCTCGCGGCGGTGCTGGCCGGGCTGGCGGGCGCGCTGGTCATCGTGCGCCCGGGCGCCGCGGCATTCACGGCCTATGCGCTGCTCCCCATCGGCATGGCGCTGTGTAACGCCCTCTACCAGATCCTCACGCGCAAGGTCGCGGGCGTCGAGCATCCGCTCACTTCGCTCGTCTGGGGCGCGATCGTCGGCGCGGTGCTTCTTTCGTTCGCCCTGCCCTTCGCCTGGGTGACGCCCACCGATCCCTGGCACTGGGTCCTGCTCGGCATCATCGGCGTGCTCGCTTCGGTCGGGCACTTCACCCTGATTCGCGCCTACGACTACGCCAACGCGACCGGCCTCGCGCCCTTTTTCTACACGCAGCTCATCTGGGTGATGCTGCTGGGCTGGCTGGTGTTCGGCGACTTTCCGGACGGCTGGTCGCTGCTCGGCACGGGGATCATCGTCGCCTCGGGCATCTACCTCGTCGGCCACCAGAGGCTCACCACGCACCGCAGCTGATCTAGAATCAGCGCATGCCAAACGCCACCTGGAATGGCGCCGTTCTTGCGCAAGCCGCAGACGACGAAGTCGAACTCGTCGAGGGCAATGTGTACTTCCCTCCGGACAAGGTCGACCGGACCTACCTGCGCAATTCGCAGACGCACACCGTCTGCCCGTGGAAAGGCACGGCGAGCTACTACGACGTGGTCGTCGACGGGCAAACCAACAAGGACGCGGCCTGGTATTACCCCGTCACCAAGCCCGAGGCCGAGCACGTCGCCGGCTATATCGCTTTCTGGAAGGGTGTCAGCGTAGAGCAGTAGCCTTGCCGGACTGCTTGGCCGCCTCGTAGAGAAATTCCGGAGCCAGATCGGCGCCGTTCGGCCAGACTACCGTTTCGCACTCCGGGTGTACCGTCGCCTGCGCGAATAGCGCGACGTCCTTGAGCGGTTCGAACATCGGACCCCACAGCTCTGAAGTCAGGTCTACGGTGCCGCAAACACCATCGTGGAACCGCAGCCAGAGGCGGTAGCCCTCGATATGCTTCACTTCAACCACTCTTGGGATCATGTGTTCACCCTAAGGGCTCGATCTTCCCGAGCGGCGCCTTCAACTGCGCACGGCGCCATTCCTCCTGCAACTCGGCGAGATGAAGCATACGCCACTCGTCGACGAGCCGCAGCGCCCGCCGCCCGAGACTGCCGTCCAGTACCTCACCATCGTCAATGCGGATCGATGCCCGTTCATCGCCGTACCTCGCATGAAAATGCGGCGGCGCATGGTCCGCGTAGTACATGTAGATCACGACTCCGAAGAAGCGGCTGAGTTCCGGCATAAGCTTCTTGAATCAACGGTGCAGCAGCAAATCCGTTGACCCATAGCGAGCGTCTCGTCTTTACAGTGCGCTGCTGCCTGGCCGCTTCCGCTCGTCCGCATCGAATCGCGTAACGTTCACGATGACCCGCGCGCGCCGCTTCCGCGCGCGTCGGAGTCCACCGTGCGGTTAGAAGGCAATGACTGATGGATGTAAACGCCCGCAAGACCCGACACGCCATTTGTTATGAGAGCTGCAATAGTTATGGAAACGGCTTTCACAAAGAAAGTCGTAGTAACGGGGGATTCGAGTGTTAAAGACGGCCATGTACTTGCAGCCGAGGCAAAGAATACGGTGAGTGTGGTCAGAATGCCCGACACTGCACCGACGCGAAACCCGGAACGTCCTGCCAGATAACCCGCTATTAGGCCGGGCAACACCGCAAGCATGGCATCACCGATTTTGTCAGCGGCCATTGCCCAATACGGCTCAGGCTGCTCCGGTTTTAGCGGAGGCAATACGACATAGAGCACGCCGAAGACGGCCACACCGACCAACCATCCGAGAATTGCGGAGATGCTCGCAGAGCGCCTGACCATATGTTGCCTTCTAACGTTCGCGACCAGGCGCGCTGCGCCGAGGCGCGTTTAGCGCCGGGCGAAAAGCGTCGCTCTGCGCCGCGGGGTTAGGCACGCGGTTCCTTGAAGCCACGTTTGACCCATAAAACCGCCCAACCAAATAGGAGAGCCGCAAGTATCGGAAGCATTGCAATTGCGGCATGAAGTCCGATCCGAGGCCACAGCTTCTCTTTGATATGTCTATCGTAAGGCTTGGTGATTTTCTTCCCAATGTAGTTCGCGGGCTCCTTCGTAATGAGCGGGATGAGTTCTTCGTTGATGTAGCGGCGTATGTATTCTTCGGCATCTGATTTCGGAAACACAAACGTAGCGCTCCCCAAGCCATCCTTTGATACCTCCCACTCTTTTGATTCGAGCAACGCCGAAATATCGAAATACGCCAACGGCAATACGATCAGGAGCCAAATTCCTGATGCAACGAGCCAGAGACGAAGCCAGCCGTTCAGCCTCATGGCAATTGCCTAACGTTCGCTATGACGCGCACAAGCGACCGCCAAGTTTCGCCGTCAATCGCGGGGTTGGGTAGCATCATCGAAAGCCAAGTAGAAGACGCCAATATAGGGCAGGAGCGACCGTGTGGAAGCATTCCAAATCCAAGGTGCGCTTGCGCATTGATGATTCTCGAGAAAATTCCTTCAGCTTCTTGGCCACCTCACGAGCTATACGAGCATCAGAATCGTCGTTGCGAAAGGAGACCTCGAAAGCCTTACCGACATAGAAGAATTTTTTCCTCATCTTTCGAGTGATGCGCTTAGCCTTGACGCCCCACAGCTCTCCACGAATCTGAGTTCCGAGTGCATAGAGTCTTAACCACCCGATGATTTCGTTATAGCGCCACGGGTACCAGCTGTACCGATCAAACCAGGCGTCAGCATGTGCGTAAGACTCAGGCGCCGACTTCTTGTGCTTCCTCAGAGGGGCCAAAGTCTTTTTCTTCTCAGCCTTGAGTTCGGCAGTATGTTGGTCCAATGAGAGCCGATATATCGGCAAATCCAGGAAGTATTGGTCAGGACGTGCCATCGGACGACGCTGCCTAACTTAATGTTTATCCAGCATGGCGGGGATGCTAGAAGCATCTACGGGTAGGCGCAAGTTTCTACAGGTAGAGGTTGGTGTATGCCGGCAGATGCCTGGATTTGCCTACCTTTGGTTCCGGCGGCGCGGTGACGATGCGATCGGCGAGGCCAAGCCGCTTGGCGTCGAGCCAGGAAATTTCCCATAACTTCTGCGCCGGCCGCCAGACGGCGCCGAGGCGCTTGGCGCGCTCGCGCAGGTCCGCCTCCTGATATGCGATGCGCACGGCGACGATTTCGTCGTCCCGCCGGCGAGGCAGGCGCGGCTTCGGACGCCACGGACCGGATGAAACTATCAGTTCGACGGTGGTGTAGCGCCGGCCGGCTTCGGCGTCATACAGGTAGCGCACGCGAACCAGCCGCTCGCCGAACCGTGCTGCGAGCTTGCGTGTGCCCTTCTGCCCGGGGCGCAGGGTGGTGCGCGTCTCCATCGCCCAAGCAACGGGCGAAGCGGCGACGCGTTGACGCCCGCTCTGCCTATTGCCGCTCGAAGATCGCGGCGATGCCCTGGCCGCCGCCGATGCACATGGTGACGAGGGCGTAGCGCTTCCGGGTGCGGTGCAGCTCGTAGATTGCCTTCACCGTCAGGATCGCGCCGGTGGCGCCGATCGGGTGGCCCAGCGCCACCGCGCCGCCGTTCGGATTCACCTTCGCGGGATCCAGTCCCAGGTCTTTCGTCACCGCCATCGCCTGCGCGGCGAAGGCCTCGTTCGATTCGATCACGTCCATGTCCGCGGGCTTCAAACCCGTTTTCTCGAACAGGCGCCGCACCGCGGGGATTGGCCCGAGGCCCATTACGTTCGGCTCGACGCCGGCGTGGGCGTAGGCGACAAGCCTCGCCAATGGTTTGATATTGTGTTTCTTAGAATATTCAGAACTACACATTACGATCGCGGCACCAGCATCGTTGATGCCGGAAGCATTCCCGGCGGTCACCGTGCCGTCCTTCTTGAACACGGCCTTGAGCTTCTGGAAGTCTTCGATCTTCGCGCCCTTGCGGACATGTTCATCAAGTACAAAGGATTCTGTTCCTTTTCTTGATTTGATTTCAATCGGGACAATTTGATCCTTGAAGAGGCCCTTGTCGAGCGCGTTCGCGGCCCGCTTGTGCGATTCCAGAGCGAAGGCGTCCTGCTCCTCGCGCGTGAAGCCGAACTTGGCGGCGATGTTTTCGGCGGTGACGCCCATGTGGCCGTTGCCGAACGGGTCGTGCAGCGCGCCGGTCATGGCGTCCACCACCGCGCCGTCGCCCATCCTCTGGCCCCAGCGCCCCGCGGGCAGGAAGTAGGCCGCGCGGCTCATGCTCTCCGCGCCGCCGCCGACGACGACGTCGGTATCGCCGAGCAGGATGTGCTGCGCCGCCGAGACGATGGCCTGCAGGCCCGAGCCGCACAGGCGATTGACCGTGAGGCAGGGCGTGCCCACCGGCAGGCCGGCTTCGATCGCGGCAACGCGCGAAATGTACATGTCCCGCGCCTCGCCATGGATCACACTGCCCAGCACGACGTGGCCGACGCTGGCAGGGTCGATTTTCGCGCGCCCTACCGCTTCCTTGATCGCGATCGCGCCGAGCTTGGTCGGCCCCAGGTCCTTGAGCGAGCCGCCATAGCCGCCGATCGCCGTGCGCGCGCCAGAAACAACCATGACTTCACGTGTGCTCATGCCAGCCTCCCGTGTAGATCGTGCTCGTCCGAGCGATCGATCCGGATGTTGAGGAATTCCCCTTGCTTCCCGCCTTTGAATTTCACAATCCCGTCTATCTCGGGAGCGTCAGCGGACGAACGCCCGATTCCCGGCGCGTCGACCAGGACCTTGAGGGTCCGGCCGATCTTCGCTTTCAGCTTTTGCGCACTGATGCGCGCCTGCAATTCCATGAAGCGCTTGCGCCGCTCTTCCCTCACCTCTTCTGGCACCGGGTCCGGCAGCTCGTTCGCCTTCGCGCCGTCAACAGGAGAGTAGGCGAAGCAGCCGACGCGATCCAACTGGGCTTCTTTCAAAAAATTCAAAACCATTTCAAACTCCGCCTCAGTCTCGCCCGGGAATCCCGCGATGAAGGTGCTGCGGATGGTGAGATCCGGACAGACCTCGCGCCAGGCGCGGATACGCGCCAGCACCTTCTCGGCCGCCGCTGGGCGCTTCATGAGCTTGAGGATGCGCGCGCTGGCGTGCTGGAACGGAATGTCGAGATAGGGAAGAATCTTTCCGTCCGCCATCAGCGGTATGACTTCGTCCACGCTCGGGTAGGGATAGACGTAATGCAGGCGCACCCAGACGCCGAGCTCGCCGAGGGATTTGCTTAGTTGTTGGAAATTTGTCTTGATTGGCTTTCCCCCATGAAAGCCAGTTCTATATCTAACGTCAACCCCATAAGCACTTGTATCCTGAGAGATCACCAGCAGTTCCTTCACGCCCGCGCGCACCAGGTTTTCCGCTTCCTGCATCACTTCGCCGATCGGGCGCGAAACGAGGTCGCCGCGCATGGAAGGAATGATGCAGAAGGTGCAGCGGTGGTTGCAGCCTTCGGAAATTTTCAGGTAGGCGTAGTGATCCGGCGTGAGCTTGATGCCCTGGGGAGGAACCAGATCGGTGAACGGGTCGTGGGGCTTCGGCAGGTGGGCGTGAACGGCCTGCATCACGCCCGGCGTGTCGTGCGGCCCCGTGATCGCCAGCACGGAGGGGTGTGCTTTTTTTATTAAATCTTTTTTAAAACCCAGACAGCCCGTAACAATAACCTTGCCGTTCTCGGCGAGCGCCTCGCCAATGGCGCCGAGCGACTCCTCAACCGCGGCGTCGATGAAGCCGCAGGTGTTGACGATGACGAGGTCGGCGCCGGCGTAGTCGGGCGCGGTGAGGTAACCCTCGGCCCGCAGCTGTGTAAGGATTCGCTCGCTATCTACGAGGGCTTTAGGGCAGCCCAGCGATACGAAACCAACCTTCGGAACAGCCACTACTTGTTAGGGTCGTTCTTGTTCTGGTTCGGCTGCCCGGGGAAGCCCGGAAACTGGAAGCCGGTGAACATGTTGCGCGCCTGGCCCTGCATCTGCTCCTGGAACTGCGCGAACATTTTCTGGCTCTGCTCCATGTAGGCCTGCATCAGGCCCTGCATCGCCGGGCCCTGCATGCTCATGAACTGCGCCCAGATTTCATTCGAGCTGCGCGAACCGTCGCCGTAGAGCTTCTGCGACTGATCCTGCAATGCCTTCTGCATCTGCTGGAATCCCTCGAGGTTCTTCTCCAGGTACGAGCCCATGAAGCCCTGCATCGCGCTGCCGTAGGAGCGGATCATCTGCGACAGCAGGTCGGAGGAGAACATCGGCATGCCGCCGGATTCCTCATCGAGGATGATCTGCAGCAGGATCTGGCGCGAAAGGTCCTCGCTGGTCTTGGCGTCGAGCACCTGGAAGGCCTCGTTCTTGAGCACCATCTGCTTCACGTCCGCGAGCGTGATGTAGCTCGAGGTCTTGGTGTCGTAGAGCCGGCGATTGGGGTACTTCTTGATCAGCCGGACCGGATGCTCGTTGTTTTCCTCGGAAACTGCTGCCATTTCAGTCTGCTCCTTTAATACATGTGCTGGCCGCCGTTGATCGAGATGTTGGCCCCGGTCACGAACGCGGCTTCTTGCGAGCACAGATAGATGATCAATCCGGCGATCTCCTCGGGCTGGCCGAGGCGCCCCACCGGGATCTGCGGCAGGATCTTGGAATCGAGAATCTCCTTCGGGATCGCGGTCACCATCTTGGTGCCGATGTAGCCCGGCGAGATGGTGTTGACGGTCACGCCCTTCTTCGCCACTTCCAGCGCGAGCGCCTTGGTGAAGCCGTGGATGCCCGCCTTGGCCGCCGAGTAGTTGGTCTGGCCGAAGGCGCCCTTCTGCCCGTTCACCGAGGCGACGTTGATGACGCGGCCCCAGTTGCACTCCACCATGCCGTCCATCACCTGCTTGGTCATGTTGAAGCAGGAATCGAGGTTGGTGCGCATCACCGCGTCCCAGTCGCCCTTGGTCATTTTCTTGAACGTCATGTCGCGCGTGATGCCTGCGTTGTTGACGAGGATGTCGATGTTGCCGCAGTCCTTCTGGATCTGCGCGCATTTCGCCGCGCTGTCATCAAAGGACACGACGTCCACCGGATAGGCGGCGAAGCCGTAGCCCTTGCCCTTCATCTCGTCGAGCCACGACTTGTACTTGGTGTTCGACGGCGAATAGGTCACCACCACCTGGTAGCCGGCGTCGGCCATTTTGGTGCTGATCGATTCTCCCAGTCCGCCCATGCCGCCCGTAACGACGGCGAGTTGTTTCTTTGCCACGCTTCCGCTCCTCTTTTTCAGTCTACTACATCATGTGCATGCCGCCGTTGACCGAAATGTTCGCGCCTGTGATGTAGCCCGCCTCTTCCGAGGCCAGGAACGCGACCACCGCGGCTATTTCCTCCGGCTTCGCGAGACGCCCCATCGGAATCGAATCCACGATCTGCCGGCGCACGTCGGCGCGGATCGCCATCACCAGCTCGGTCTCGACGTAGCCCGGCGAGACCGTGTTCACGGTGACGCCCTTGCGCACCACTTCCTGCGCCAGCGCCTTGGAGAAACCGGCCATGCCCGCCTTGGCGGCCGAGTAGTTGGTCTGGCCGAACTGGCCCTTCATCGCGTTCACCGAGGAGATGTTTATGATGCGCCCCCAGCCGCGCTCGCTCATGCCGTCGATCACCTGGCGCGTGACGTTGAAGACGCTGTTCAGGTTGGTGTTGATGACCTCCAGCCACTCGCGCTCGGTCATGCGCTTGAAAATCGCGTCGCGCGTGATGCCGGCGTTGTTGACGAGGACATCGATGCTGCCCACCACCGAGCGCACGTTGTAGAACATGCTGGCGCAGCTCTCGAAGTCCGCGACATTGCCTTCGGCGGCGTGCACCCTGAAACCGTCGTGGCGCATCGCCCGCAGCCATTCGTCTTTCCGTTCGTAATCCGGCAGGCAACCGGCGACGATGGTGTGGCCGGCGCCGGCGAGGCGCCGGCAGATCGCGCTGCCGATGCCGCCCATGCCGCCGGTGACGAACACGACGCGCTTCGGAACGGGATGTTGTGCCGTTCTATCTGCTTGGTTCTGGTCCCTGGCCCGTTCCACTGCGTGCATCGTCATATCCTTCCGTTAGCGTTCTACTGCGAGTGCAACACCCATGCCGCCGCCGATACACAGCGAGGCAAGGCCCTTTTTAGCGTCGCGCTTCTGCATTTCATGCAGCAGCGTGACCAGGATCCGGCAGCCCGAAGCGCCGATCGGATGGCCGAGCGCGATGGCGCCGCCGTTGACGTTCACTTTCGCGAGGTCCCAGCCCATCTGGCGGTTGACCGCGATCGCCTGCGACGCGAAGGCCTCGTTGATCTCCATCAGATCGAGGTCCTGTGGCGTCCAGCCGGCGCGCGACAGGCAGCGCTTGGAGGCCGGCACCGGACCCATGCCCATGTATTTCGGATCGACGCCCGCCGAGGCGAAGGCCTTGATGCGGGCAAGCGGCTTCAGCCCCAGCTCTTTCAATTTTTTTGCTGAACACAAGATAACGACAGCCGCCCCATCGTTGATGCCAGAGGCGTTGGCCGCCGTCACCGTGCCATTCTTGTCGAACGCGGGCTTGAGGCCCTTCATCGCCTCCATGGTGGCGCCATGGCGCGGAAATTCGTCATCGGCGAATACCACCGGGCCCTTGCGCGACGGCACTTCGTAGGGAACGATCTCGTCCTTGAACCTGCCGGCCTTCTGCGCCGCTTCGGTCTTGTTCTGGCTCTTCACCGCGAATTCGTCCTGCTCCTCGCGCGATACGGCGTATTCCTTCGCCACGTTCTCGGCGGTGACGCCCATGTGGTACTGGTTGTAGACGTCCCACAGGCCATCGACGATCATCGAATCGACCATCTTCGCGTCGCCCATGCGAAAGCCCTCGCGCGATCCGTTCAGCACGTGGGGTGCGGCGCTCATGTTTTCCTGGCCGCCGGCCACCACGATGTCGGCATCGCCGTTGGCGATGGATTGCGCGCCGAGCATCGCCGCTTTCAGCCCCGAGCCGCAGACCTTGTTGATGGTCATCGCGGGCACCATGTCGGGCAGCCCGGCCCAGATCGACGCCTGGCGCGCCGGGTTCTGGCCGACCGCCGCAGTCAGCACCTGTCCCATGATGACTTCCGAGACCTGGTCGGGCACCACGCCGGCGCGCTCGAGCGCCTTGCGGATGACGTGCGCGCCGAGCCTGGCCGCCGCAACCCCGGCGAGCGCGCCGCCGAATTTCCCGATCGCGGTGCGTGCCGCGCCTACGATGAAAATGTCTTCCATGGTGTCTCCTGGTTTGCCTTCTGCTTTACATAGCGACCGGGTGCAGGCTCGATCGCCGGATATTGCGCGTTGCCGGTCTGCGCCGGCGCCTCGCGCCTGCCGCCCTTGAATTCTTCCAGCCACTGCGACCACTGCGGCCACCAGCTGCCACGTTCCTCTTTCGCCTGCGCAAGCCATTGGTCCGGATCTGCAGAATAATTCTCCGCAGACCAGAAACTGCGCTTGCCGCCCGCGGCCGGGTTGATGATTCCTGCGATGTGGCCCGAGGCGCCAAGCACGAATTTCTTTTCGCCGCCCAGCAGCCCGAGCGAACGGTAGGCCGCGCGCCAGGGGACGATATGGTCTTCGCGCGTCGCGAGGATGAACGTAGGCCGGTCCACGTTGCCCAGGTCCACGCCGACGCCGCAGTTCTGCAACGCGCCGGGCACGCGCAGCTTGTTCTCGAGGTAGGTATTGCGCACGTAGCTGCAGTACATCGGGCCCGGCAGGTTGGTGCTGTCGGAGTTCCAGTACAGCAGGTCGAAAGCCGCGGGCGCTCCGCCCATCAGGTAATTGTTGACCACGTAAGGCCAGATCAGGTCGTTGGCGCGCAATGCGTTGAACGCCGTTGCAAGGTCCGCTCCCGGGAGGATGCCGCCATTGCCGATTGCCGCTTCGCGCGCCGCGACGCCGTTCTCGTCGATGAACACGCCGAGCTGTCCCGGCGCCGAAAAATCGAGCATCGTCGCGAGGTAGGTCACGCTCTCAACGAGGTGCTCGTCTTTTGCCGCCATCACCGCGAGCGCCGCGGCGAGCAGCGTGCCGCCGACGCAGAAGCCCAGGGCATTGACGCGGTCACACTGGGCAATGGATTTTGAAACTCTTAAAGCAGTTAAAACAGATTCAACGTAGTCATCCCAGTCGAAGTGGCCCTGCTGCGGACCGACGTTGCGCCAGGAAACCATGAATACCGTATGGCCCTGCTCCACCGCGTAGCGCACGAAGGAATTCTCCGGCCGCAGGTCGAGGATGTAGTACTTGTTGATGCACGGCGGCACCATCAGCAGCGGCCGCGCGCCGACCTGCGGCGCCGCGCCCGAGGGCGCGTCCTGCACGGCCCGGTACTGGATCAGCTGGATCAGCTCATTCTCGAACACCACCTCGCCGGGCGTGAGCGCGAGGTTGCGGCCGACCTCGAACGCGGTCTCGTCGCTCTGGCTGATGCGGCCCTTGTGCATGTCGGCGATCAGGTTGGCGATGCCCTGGGTGACGCTTTCGCCCCGGGAGTCGAGCGCGAGCTTGAGCACCGCCGGATTGGTAGCGGCAAAATTCGCCGGCGACATGGCATCGCACCACTGCTTCACGGCGAATTGCAGGCGCTCCTTGGATTTCGCGTCCAGCTCTGCGCTCGCAGCGAGCTCGGCAAGAAAACCCGAGGCGAGCAGGTAGGACTGCTTGAGGTAGGAGTAATACGGGTTGTCGCGCCATTCCTTCGAAGCAAAGCGGCGGTCGCCGGGTTCGGGCGCCACCACCGGTTCTGCCAGCGCCCTGGCGCTGCTCTGCGGGTCGAGCATCGCGCTCCAGAGCTTGGCCTGCTTGGCGACATAGCTCGACTGCAGGGCACTGAATTGCGCACCGAAATTGCCACTCCCCTGGAGCAGGCTGGACATCCAGGCAGTGGGATCCGGCAGTTCCGGCGGGCTCGCTGTGAGGGGGAAAATGTGCGGCTGCAAAAACGGCCTATTGAGGGGGGCGGGGGAACGCGTTCAACCCATTATTTTGCACCGCACAATTTCCTAATGCAAGTCCCCGAGAAGGGCCCGCACGAGGGCAATAGAGCCTATTCCCAGGCCGATCAGCACCGACTGGGATACGGTGGCGCGCAGTTCGGGCCGGCGATGCAGGCCTGGGATCAGGTCCGCGACCGCAACGTAGATCATGCTCGCGCCGACGATGCCCAGCAGCACCGGTGTCCAGCCCTCGATCACCTGCAGCGAGTAGTAACCGAGCACGCCGCCGACCAGCGTGGCGCAGGACGACAGCAGGTTGAGCACGAACGCCTTCGCCTTCGAATAGCCCGAATTGAGCAGGATCACGAAATCGCCCACTTCCTGCGGGATCTCGTGCGCCACGATCGCGAGCGCGGTGATGATGCCGAGCTGGGTGCTTTGCAGGAACGCGGCCGCGATCAGGATGCCGTCGAGGAAGTTGTGGATGGTGTCGCCCACCACGATGAGCGCGCCGGATCGCCCGTGATCGTGGGTGTGCGAATGCTCGTCATGATCGTGCGAGTGGCGCCACAGCAGCAGTTTCTCGAGCAGGAAGAAACCAAGGATGCCGCCCAGGATCGACAGCGCCACCGTATGCGGCTCGCCGTGCTCGAACGCATGCGGGATCACCTCGAGGAACGCGGCGCCGAGCAGCGCTCCGATGGCGAAGGACACCAGGGTCGGAATCCAGGCCGCGCGCAGAACCAGCGCGAACGCTGCTGCGCAGACGGAAAGGATTCCGCCGGCGAGGCTTGCTGCGACGATCCAGCCGAGCGACGACATGGGGGGCCGGATTGTACGCGAGTACGCGACTGCCCCGCACCCGGGCGCGCTTGCCGCGACCGGGCCTACACGATCCAGATCGCGGCGGCCATGCGTTCGCTCGCCTGCTCCCTGCGGTACGAGTAAAAGCGCGCTGGTTCGGCGGCGGTGGAAAAACCGCCGCCCGAGACCCGCGTCACGCCGCAGCTTGCGAGACGCTGCCGCGCGACGGCGTAAAGATCCAGCAGCCAGTGGCCGGG
>CAZTSJ010000286.1:0-8958 GCA_964616875.1 uncultured Bordetella sp. | reverse complement strand
TCCCGACCGCGGGAATCATCTACGGCATCGCCGGCGTGCACGAGGGCTACCGCACCGGCCGTGGCCGCGTCGTGATGCGCGCGCGCACCCACTTTGAGGAGATGGCCGGCAAGAGCGACCGGCACGCGATCATCGTCGACGCGCTGCCCTACCAGGTGAACAAGAAGGCGCTGCTCGAGCGCATCGCCGAGCAGGTCACCGAGAAGAAACTCGAAGGCATTTCGGACATCCGCGACGAATCCGACAAGCAGGGCATCCGCGTGGTGATCGAGCTCAAGCGCGGCGAGCTGCCCGAGGTGGTGCTCAACAACCTCTACAAGCAGACACAGCTGCAGGATACCTTCGGCATGAACATGGTCGCGCTGGTGGACAACCAGCCGCGCGTGCTGAACCTGAAGGACCTGCTCGAGGCCTTCATCTCCCACCGCCGCGAGGTGGTGACGCGCCGCACCGTGTTCGAGCTGAAGAAGGCGCGCGAGCGCGGCCATGTGCTGGAGGGCCTCGCGGTCGCGCTGTCGAACGTCGACGAGGTGATCGAACTGATCAAGAAGGCGCCTTCGCCTGCCGACGCCAAGCGCGATTTGCTCGGCCGCAGCTGGAATTCCGACCTGGTGAAGGAAATGCTGGCACGCGTCGCGGGGGGGCATGAGCAGTACCGCCCCGAGGGCCTTGCCGTCGAGTTCGGCCTCAAGCCGGAGGGCTACCGCCTCTCGGAGGAACAGGCGCAGGCGATTCTGGAACTTCGCCTGCAGCGCCTCACCGGGCTGGAGCAGGACAAGATCCGCGACGAATACCGCGAAGTGATGACGGCCATCGCCGACCTGCTCGACATGCTCGACAAGCCGGCGCGCATCGCGGCGGTGATCGGCGATGAACTCAAGCACATCAAGGAGGAGTTCGGCGACCGCCGGCGCAGCGAGATTGTGACGGTGGCCGAGGACATCTCGCTCGAGGACCTGATCGCGCCGCAGGACATGGTGGTGACGTTCTCGCACGGCGGCTACGTCAAGTCGCAGCCGTTGGCCGATTACAGGGCGCAAAGGCGGGGAGGCCGCGGGCGCACCGCGGCCACCACCAAGGACGACGATTTCATCGAGCGCATGTTCGTCGCCCATTCGCACGACCACCTGCTGTGCTTCTCCAACCGCGGCCGCCTCTACTGGCTCAAGGTGTTCGAAGTGCCGCAGGGCGGCAGCACCTCGCGCGGCAAGCCGATCGTGAACATGTTTCCGCTCGAGGAGGGCGAGAAAATCACCGCGGTGGTGCCGGTGAAGGAATTCGACGAGCACCACTTCGTCTTCATGGCGACCGCGCAGGGCACGGTGAAGAAGACGCCGCTGGCCGATTTCTCGCGCCCGCGGCCCTCGGGGATCATCGCCGTCGGCCTGGACGAAGGCGACTACCTGATCGGTGTGGCGGTGACCGACGGCAGCTACGACGTGATGCTCTTCTCCTCGGAAGGCAAGGCGGTGCGCTTCGTCGAGGACGACGTGCGCCCGATGGGCCGTACCGCGACCGGGGTGCGCGGCATGCGCCTGCCGGAAGGCGGCAACTGGAAAGTGGTCTGCATGCTGGCGGCGAAGGACGAAAAGCAGACCGTGCTCACCGCGACCGAGAACGGCTACGGCAAGCGCACGCCGATCTCCGAGTACACGCGCCACGGCCGCGGCGGGCAGGGCATGATTGCAATCCAGGCCTCGGACCGAAACGGCGCCCTCGTGGGCGCCGTCCTTGTCGATGACCACGACGAGGTCATGCTGATCTCCACGGGCGGGGTGCTGATCCGCACCGCGGTGGCGCAGATTCGGGAAATGGGCCGCTCGACGCAGGGCGTGACGCTGATCGCGCTCTCGGAGGGCGAAAAGCTCGCGGGCATCGCGCGCATCGAGGAGCGTGACGAGGACGGCAACGGCACCGGAGGGGGGAACGGCAACGGCGGCTCGGGCGACGGCGGCGAACCGCCGCTGCCGCCGGCGGATCCGGGCCTGCAGGGCCAGACCATTCATTGATGGCAAGAATTTTCAATTTCAGCGCTGGGCCGGCAGTGCTGCCCGAGGAGGTCCTCGCGCGCGCCGGCGACGAAATGCTCGACTGGCGCGGCAGCGGCATGTGCGTGATGGAGATGAGCCATCGCGGCAAGGAATTCATGTCGATCGCCGCCGACGCGGAGAAGGACCTGCGCGAGCTGCTCGCGCTGCCGACCAATTACAAGGTGCTGTTCCTGCAGGGCGGCGCGACGCTGCAGTTCGCGCAGATCCCGATGAACCTGCTCGACGGCAAGGGCAAGGCCGACTACGTCGTGACCGGAGAATGGTCGAAAAGAGCGCTGAAGGAGGCGCAGGGCTACTGCGACGTGCACGTTGCCGCGAGTTCTGAAGATAAGGGGTTTACGTATTTTCCTTCTCAGGATTCTTTTCGAATAAGAAACGATGCGGCATATCTCCATTACTGCTCGAATGAAACGATCGGTGGCGTGGAAGCACACTGGATTCCCAAGAGCAACATTCCGCTGGTCGCGGATGCTTCGTCGCACATCCTGTCGCGGCCGCTCGATGTCTCCAAATTCGGCCTGATCTACGCCGGTGCGCAAAAGAACATCGGCCCGGCCGGCCTCACCATCGTGATCGTGCGCGACGACCTGCTGGGCAAGGCGGCCAAGGGCACGCCCAGCGTCATGGACTACAAGCTGCAGGCGGCGGCCGATTCGATGCTCAACACGCCCGCGACCTACGCCATGTATGTCGCCGGCCTGGTGTTCAAGTGGCTCAAGACGCAGGGCGGCCTGGCAGCGATGGAGCAGCACAATATCGCGAAGGCGCGGCTTTTATATGACTATCTCGACAAGAGCGGCTTCTACAGGAATCCGGTCCAGCCCAAGGACCGGTCGCGCATGAACGTGCCGTTCACGCTGCAGAGCGCCGCACTGGATGCGACGTTCCTGAAAGGCGCCGAAGCGCGCGGCATGGTGCAATTGAAAGGCCACCGCCTGGTGGGAGGCATGCGCGCTTCGATCTACAACGCGATGCCCATCGAAGGCGTGCGGCAACTGGTCGCATACATGAAGGAGTTCGAGGCGCAGCATGGTTAAGGCAGGCAGGAAGCTCGAAGTGCTGATACTCAACCCGATTGCCCAGGTGGGCTTGAAGCGCCTGCCCGCCGAGCGCTACGCAGTGGTGAGGGAATCGAAGGCGCCCGACGCCATCCTGGTGCGCTCGCAGGACATGCACGGCATGAGCTTCGCGGCCAATCTGAAGGCGGTGGGGCGGGCCGGCGCCGGCGTCAACAACATCCCGGTGGCCGAGCTCTCCAAGCGCGGCGTGCCGGTGTTCAACGCCCCTGGCGCCAACGCCAACGCGGTGAAGGAGCTGGTGGTGGCCGGCATGCTGATCGCCGCGAGGAATCTGGCCCCCGCTTTGGAATTTGTCAGAGGTCTGGATGCAAAAGATCTGGAAAAAAAAGTGGAGGCAGGTAAAAAAGCCTACGCGGGAGTCGAGCTTCCCGGCCACACGCTGGGGGTGATCGGCCTGGGCAAGATCGGCAGCCTGGTCGCCGACGCCGCGATCCGCCTCGGCATGAAGGTGCTGGGCTACGACCCCGAGATCACGGTGGATGCGGCCTGGAGCCTGCCTTCGCAGGTGCGCAAGGCGCATTCGGTGGACGAGCTGCTCAGGGGCAGCGACTTCGTCAGCCTGCACGTACCGCTGGTGGAAAAGACGCGCAACCTGGTGAACGCGAAGAACCTCGCCCACATGAAGCCGGGCGCGGTGCTGCTCAATTTCTCGCGCGACGGCGTGGCCGACGACGCGGCGGTGCTCAAGGCCCTTGCCGCCAGGCGCCTGCGCTGCTACGTGACTGATTTTCCTTCCGCGCAGCTGATCGGCAAGCCCGGCGTGGTGGCGCTGCCGCACCTGGGCGCCTCCACGAGCGAGGCGGAGGACAATTGCGCCGTGATGGTCGCCGACCAGCTGCGCGAGTACCTCGAGCACGGCAGCATGGAAAATGCGGTGAATTTTCCGGATGCGCAGATGCCGCGCGAGTCGCCCTACCGCCTCGCGATCGCCAATGCCAACGTGCCGAACATGCTGGCGAGCATTTCCAATACGATGGGCAGCCGCAAGATCAACATCCACAACATGCTCAACAAGTCGAAGGGCGAGATGGCGTATACGCTGGTCGACGTGGACACCCCGGTGCCCGAGGCCGCGATCAGGGAGTTGTGCGCGATCAAGGGCGTGCTCGCGGTTCGCTACCTGCCGATTGAACCATGAGTGAAAAAGACCTGAAAAAACTGCGCCTGGAGATCGACGCGCTCGATGCGGAGTTGCTCGCGCTCCTGAACCGGCGCGCGGCCGTGGTGCGCAAGGTCGGCGCCTTGAAAGGCGGTGCACCCGCCTACCGGCCCGAGCGCGAGAGCGAGATCCTGCGCCGCATCGCGGCCGATACGGCCAAGGCCGGCGGCATGCCTGCCGCGGGTGCGCTCAGCGTGTTCCGCGAGGTCATTTCCGCCTGCCGCGCGTTGGAGCAGGACATCCGCGTCGCCTATCTCGGGCCGCAGGGCACCTTCAGCGAGCAGGCGGTACGCAGGCATTTCGGCCAGGCGGTCCTGGGACTACCCGCAGCTTCGATCGACGAGGTATTTCGCAGCGCGGAGTCCGGCGCAACCCATTTCGCGGTGGTGCCGGCGGAAAATTCCACCGATGGCGTGGTCGGCCGCACGCTCGACCTGCTGCTCACGACGTCGCTCAGAATTTGCGGCGAGGTTGATTTGAGGGTCAGGCAGAATCTGCTTTCCAGGATGAAAAGCATGAAGGAGATCAAGAAGATCTACTCCCATGCCCAGTCCCTCGCGCAGTGCAACGGCTGGCTGAACCAGAACCTGCCCAATGTCGAACGCGTGCAAGTGAGCTCCAACGCCGAGGCGGCGCGCCGCGCGGCGAAGGAAAAGGGCGCCGCCGCGATCGCCGCAGAGGCCGCGGCGTCGCTCTACGGCCTCAAGCTGCTCGGCAGCGGCATCGAGGACGATCCGAACAATACGACGCGTTTCCTGGTGCTCGGCCAGGTCGAGCCGGGAGCCACCGGCAAGGACCGCACTTCCCTCGTGATGTCGGCCGAGAACAAGCCCGGCGCGGTGCACGCGCTGCTCTCGCCGATCGCGGCCAACGGCGTGAGCATGTCGCGCATCGAATCGCGCCCGGCAAAGGCGCGCTCGGCGCGCTGGGAGTACGTGTTCTTCATCGACATCGAAGGGCATCAGTCGGACGCGAAGCTCGCCGCCGCGATCGGCGAGCTCAAAGCACGCGCGCCGTTTTTCAAAATTCTGGGGTCCTACCCCATCGCATCGACCTGAGGCTGCGCCATGAAAATGGATCCCTGCGAACTCTCGCCCTCCTATGTGCGCTCGATCGCACCCTACCAGCCCGGCAAGCCGATTGCGGAGCTGGCGCGCGAGTTCGGCCTGAAGGAGGAGAACATCGTCAAGCTCGCCTCGAACGAGAATCCGCGCGGCATCGGTCCGCGCACGCGCGCGGCGATCGAGGCCGCGCTGGGCGACATCGCACGCTACCCGGACGGCAACGGCCACGAGCTCAAGACCGCGCTTGCGCGCCGCTACGGTGTCGACATGGGCGCGCTCGTGCTCGGCAACGGCTCGAACGACGTGCTCGAGCTCGTCGCGCTCGCCTTCCTCGGACCGGGACGTGCCGCGGTGTATTCGCAGCACTGCTTCGCGGTGTATCCGCTCGCGACGCAGGCGCGCGGCGCGCGCGGCATCGCGGTGCCGGCAAAAAACTACGGCCACGACCTCGAGGCGATGCTCGCGGCGATCGACGACGAGACCTACGTCGTCTGGGTCGCGAATCCGAACAATCCCACCGGCACCCTGCTGCGGTCCGAGGCAGTCGAATCGTTCCTCAAGCGCGTTCCGGAGCGCGTCATCGTGGTGCTCGACGAGGCCTACAACGAGTACCTGTCGCCCGAGTTGAAGGGCGAGACCGTGAAGTGGCTCAAGCGCCATCCCAACCTGGTCGTCACGCGCACGTTTTCGAAAGCCTATGGACTGGCGGGCTTGCGCGTCGGCTACGCGCTGGCGCATGCGTCGGTCGCGGACATCATGAACCGCGTGCGCCAGCCTTTCAACGTCAACAGCATCGCGCTCGCGGCGGCGTGCGGGGCGCTCGAAGACATGGAGTTCGTCGCGCGCAGCTTCGCCGAGAACCTGCAGGGCCTGCGCCAGATCGAGGAGGGCGCAACGCGGCTCGAACTCGACTGGATACCGTCCCACGGCAACTTCATCACCGTGCGCGTCGGCAAGGCGAACGAGATCTTCCGGCGCCTGCTCAAGCGCGGCGTGATCGTGCGACCGGTGGGCGGCGTCTACCAGCTGCCCGGGCACCTGCGCATCACGATCGGAACGGCAGCGGAGAACGAGCGCTTCCTGTCCGCGCTTGCCGCCAGCCTGAAGGAATAATGTTCTTCGCAAGAGTCGCGGTCATCGGAGTTGGCCTGATAGGGGGTTCTTTTTCTTTAGCATTGAAAGAAAAAAAGCTTTGCAGGCATGTCGTGGGCGCCGGCCGCAGCGCCCCCAATCTGAAGATCGCGCTTGAGCGCGGCGTGATCGATTCCGCCGCGGCCGATGCCGCGGCCGCGGCCCGGAACTCGGACCTGGTGCTGATCTCGACGCCTGTCTCTCAATTCGAAAGGATTTTTCAGGAAATAAAAGACAATCTCAAACCCGGCTCGCTCGTCATGGACGCAGGCAGCACCAAGCGCGACGTGGTCGCGGCCGCAAGGAAGGGCCTGGGCGGCAAGCTCGCCCGGTTCGTGCCCGCGCACCCGATCGCGGGCGCGGAACACAGCGGCGCGGCGGCGGCGAACCCCGCGCTGTTCCGGGACCGTCGCGTCGTGCTTACGCCGCTGAAGGAAAACAGGCAGCAGGACGTCGAGGCCATCGCCGCGCTCTGGAGCGGCATCGGCGCGCGCGTCTCGCGCATGACGCCCGCGGCGCACGACCAGGTGTTCGCCGCCGTGAGCCATCTGCCCCACCTGCTCGCCTACGCGCTGGTGGACGATGTCAGCAAGCGGCGCAATGCAGCGGAGCTCTTCGGCTACGCCGCCGGCGGCTTCCGCGACTTCACCCGCATTGCTTCAAGCCACCCCGAGATGTGGCGCGACATCTGCGTGGCAAACAGCGATCGACTATTGAAGGAAGTCGTGCGTTTTTCAGGTGAGCTTGAAAAAATAACAAAATTCCTCAAAGCCAAGGATGCTGCTGCACTCGAGAGATTATTTACCAGGGCACGCGCGGCGCGCGAGCGTTGGCTGAGCGGCAAATACGAATGAAGGCCGCGCGATGAAATCGCTGCGGCTGGCGCCGATCGGCCGCGTTGCCGGCACGGTACGGCTGCCGGGGTCGAAGAGCATTTCCAACCGCGTCCTGCTGCTGGCGGCCCTGTCGGCGGGCGTGACGCGCCTCAAGGGCCTGCTGGACGCCGACGACACGCGTGTCATGCTGGACGCGCTGCAGAAACTCGACATTTCGATCAACACGCGCAACTTCGCCGACATCGCGGTGAGCGGCAGCAGGGTCATACCCAAGCGCAAGCAAGAGCTTTTCCTCGGTAATGCAGGCACCGCGTTCCGGCCCCTCACCGCGGTGCTGGCGCTTTCGGGGGGCGAATACCGGCTCTCAGGCGTGCCGAGGATGCACCAGCGCCCGATCGGCGACCTGGTCGAGCCCTTGCGCGCCATCGGCGCGAAAATCGACTACATCGGCAAGGAGGGCTATCCGCCGCTCGCGATCTATCCCGGCGACATCCATGTCGAGGGGCAGATCAAGATCCGCGGCAACATTTCCTCGCAGTACCTGAGCGCACTGCTGATCGCGCTGCCGCTGGCCCGCGGCGGCACCATCGTGGTCGAGGGCGATCTGATCTCCAAGCCTTACGTGACCATCACGCTCAACATGATGCGCAAGTTCGGCGTCGAGGTGCGCGTCAACGGCTGGCGCTCCTTCGACGTGCCGGGACATACCTACCTTGCGCCGGAAGAAATCCACGTCGAGGGCGATGCGTCCTCGGCTTCGTATTTCCTCGCCGCGGGCGCGATCGCGGGCGGGCCGGTGCGCGTGACCGGCGTCGGCAGCGACAGCATCCAGGGCGATGTGCGTTTCACCGAGGTGCTGGAAAAAATGGGCGCGCGCGTCGAATTCGGACCCGATTGGATCGAAGTTTCCTCGTCCGGCAAACTCAAACCGATCGACATGGACCTGAACCACATTCCGGACGCGGCGATGACCGCGGCGGTCGCGGCACTGTTCGCCGATGGACAGAGCACAATCCGCAACATCGGCAGCTGGCAGGTGAAGGAAACCGACCGCATCACCGCCATGGCGACGGAACTGAGGAAGCTGGGCGCGCATGTGGTGGAAGGGCCCGATTACCTGAAAATCACGCCGCCCGCGAAGCTGAAAGCGGACGTCGCCATCGATACCTACGACGACCATCGCATCGCGATGTGCTTCTCGCTAGTCGCGCTGGGCGGCGTGGCAGTGACGATCAACGATCCAAACTGCGTGGCGAAGACCTTCCCCGAGTACTTTGCCGTGTTGGATTCGATCGCCAAGCGATAAATCAGATCCGCTAGACGCCTGCCACCGCGAGGAATTTCAATCCCGGCACGTCCCTGAAATCCCTGGCGTTTGCCGTCAGCAGCGTGAACTTGCGCTCGATTGCTTGCGCCGCGAGCCAAAGGTCCTGGATGCGGAAGTCGGGACCGCGGCCCGACTTTGCCAATCGGGCGGCGAGCGCACCGAACACCTCTGCGGTTTCCGCGCCGATGCGAAGCAGCGGCTTGCGCCGCATCCGGCGCAGCATCGCCATCGCCTTGTGCTTCTGTTTCGCATCGGCCATCAGATCGATGCCGAAGCGGATCTCCGCGAGGTTGACCGGCGACAGGTAAACC
>CAZTSJ010000285.1:0-5253 GCA_964616875.1 uncultured Bordetella sp. | reverse complement strand
TGCGCCAGTTCGCGCTCGGCCGCATCCACCACGCGATGAATCTCCCCCGCCATGACGCGGATGGTGGGCTTCATCCGCGCCGCGTTGACCTCGATGTCCACGAAGCGCAGCAGGTCGCGGACATGCCGCTCGGCGCAATGGCCGTGCAGACACTTGAAGCCGCCGATGGGCCAGTTGTCGTCGGGCTCGAAATAGGCCGTGCCGCCGTTCACCTCACCGGTGTGTTCCTTCAACCAGGGGCAGGTGATGTCGTGCTTGCCATCGCCCAGCGGCGCCTTGTACAGGCCACGATCCCGCAATGCGACCAGCACGCTGTTCTCCTCGGGGCGCGGTATCCAGACCGGATCGCCGTCACTCGGGCGCTGCTGCGCGGCGCGTGTGCTCTGTCGCGCGGGTCGCCCGGCGGATGCCATCTCCAACTGAAGGCCATCGACGAGGTCCTCAACCGAATAGCGCGACGCGGGCGACCACTCGACCATCCGGCACTGGAACGGCGGCGTGTGCTTGCCGTTCACCGCCACCGGCAGCCGTGCCAGCCGCGCCCTCGGACCATTCGCACCGGGGTCGCACAGCCCGGCGGCAACAATCGCGTTCATGAGCCGGTCGGCGGCACTGCCATCCGTCAGCGGTTCACCGAGCAGATACCCGGCTTGATGATTGCCCGCCGATGTCTCCAGCAGCCACGACGGCGGAAACGTCAGCCGCTCCAAGGCGACCTTGGTACCGATGTCGTCCAGCATCACCGCGTACAGGGCTTGAAAGCGCGCCTTCTGCCGCCGGAAATGGCCTGCCTCGTCGGGCCTGAAGGCCGCCAGACTGAAGTAATTGTTGGCATTGGCTGGCAGGCCGGCGAACTCCTCGGGTGTGCCCTGCCACGGCTTGCCGAACCAGACCTTGCCGGGAACGCTGGCGGGGTTGCCCTCGAAGCTGACCACCACCGGGCGAGCGTCGGCCAGCTCGTCGCCGAACACGGCCAGCAGGAATTCACCGTTGCCGACCAGATCGCTTTCGCCGGTTATGTCGGTTTCCACCGCGTCGGGCGGCAAAACTGTCGCGGGCGCGCTCATCGCCGCGACCCCTACGCCGCGGCTTTGCGCGCCGCTTCCAGCTTCACCACCAGCGCGCGGATTTCTTCGTCCGTCTTGCCGGCGATGCGCGCCGCGTTCAGCGCCGCCACTTCATGCGCGGGCCAGCCCACGCATCGCGGCCCGAGGCTCACCTGCTTGGTCCACAAGCCTTGGGAGATGCGAAGGTAGATCGTGGAACGGGAATACCCGGATTCAGTCTTGACGGCAGGAAGCCGAAAGATGGTTTGCAGCATGTTTGCACCCCTTAAGGTGTTGTTGAACATGCCGCGATTTCGAACCAGCTAGGGGACTAGCCCGCAAGCTGTCTCGCGCACTGCGCGTAAGGTCGTGTCAGCGCTTGGCTTTTTCTGCCTTCGAGATAGCCCCTTTCGACTGCGACGAAAGACCGAGCCACGACTTGGCCGGCGCGGGTTCGTTCCTGACGAGCTGCTTCAGCCGTGACACAGAGATGCCTTCCTCTTCGGCGATTACCTTTAGAAACGCCTTGGTGCCCTTCGCTTTCTCAGCGCGGACGCGCGCCTTGAGTCTTTCCCGCCGCCGCTCGGCGGACTCTGCGTCGCCCGCCCCGGCCACCGGTCTATCGACGCAGCGACTCAGCATCCGCTTGTCAATCACGATGCGGTCGCCTTTCAATTCCAGCGCATCGACGAGGGCAATCGAGTGCCCGGCCAGCGTCAACTTTAGTTCGCCATTCGCGAGCAATACGAGATGACCTGAATGCTTCGTTCCCTTGAACGTCCCGACTTCACATCGTCCCGTACTAGACGCGCTGCCGCTAGGTCGGCGCAGAGTGAGAAGGCGGGCCATGCAGTCGGCAACTGACTCTCCCGATACCTGCCACTGTTCAAGCTGGTCGATGGGTACGTTCACGCGGTTGATGTCGCTGCGCTTGTCGCACACGACAAACGCCCTCGATGCAGTGCCCTTCGCCGGGAGCACATGGACCGGCATGACGCATTGCCGCTCACAGCCGGGACAGACCACGCTGGCAGATGGGCGCGCTTTCGCGAGCAGCTTGTGCGCCTTCATGGCCGTGACGGCCTGTGCCGGCCACTGGGTCAATTCGTCCGTGCCGACGAACACCGGTGCGCCGTGACTCGCGCCCACGCGCGCGAGCAATTCGAGCAGCGCGTCCTGCGGCGTCATGCCCCGGTGGATTCCACTGGCGCGACCGCCACCGCCTCTGCCGGCTCTTTGGGTTCGATGCCGGAGGCGTGCAGCATGTCGCGCAACTTCAGGTCCAGCTCGTCGTACTTGAGCGAGCACGAGTTTGGATGCGTGATACGGATCGTCACCGCCTTGGGCGGCTTGCCGGCGTCCGTCGTCACCGAGGCGGCAAGCTCCACCTGCGTGATGTTGTAGAGGTGCAGCGGCAGCGCCTTGCCAACCTGGGCGAGCAGCTCATATACCGCGTCGGGGTTGTGGGTCGCATCGGCTTCGAGCGTGATGCGGTCGCCTTTCTTCACCTTGGACGACAGCCGCAACTTCTTCACCGCTACGTCCTGAATGCCGCTACCCACCGCGGGGATGAAATGAAAGTCTTTCTGGCGCAGCGGATTCAGGTCGTAGATGCGCCCGTCTTTCGGATCGGGCGGCAGATCGGGCAGCTTGAGGATCGCCGTAGCGAACATCCCCTGCAGCGGTTCGATGGCCTTGTACGAGCCGCGGAAGTTCAGGTCGAGCGAGCCTTCCTTCTGCGAGTAGACGTAGATCACCTCGAAGGCGGGATTGTGCGGCCGGCGGCCGAACTGACCGTCCACCCATTCGATGCTCTGCTGTGAGTAGTCCTCGGGGTACGCGAAGAAGTAATCAAGTTCCCCGCGCCGGAACGGCTCCACAACGCAGTTGTTGCCCCGGCCGTCAGTCTGATGAAAGTAAGTGCGGACGAGCCCGGCCAGTTCCCGCAGGCTGGCATCGTCTACGGTCGCCGCGAGATGCGGCAGGTTCTTGCGCTTGCGCCAGTAGGGCAGGGTATCCGCGTGATAGAAGAGGCTCGCCCCCTTCCAGAACTCCTTGTGATCGAGGAAGGTAAGCATCGCCCGCTCGAAATGGTTCGATAGCGCCGCGAGCTTTTCGACGAATGCCGTGTACGCCTCAGCGTCATTCTGTTGCTTGATGAAATGCCAATCGGCCTCGTCGCGGATCGCCGCAAAGCCCTTCTCGCAACTCAGCTCGAAGATGTCGCGGAATTCCGCGTCCATCTCGTTGCGCTGCCTGTCAGGCAGATAAAGCCACGCCGCGAACAGCGCATCCGGCTGCGTCTCTTTCATCGCCGAGAAATTCAGATCGCCGAACACTCCTCGCGCTTGAAAGTAGCGGGCGAGCAAGGCATTCGGCATCTGCCGGAAGAAGTCCCTGGTTGAATAGTGCCGTGCCATGCTTTACCTCTCTGGCGTGGGGTGTAATCAACGCCATTGGACGATACGGGATTTTACTGTACATTACAGTATATCCGCATTACAAACGCCGTATCGAGGAAACAATGGCCACGGCCAAAACCACCACGCTGACCTACCGTATCGAACCGGGTCTCAAGGAAGCGCTCCGCACCGCCGCCGACCGCGAGCACCGTTCCATCGCCAACATGATCGAAGTGCTGATCCGCGACTATTGCGGGCGCAACGGCATCACGATTCAGGAACAACAAGCGCTTTTTGATGAAGACCGGAAACCCCCAGGCGTGACCACCGAGTGAGCGCGAGCGAAATGGCAGAGGCAGACTCGTGAAGCTCGTCCGCAATACAGGCGCCGACCGCGTCATCGATCTGCTTCGACCGGGGCTCACGGCAGGGCGCCAGCTCGACGTTGTGACTCCGGCTTTTTCGGTCTTCGCCTTCTCAGAGGTGCTGCATGAAGTGGCCGAACTCGCGCGATGCCGCCTAGTGCTTCCGCCGTCGAGTGCGGACCTTACGTTTCTGGGATCAGACGCTGACCGCGCCGCGCGCAATCGTCTGCAAACGCGCTGGCTTGCAAGACGGCTCTCGCAATGGGTTGAAGGCAAGACCGAGATACGGCGAGCCCTCGGCGCGGTCCCGCAGGGCGCTTTCGTCTTGCGCGACGACGAGGCACGCCCGCTGCAGGTGCTTCTCGGCTCGCTTGCGTTCAATACCGACGGGCTCGGGCTGACGCCGGGCAATCCATTAAGCCTGATCCAGGCTTCCGAGACGCCCGAAGAAGCCGCCTTGCTCAGTCAGTGGTTCGATGTCCAATGGTCCAGCCTAGTGGCCGATTCCAGTGCGAAGGCCACGTTGATTGGGGACCTGCAATCGCTCGCCGCACACCGCGACCCATTCCTTGTCTACACGCTTATCCTGCACCACCTTTTCCGCGACCGGGGTGACGATCTCGATGAAGAGCGCATCATCAAGTCGGCGACCGGCATCCGCAACACGGTGGTATGGAAGAAGCTCTATAGGTTCCAGCGCGACGGCGTGGTCGGCGCGCTCGACAAGCTCGACCGTTTCGGCGGCTGCATCATCGCGGACAGCGTCGGCCTCGGCAAGACATTCGAGGCGCTCGCGATCATCAAGTACCACGAGCTGCGCAACGATCGTGTGCTCGTATTGGTGCCCAAACGCCTGCGCGACAACTGGACGTTGTACAAAGCCAACGACCGCCGCAACTTCCTCGCGCCGGACCGCTTCAACTACGACGTTCTGAATCACACCGACCTCTCGCGAGACGGCGGGTTATCCGGCGACATGGACCTCGCGCACGTTAACTGGGGCAACTACGACCTGGTAGTGATCGACGAATCGCATAACTTCCGAAACAAGCAGACGCCAAGACAGGGCGGCGAAACGCGCTATGACCGCCTGATGCGCAAGATCATCAAGGAAGGCGTCAAGACGCGCGTGCTCATGCTCTCGGCGACGCCGGTCAACAACCGTATGGCCGACCTGCGCAACCAGATCGCCTTCGCTACCGAGGGCGACGACACGCACTTGCTCGATCATGGCGTCGGCAGCATCGACAGCACCACGCGCCTCGCGCAGAAGCAGTTCAATCGCTGGCTTGATCTGGATGACGCGGAACGGACGCCCTCGCGGCTGATCGAGATGCTCGGTTTCGATTACTTCACTTTGCTCGACCTGCTCACCATCGCCCGGTCGCGCAAACACATCGAGAAGTACTACGGCACCGCCGAGACTGGCCGCTTCCCCGA
>CAZTSJ010000284.1:0-5726 GCA_964616875.1 uncultured Bordetella sp. | reverse complement strand
CTGGCTCAACCCCGAACCGGAGGAAGTCTGGCCCTACCGGCAGTCGATCCAGATCGTGAAGGAGCTCATGAAGGACCGCATGTACCCCACCACCATCGGCGGCCTGGAAAAGGCCATGAAGGCGCTGGCGAAGTAGTCAGGTCCCCGTAGTTACGTCCCTATTACGCCGCCGTCGCGCTTGCGAACGACGACCGTGGCGGAGCGCGGCCGCGCACCCGGTCTGTTGTCCGGCCAACGGGAAAATCTGTCGGGCTGCGCCGGATCGCTGCGGTCGCTGGCCGTCTCGCCCGGGTGCTGGATGTTGACGAACATCGTGCGCAGGTCGGGCGTCCAGGTCACGCCGGTCACTTCGCAGTTGGTCGGGCCGGTCAGGAAACGCCGGGTCTCGCCGCTGCGCGGATCGCAGGCGAGCATCTGGTTGTTGCCGATGCGTTGCAGTTCGCCCTTGTACATGACGCTCGCGTGCATATCCGTCTGAATCCACAACACGCCGCGTGAATCGAACGCGATGCCGTCGGGACAGGCGTAGATATCGCCCTTGATGTTGCCTTTCGCCTCGGGCCGTGCGTTGGCCGGATCACCGGCGAGCACCAGGTGATTCCAGGCGAACGCGAGCGCGTCGAAGTCGCCGTGCTCCTTCCAACGGATGATCTGGCCCATGACGTTGTTGATGCGCGGATTGGCGGCGTCGACGCCCGGCATGCCCTTGGCGCCGCGCGAGCTGTTGTTGGTCAGCGTGCAATAGATCACGCCGTTCTTCGGGTCGATGGCGAGCCACTCGGGCCGGTCCATTTTAGTCGCGCCCAGCAGGTCGCTGGCCTGGCGGCTCTTGATCAGGACCTCGCCCTGGTCGGCGAAGCCGTTGGCTGCCGTCAGCGGTCCCTGGCCATGCACCAGCGGCATCCAGCGGCCCGTGCCATCGACATCGTAGCGCGCGACATACAAGGTCCCGTGGTCGAGCAGTTCGCGGTTCGCTTTCGCGCCGCCCGGCGAGACGCGGTCGCGGCTCACGAACTTGTAGATGTACTCGAAGCGCGCGTCTTCGCCGGAGTACACCACCGCGCGGCCGTCCCGGGTCACCGCGACCCATGCGCCTTCATGCGCAGCGCGCCCGAGAGCAGTGCGCTTGACGGGCGTTGCCTGCGGATCCATCGGATCGATCTCGACCACCCAGCCAAAACGGTGGAACTCGTTTGGATGCTTCATGGCGTTGAAGCGCTCGTCGTGCGCGGCCCAGCGGTAGCCGCTTGCCTTGCGCATGCCCCAACGCTGCTGATGGGCGTCGAGCTTGTCGCCGCCATCGAAGTAGAACGCCCAATTCTCTTCGCCCGAGAGATAGGTGCCCCAGGGGGTCTTGCTGCTCGCGCAATTGTTCAGCGTGCCGAGCACAGTGCGGCCCGCCGGGTCGGCGGCGGTTCGCATCAGCGGATGTCCGGACGCGGGTCCCTGCACGACGAACGGCGTTGCCGCGGTGTGGCGCCGCGCATAGCGCGACGGCCGCACCATGTGCCACCTGCCGCCCGTTTCCTCAACCTCGATCACCGCGACGCCATGCGCCGCCTGCGATTTCCTCACCTTCTCGGCACTCCAGGTCTTGATACCGTCGACGTGCAACAGGCCATCGTCGGTGTACTCGTGATTCATGGCGAGCAGGCCGCGTTTGCTGTCCGCCAGCGGGTAGTACTCGATACCGTCGTGGTGCATGCCCATCTGCACCGCCTGCTCGAGCGCCGTGTTGCCGCCGCCGGGGTGGAACGCCGGAATGTTTCCCGGCACGCCGACCGGCTCGCCCCAGGCGGCGATGACCTCGGCCACGTAGCCCTCGGGCACGACCAGTGTGTCGGTTGCTGTCGTTGCAATGCCTTTGAACGAGAACAACGGGCCGCTCACGAGCGCCGACGGGCCGGTCGCGTTAAGGGCACAACCGCCAAGCAAGCCCGGCAGCGCGCCGCCGACCAGCGCCGCCAGGCCACCGTGCAGAACCAGCCGCCGCGCCGGATCGCTTACCTCGTGGATGCTCGGGTTCGCCGAACGGTTGCTGTCTTCCATCTCATCGAAGTCTTTGGCCATCGTGTGCTCGCAATCGTGGGTTGTGCATCTATTTTTCCAGCCTGGACACCCGCCGCACCGCGTCCTTGCGCTTGAGCACGGCGGGCTGCAGCTTGGTGCCCAGTCCCGGGCCCTTCGGCGCGGTGATGTAACCGTCCTTGACCGGCGGCAGTTGCGTCACGAGCTTGCCGTACCAGTCGTAGTAGAAGGCGCGCACCATCTCCTGTACCAGCGTATTTGGACAGTTCATCGACAGGTGCACCGACGCGGTGAGGAGCACCGGGCCCGTGCAATCGTGCGGCGCGATCGGCAGCTGGTAGGCCTCGGCCATGGTGGCAATTTTTTTCGCCTCCGACAGTCCTCCCGCCCAGCCGACATCGAGCATGCACACCGACACCGCCTGCTTTTCGAACAGCGCGCGGAAACCCCAGCGCGTCGCAATCGTTTCGGAAGCCGTGACCCACACGTCGGTGCGCCGCGCGTAATCCGCGAGCGCATCGAGGTTGTTCATTTTCACCGGATCTTCGTACCAGTACGGATCGAAGGGTTCGAGCGCCTTGGCGATTTTTATCGCAGCAGGCAGCTGCCACATGGAATGGAATTCGACGTGAATGTCCATCCTGTCGCCCACGGCCTTGCGGATCTGCTCGAAGGGCCGCATTGCCTTCTTCAATTCCGCTTTCGAGATGTCGGTGCCGTTGGAGGCTTCCGCCGCCTCGTCGAACGGCCAGATTTTCATGCCGGTGATGCCCATGTCGAGCAGCGACTCGGCGAGCGCGCCCGCGTCGGTGCGGAAGGCGAGCAGGTCTTCGTAGGGGCGCTTCTTGCGGTCGAGGCGCGCGGGCAGGCCGAAGTTCGCCGTGCCCTGCACCGGCTTGGCGCGCACGTACTCGTATCCGGCGCAGGTGTTGTAGACCCGCACCTTGTCGCGCGTGGCGCCGCCCAGCAGCTGGTAAATCGGCTGGCCGGTGGCCTGGCCGAAAATATCCCACAGTGCGATGTCCAGCGCAGAAGCGGCGCGCATCTCCACGCCAACGCTGTTGAAGCCGAGATAGGTGTCGAGGAAGCGCCGGCTGTGGGCATCGATGCGCAGCGGGTCCTTGCCGAGCAGATACGGCGCGCAGGTTTCGTGGAGGTGCGCCGCCACCGGCGCCACCGCGTAGAACGTCTCGCCCAGGCCGACCAGGCCCTGGTCGGTATGCACCTGCACCCAGAGGATGTTGGGAAATTCTCCGAGCGTGATGGTTTCGAGCGCAGTGACTTTCAACCAGGCCCCTTCCAGCGCCTGACCAGATTGCTTTCGATATCGAACAGATCCAGCACCCTGCCGACGCTATGGTTGACGAGGTCGTCGATGGTTTTCGGCTTGCCGTAGAAGGCGGGAATCGGCGGCGCGACGATGGCGCCCATTTCCGCGGCCTGCAGCAGCAGCCGGCAATGACCGACGTGCAGCGGCGTCTCGCGCGGCATCAGCACCAGCCTGCGCCGCTCCTTCAGCACCACGTCCGCGGCGCGCACGACGAGGTTGTCGGCGTAGGAGTGGACGATCCCCGAGAGGGTTTTCATCGAACAGGGCGCGACAATCATGCCGGCGGTCTTGAACGATCCGCTCGCGATGCTCGCGGCGAGGTCCTGGTCGCTGTGCACGTGCCGGGCCAGTTTCTCTATGTCGCGCGCCTTGCGGCCGGTCTCGAGCGCGGCGGTGAGCTTGCCGCCCTTGCTCAGGATCAGGTGCACTTCGACCTTCGGCGCCTCGCGCAGCGCCTCGAGCAGGCGGATGCCGTAGATGGCGCCGCTCGAACCGGTAATTGCGACGATCAGACGCATTCGCGGATAATAGCCCGCTCTGCGCACGGCGTGTGAAAGGGAATCGAATGCTCATGGAACGCAATGCCGATTTTTCCAGAATGGTCGAGCCCGACCGGGTGCGCAAGGAGGTCTACACCGACCAGCAGATCTTTGAGCGCGAGATGGAACGCATCCACGAGACGGTATGGATCTACTGCGGCCATGAATCGCAGGTGCCGAAAGCGGGCGACTACACCACGGTGCAGATCGGCCGCCAGCCGATGATCATGGTGCGCGGCTCGAACGGCAAGGTGAACGTGCTCTACAACCGCTGCCCGCACCGCGGCAACATGCTCTGCGGCGACCGCAACGGCAACACCGGCGAATTCTTCCGCTGCTCCTATCACGCCTGGACCTTCCATCACGATGGCAAGCTGAAGAACATCCCGATGAAAGCGGCTTACGAGGGCACGCGATATCAGGCGAAAGGCGGCAAGGACAACCCCGACTGCAACGTGAAGCAGGCGGCGCGCGTGCAGAACTACCGCGGCTTTGTCTTCGCCAGCCTGGCTGGTGACGGTCCTTCATTAAAAACCTTTTTGGGTAAAAGCATAGTGGCGTTCGACGATATGTGCGACCGCGCGCCCAAGGGCGAGGTCGAAGTGGTGCCGAACTGCTTCCGCGTGATCCAGCATTCGAACTGGAAGCTGTTCCTCGAAAACCAGCTGGACGCGCTGCATCCGTCGGTGGTGCACCAGTCCACTGGCCGCGCCGCGCACGAAGTCGAGAAGATTCTCGCCAAGAAGGCGAAAGGCGGCGCCGCGCCCCTGTCGTATCACATGCTGTCGGCCTTCGCGACGGTAACCATCGACAGGTGGGACGACTTCCAGACCATCAATTATCCCTACGGCCACTGCATCCTCACCGGCTACATGGGCCTGCGGCCGCAGGACCCGGACACGCTCGCCTACGACAAGGTGATGATCAAGGCCTACGGCAGGAAGCGCTTCGAGGAGATCGTCGGCGTCAACATCCACCACGTCCTTGTCTACCCGGGCCTGTCGGTGCAGTCGCCGCTGCAGCAGCTGCGCGCGGTGCGGCCGCTGGGCGTGGACCGCACGCTGACGGAGATCTGGCACTTCCGCCTGAAGGGCGCGCCCGAGGCGATCTACCGCCGGTCCCTGGCCTACTACAACCTGGTGAATTCACCCGCCACGCTGATCAACGCCGACGACCTGGAGAATTTCTGGAAATGCCACCAGGGCCTCTCTTCCGACGGCGGCGACTGGGTCAGCCTCGGGCGCCATCATGGTCGCGACCTCGAGAAAGATGGGGTTGTCTCCTCGGCGCCGAAAATGGGCACCTCCGAGGCGCCGATGCGCAATCAAATGAAGGCTTGGGCGAAATACATGCAAGTATGAAAATCCAGCACGATGTTGAACAATTTCTGTACAAGCAGTCGGAACTTCTCGACACCAGGCAGTGGCAGAAGTGGATCGACCTGTTCACGCCCGACGGCATCTACTGGATGCCGCCGGACGCCTCCTACAAGACCTGGGACGGGCTGCCGGCGATCTTCGCCGAGGACAAGAACCTGATGACGGTGCGCATGCTGCGCGTGCTGCACCCGGATGCCTGGTCGCAGCGCCCGCTGTGGGGAACGAACCACGTCGTTTCGAATGTTTCCATCCGGAAAGCAAATAAAAACGGCGATGTCGAAGTCACCTCCCGGTTCCACATGATGGAAATGAGGCGCGACGATGTTCGTCATTTTGCCGGCAGTTACTTTCATAAGCGGAAAAAAACAAGAAAGGGCTATTCCATCCAGCTGCAACGCGTCGACATGACCAACGCGCAGGCGGCTTACGACTACGTGCTGCAGGTATGGG
>CAZTSJ010000283.1:0-2584 GCA_964616875.1 uncultured Bordetella sp. | reverse complement strand
TCAAGGTCGCCCCCAAGGTCGACCCCAAGCTGGGCGAGCTGAAGTGGATCGTCGAAGCGAGCGGCGCGGTCCGCGGCTGGAACGAGAAGAACGCGATCGAGATCTCGGTGACCCCGAAGCTCGACGGCGGCAAGGTCTCCTGGACCTGCCGCGGCTATCCGAATGCCTCCATGCCGGCCAGCTGCGGCGGCCGGGGCTGAGCCTCAGCCCGGGCCCTTGGCCGCGCTTACGGCGGTCAGGATGCCCTGCATGATCGCGCGCGGTTCCGGCGGGCAACCGGGTACCGCGACATCCACCGGGATCACGTTCGCCACCCGCCCGCAACTGGCGTAGTTCTCGCCGAAAATTCCGCCGTCGCAGCCGCAGTCGCCGATCGCGACCACCAGCTTGGGCTCGGGCGTCGCATCGTAGGTGCGCTTGAGCGCGACTTCCATATTGCGCGATACCGGACCGGTGACCAGCAGCATGTCGGCGTGCCGGGGGCTGGCGACAAACTTGATGCCCAACCCCTCCAGGTTGTAGTACGGACCGTTGAGCGCGTGGATCTCGAGCTCGCAGCCGTTGCAGGAACCGGCGTCCACGTGCCGGATCGCGAGCGCGCGGCCGAGCAGCTTCAGCACTTCGTCGTTCAGACGGTCGGCGATTTTCCGGAGCGATTCATCCGCGGCGGGCGGCCGCTCGCTGATGATTCCGGTACGGGCGATCTGGATCAGGATCTTCTGCATGACTACAAGTCCGCTCCTGCATAGGACAGATTGAATGACTTGTTGATCAGCGGGAAGTCCGGGACGATGTTGCCGATCACCGCGTGCTCGAGCGCCGGCCAGTTCTGCCATGAAGGGTCGTGCGGGTGGCAGCGCCGCACCCGGCCGCCCGGGCCGGCTTCGAGCGCGACGAAGACCTCGCCGCGCCAGCCCTCGATCCAGCCGATGCCGAAGGCGCCTTCGGCCGCCTGTCCGATCTGGGTCCGCAGCGTTTCCTGAGGAAGATTCTGCAGGATCAACCGCTGCAGCCGCAGCGACTCGAACGCCTCTTCGAACCGCACCACGATGCGCGCCGCGACATCGCCGTTGCGATGCGACGCGATCTTCGGCTGCAACTCGTCGTAGGGCGCGAAGCCGGGGTGCGCGCGGGCGTCGATCGCATGGCCGCTGGCGCGCGCCGCAAGGCCCACGATGCCAAGGCGCGCGGCGGTGGACGGCAGCAGCCGCCCGGTGGTAATGCAGCGGTCCTGCAGGCCCCCGTGTTCATAGTAGATCCTGCGCAGCGTGCGCAGCCCGGCCCTAAGCTGTTCGCCTTCAGCGAGCAGCGCCCGCGTCGACGCATCGTCAAGGTCGGTGGCCACGCCGCCCGGAACCACCCGGTCCATGGCGTAGCGGTGGCCAAAAACACGCGCGTTGGCGCGCAGGAGGTCCTCTTTCATGCGCCAGAACTGCGTGAAGCCGAATGCCAGGGAGCAATCATTGCCGAGGTAACCGAGATCGCCGAGATGGTTGGCGATGCGCTCGCGTTCGAGCAGCAGCGCGCGCAGGTACAGCGCGCGCGCGCCCGGCCGAGCGCCGGTCATGCCTTCGAGAGCCATCGCATAGGCCCAGGCGTAGGCGACCGTGCTGTCGCCGGACACGCGCCCGGCCAAGCGCGCGCCATCCTCGAGCGTCATCGTTTCGAAGCGTTTCTCGATCCCCTTGTGCGTGTAGCCCAGCCTCTCCTCAAGCCGCAGCACCTTCTCGCCGACGATCGAAAAGCGGAAATGCCCCGGCTCGATCGTGCCCGCGTGCACCGGGCCCACCGGGATCTCGTGCACGCCTTCGCCTTCCACCCGCACGAACGGGTAGGGCTCATGGCCATGCAGCAGCCAGGGGCGCAGGTCCGAAGCGCCCTGAGGAATTACCCCGACCAGGTCGTGTGCCGCGCGCTGCATGCGTGTCGCGCAGGCGAAGAGGTCCGAAAGGTCCGGATACGTCTGCGTCGCATCGGCCAAGTGCAGCTCGAGGCAGACCAGCCCTTCGTAGAGGACCAGCAACAGCTTCACGCTGAAGCCCTGCCCGCGGTCGCGCTCGTCGCTTGCCCAAAGTGCGGCAAGCCGCCCGCCGGCGCGCGCCGCCGCTTCGCATCCCGCGCGCCATTGGCGTGCATCCACCCCGGCGCGCCACGCCGGCACCGCGCCGGCGAGCGGCGCGAGCTGGATTCCGGGAAGCGTAGGCGTCATGGTGTCAGCCGCGTATTTATCCGATCAGGCGCGCCGCCTGGCGGTACCAGTCGACGAGGTAGGGCGGAATGTAAAGTCCGAGCATCAGCACGATCGCCAGATGCAAGAACACCGGAATGAGCGCCGGCGGGCGCGGCAGACGGCGGGCCGCATCCCCCATGACGGTCTCGCCGAACACCATCGGCTGCACTTTGCCGAATATCGCGGCGAAGGCGACGCCCAGCGCCACCAGCAGGAACGGCGTGGCCCAGGAGTGCTCGTGCATCGCCGTCGTCAGAATCATGAACTCGCTCGTGAACACCCCGAAAGGCGGCATGCCGAGGATAGCGAACGTGCCGATTGTGAGTCCCCAGCCGATCGTCGGGTTGCTCTGGA
>CAZTSJ010000282.1:0-1546 GCA_964616875.1 uncultured Bordetella sp. | reverse complement strand
GCCGTTCTATCTGGATCTTTTCCGGCGCATCATGATTTTCGCCATTGCGGCCTTGTCGCTGAACCTGATCCTGGGCTACGGCGGGATGGTGTCCTTCGGCCATGCCGCTTACCTCGGGGTCGGCGCCTACGCCGTAGGCGTTCTCGCACACCATGGCATTCACAACGGCTTCCTGCAGTGGGGGCTCGCCATCGGCGCTTCGGCGCTGGTGGCGCTGGTGATCGGCGCGGTCTCGGTGCGAACCAGCGGCATCTACTTCATCATGATCACGCTCGCCTTCACCCAGATGCTGTACTACCTCGGCATCTCGATCGAAGAGTACGGCGGCGATGACGGGTTACGGCTGGCGAAACTGAGTCAGTTCGAGGGTCTCGTGGACTTGAGCAATCCCACGGAGTTCTATTACCTGGTGCTGGCGCTTCTGACGCTGCTTCTGCTGCTCGGGCAGCGGCTGGTCAACTCGCGCTTCGGCATGGTGATCCGGGCCGCGAAGTCCAACGAGGCGCGCACCAGGGCGATCGGCTTTTCGCCGTATCTTTACCGTCTCGCCGCGTTCGTGATCGCGGGAGCGATTTGCGGGCTGGCCGGCGCATTGCTCGTCAACCACACCGCATACCTCACGCCGGAATTCATGAACTGGACGCGCTCGGGCGAGTTGATGTTCATGGTCATCCTGGGCGGCATCGGCACCACCGCCGGCCCGCTACTCGGCGCCGCCGCGCTACTGCTGCTGGAAGACCTGCTGCAGGGCTGGAGCCTGCTGCCGGAGTGGGTCCACCGGTACTGGCAGCTGTACCTGGGCATCATCCTCGTGCTGGTGGTGCTGTTCGCCAGGCGGGGTCTTGCCGGGCTTTTACCTGGAAAAAATGAATAGCCTGCTCGAAACCCGGCAACTGCAGAAATCCTTCGGCGCGCTGGTCGCCACCGACGGCGTGGACTTCGACGTGCGTGAGGGCGAGACGCACGCGATCATCGGGCCCAACGGCGCCGGCAAGACCACTTTCATCAACCAGCTCTCCGGCACGCTGCAGCCCGACCGGGGGCGGATCCGTTTCGCCGGCGAGGACATTACCGCGCTCGCCGCGCCGGCGCGCTCGAGAAAGGGCCTCGCGCGCTCGTTCCAGATCACGAGCATCTACCGCGAATTCAGCGCACATGACAACGTCGCGCTCGCGGTGCAGGCGCACGCCGGGCACAGCTTCCATTTCTGGCGGCCGGCGCGCGACGAGAAGGCTTTGCGCGCGCCGGCGCGGGCGATCCTCGACGAAGTCGGTCTGGGCGGGCGAGCGGATGTGATTGCCGCGAATCTCGCGCACGGCGAGCAGCGCCAGCTGGAGATCGCCATGGCGCTCGCCACCCGGCCGCGCCTCCTGTTGCTGGACGAGCCGGTGGCGGGCATGGGCACCGACGAGTCCCAGCGCATGGTGGAGTTCCTCGGCACCCTCAAAGGCCGCGCGACGATCATCCTGGTCGAGCACGACATGGACGCGGTGTTCTCGCTCGCCGACCGCATTTCGGTGCTGGTCTACGGGCGCATCATCGCCAC
>CAZTSJ010000281.1:0-8251 GCA_964616875.1 uncultured Bordetella sp. | reverse complement strand
GATCTTCACCGAGCGTGCCGGGTAGGCCTGGGCGTGAAGGGTCTGTTGAAAGCAGAAAAGACTCAGGAACGCAATGGCGAGACGGGACATGAATTCCTCCTGGGGTGCAGCTTAGAATAGCTTCGACTAAATGAACACCCGAAAATCGAAAATCATCCCGATCCTGCCTTCCCGCGTCACCGTGGAAGGCCTGGACCGGGCGCCGCACCGGGCGTTCCTGCGCGGGCTGGGGCTCTCGGATGCCGACATCAAGCGGCCTTTCGTCGGCGTCGTTTCCACTGACGGGCGCGTCACGCCCTGCAATGCGCTGCTGGGTGCGCTCGCGAAGGACGCCTGCGCCGGCGTGCGCGACGCGGGCGGCGTGCCCTTCGATTTTGCCTCCATCTCGGTCGCCGATTCGATGTCCATGAACCACGGCGGCATGCGCTACTCGCTCGTGTCGCGCGAAATCATCGCCGACGGCGTCGAGGCGGTGGCGCGCGGCCATGCCTATGACGCGCTGGTGACCTTCGCGGGCTGCGACAAGACGCTGCCGGGAATGATGATGGCGATGCTGCGCCTCAACCTGCCGTCGGTCTTCACGTACGGCGGCGCCGCGCTGCCCGGACGCCTGCGCGGCAGGGACGTCACTGTGCTGGACACCTACGAAGCGGTCGGCGGTGTTTACGCCGGCACGGTGACGCGCAAGGAGCTGGACGTGCTGGAGCACGTCTGCCTGCCGGGCCTGGGCGCCTGCCCGGGCCAGTTCAGCGCCAATACCATGGCGATGGTGTCGGAGACGCTTGGCCTCGCGCTGCCGGGCTCGGCCACCATGCCGGCGGTGGATCCGGCGCGCGGCGCGCAGGCGCGCGAAGCGGGACGCGTGGTGATGGAGATCCTGCGCAAAGGCGGGCCGCTGCCGCGCCAGCTGGTGACGCGCAAAAGCCTGGAGAATGCCTGCGCGGCGGTCGCCGCCACCGGCGGCTCGACCAATGCGGGGCTGCACATCCCGGCGATCGCGCACGAGGCCGGCATCAGGTTTTCGCTCGATGACCTGGCGCGCGTCTCCAGGCGCACGCCGCTGCTGGCGGACATGAAGCCGGGCGGCAAATATCTTTCCAAGGACCTGCACCGGATCGGCGGCGTTTACGCGGTGCTCAAGGAACTGCTCAAGCGCGGCGCGCTGCACGGCGATTGCCTGACTATTTATGGAACTTCCCTGGAAAATGAGCTGAAAGGGCACCCGGGAGCGGACGGCAAGGTCGTGCTGAGGAAACCGATTTCGCCGGCCGGCGGCATCGTGCTGCTCAAGGGCAACCTCGCGCCCGAGGGCGCGCTGCTCAAGGTCGCGGGCCTGAAGTCGCTGCGCTTCGAAGGCCGCGCGCGCGTCTTCGACTCCGAGGAAGCCTGCGTCGATGTGGTTCGCAAACGCGCCTATGAACCAGGTGACGTTTTTGTGATTCGCTACGAAGGACCGCGAGGCGGCCCCGGCATGCGCGAAATGCTCGGCGTGACCGCGCTCCTCTACGGCCAGGGCGCGGGCGAGAAGGTGGCGCTGGTCACCGACGGCCGTTTCTCCGGCGCGACGCGCGGCATGATGGTCGGCCATGTGTCGCCCGAAGCCGGCGTGGGCGGGCCGCTGGGGCTGGTGAAGGATGGAGACAGGATACTGATTGACGTCGGTGAAGGAGTGTTGAGCCTTCTTGTACCTGTTAACGAACTAAGGAAACGAAAAGCGAAAATTCCCAAACAACAGCTCTCTGGCGTGCTCGAGAAATACGCCGCCCAGGTCGGGTCCGCGTTCCATGGCGCGGTAACGCATAGCGGACCGCGCAAATGAAGCGCGGCTATGCGGGTTCGCGCTCATCGAGCGTGGCCTTCGCTATTGCATAGCATTCGTCGAGGTGCGTAGTGCCGATATACAGCATCGCCCCGAAACCCAGGACGGCCGATGTAATCTGGCCCGCGATCGGCACGTACTTCGCAGCCTGTTTCGCGGTCATCTGTATTCCCACGCGCTTGAGCACGGCGATGAGCAGTTTTTTCGTGATGACCTTGCCGACGAGAGTATTCCCGGCTTTCCTTAGCAGGACGTAGATCGTCTCCTTCTGCTGCGGGTCGAGCCGCTTGATCTGCTCCGGGCTGAGGCCGAACTTGCGGCTGATCGCGGGCAGCAGCTGCATCAGCAGGCCGACGTCGGCGGCGATATCGAGGCCGGGAATCGGGATTACCGACGCGCCGGCTGAGAGCGTCGCGCGCCTGAGGACCATGGTCCTGCACTCGCTGCGCAGCTTTTCGAGTTGCTTGCTGCTGGCCGGAAGCATCGATCTTCCGCTGTTGCTTAACATTCCGCCGAACGTGGGGCGCAGCGCCGTGCCCAGTAGGCAAAGGTGCCGCGCACGATCGAGGGCTGCAGCAGGAATCTGCGCGCTTCTTCGGCGAGTTCGGGTTTCACTTCCTTGAAACCGCCCGCCGCCATGGCACGGATCTGCATGCGCGCGGCGCGTTCGAAGAACACGGCGAGGTAGGTCGCTTCCTCGATGCTCGCGCCCGCGGCGAGCAGGCCGTGATTCGAGAGCAGGATGGATTTCGCCGATCCGAGCGCGCCGGAAATGATCCGCCCCTCGTCATCGGCGACCGGAACGCCCGGCCAATCGGGCAGGTGCGCGGTGCCGTGGAGCATCGCGCTGTCCATGTGAATGGTTTTTAAAGAAGAAGAAGTACAAGAAAGTGCGGAGGCATACGGTGCATGGGTATGGACGATCGCTTTGACGTCTGGGCGATTGCGGTAAATCCAGACATGGAAGCGCACGGCGGGATTGGCACGTCCTCCAGAGAGTGGTTTCAGATCCTCGTCGACCAGCACCATGCGTTCGCCGGTGGCTTCCTCGAAGCCGAGGCCGAATTTGAGCGTCCACCAGGTATTCGGTTTCTCGCCCAGAGTCGTGACCTGACCCGCGAGCCCGGATTCGTGGCCTTCATGGGCGAGGATCCGGCAGCAAGCCGCCAGCGCCTCGCGCGGCGAGAGGTCGAGGACGCCCAGGTCCTCGTCCATTTCGCGGCTGACGCGGTCGAGGAAATGGGCTTTGTCGGGCTGGTTCAAAGTGCCTCCAGACTCAATATTATCAAGCATTTAACGTTCTCTGATTTGCAATTTGTGCATTGCGGGCGTAGGGTTCGCCGCCTGCAGTACTAAGACACCCCCTCCAACCATGGCCAACGGCGGCGCGTCCGCGTTGCATTCCTCCAAGGCAGCCCTGACGCTACTCGCGCTCGGCGTTGTCTTCGGCGACATCGGGACCAGCCCGCTGTACGCGGTCAAGGCGACCTTTGCGCCGGACCACGGCATTGCCTTGACACCGGAGAACATCCTCGGCGGATTGTCCACGATTTTCTGGGCGCTGATGGTGGTGGTATCGCTGAAGTACGTGGTGCTGATCATGCGCGCCGACAACCGCGGCGAGGGCGGCATCATGGCGCTGATCGCGCTTGCGTCGACGGCGATCAAGGACCATCCGCAATGGCGCACGCCGCTGCTCCTGATCGGCGTTTTCGGCGCGTCGCTCTTCTACGGCGATGCGATATTGACTCCGGCGACCACTGTGCTCTCCGCGGTCGAAGGCCTCGAGGTCGGGACCATGGCGTTCAAGCCGTACGTGGTGCCGATCGCGGTGGTGGTGATCATCGGATTGTTCGCATTTCAGAGCCGTGGCACCGCGGTCGTGGGCAAGCTATTCGGACCGATTACGCTGGCCTGGTTCATCGCCATCGGCGCCGCCGGCATCTATGGCATCGCGCAACACCCGGCCATCCTGGCCGCGATCAACCCGCTGCATGCGCTTGGCTTCCTCGGCAGCCACGGGTTTGCCTCCTTTATCGTGCTCGGAGCCGTGGTCCTCGCCGTGACAGGTGCCGAGGCCCTTTACGCCGACATGGGTCATGTCGGCAAAGGTGCAGTGCGCACCGCTTGGTTCAGCCTGGTAGCGCCGGCGCTGGTATTGAATTACTTCGGGCAGGGCGCACTGCTCATCCTCAAACCCGAGACGGTGCAGAACCCTTTCTTCCTGCTGCTGCCGGGATGGGCGCTCTATCCGATGGTGGGCCTGGCCACGGCCGCCGCCGTGATCGCGTCGCAGGCGACGATTTCCGGGGCCTTTTCGCTCACCAAACAGGCGATCCAGCTCGGCTTCCTGCCGCGCATGACGGTGGTGCAGACCTCGGCGCGCGAGCGCGGCCAGATCTACATCCCGGCGATCAACTGGCTGCTGCTGGCGGCGGTGCTGGCGGCGGTGATCGGTTTCGGCTCTTCGTCCAACCTGGCTGCGGCTTACGGCGTCGCGGTTACGGCGACCATGCTGGTCGACACGCTGCTCACGTTCTTCGTCGTCCGCTACCTGTGGGGCTACCCGCTCTGGTTGTGCCTGTTGGCGACTGGATTTTTCGCCATCGTGGACGTTGCATTTTTTTCCGCCACGCTGCTCAAGGTCGCCGACGGCGGCTGGTTTCCGCTGCTGATCGGCGCCGTGGTGTTCACGGTGATGACCACCTGGCGGCAGGGCCGCACCATCATGTTCAACCGGCTGCGCGCCTCCTCGGTACCGCTGAAGCCGTTCCTCGACTCGCTCTTCGTCGATCCGCCGCAGCGCGTCGCCGGCACTGCGGTGTTCCTGACCGCGACGCCAGAATCGACGCCGCACGCACTGCTGCACAACCTGAACCACAACAAGGTGCTGCACGAGCGCGTGGTGTTCCTCACCGCGGACGTCTCTGAGGAACCTTGGGTGCCGTTCCAGGAGCGCGTCAAGCTGACCAAGCTGGGCCACGGCTGCTGGCGCATGAGCGTGCGCTTCGGTTTCATGAACGAGCCCGACATCGCACGCACTCTGGAGATCGCCGCCACGCTGGGGCTCGAGTTCGAGATGATGAGTACTTCGTTCTTTCTCAGTCGCGAGACCGTGGTGCCGGTGGCCGCCGTGAGCGACATGGCGCTCTGGCGCGAAAGGCTGTTCGCCATGATGTCGCGCAATGCCGGCAACGCCGCCGACTACTTCAAGCTGCCCACCAACCGCGTAATTGAACTGGGCACCAAAGTCGAGATCTAGCTACTTCATCAGGCTGGGCAGGTAGGTCGAGATGATCGGGAACGCGATCAGGATTGCCAGGCGGATGCAATCCACTGTCACGAATGGCAGAACGCCGCGAAACACGGTCTGGGTCGGGACCTGCGGCAACAGCGTCTTGAGCACGAAAAGATTCATTCCCACCGGCGGGCTGATGAGGCCGATCTCGACCACCACCACGATCAAGATGCCGAACCAGATCGGGTCCATGCCCATGTGCACGATGAGCGGGAAGAACACCGGCACCGTGAGCAGAATCATCGACAGCTCTTCCATCGCGGTGCCGAGCAGCACGTAGACCACCATGATCGCCGCCACCACCATCACCGGGCTGAGATCGAAGCGCGTGACGAATGCAATCAGGTCTTTCGGCATGCTCGTGATGTTGACGAACTCGGCGAACATCAGCGCACCGATAAGAATCAGGAACAGCATCGAGGTGGTGCGCGCGCTCTCGACCAGTGCGTGGTAGAGCGATGTCAAGTTGAGCGCGCGGCGAGCCAGCGCGAACACCAGCGCGCCCATTGCGCCGACTCCTGCGCCCTCGGTGGCGGTGAACACGCCCCCGTAGATGCCTCCCATCACCAGCGTGAATAGCGCGATCACGCTGGTGACGCCCTTGTAGACCATGGAAAGGGCGAAGACAGCGAAGGCGCCGATGACCGCTGCATCGTCGCCTTGCAGCAATTCGAACCGCACTGCGGCAAGCAGCGCGATTGCGAGCGCGACGAACCAGACGACGCCATCCAGGGTAGCGAAGCGCTCGCGCCAGCTGAGGCGCTCGCCGCGCGGGCCGGCGTTCGGGTCGCGCCAGGTGACGTACTGGACTGCGAGGCACAGCAGCGCGATGGCGAGGATGCCTGGCAGGATGCCTGCGGCGAACAGCTTGCCGATATTGGTGCCCGTCATGATGCCGTAGATGACCATGATGGTGGAGGGCGGGATCAGGATGCCGAGCGTGCCGCCTGCGGCGATGGCGCCGGTCGCGAGCTGGTCGGAGTAGCCATACTTCTTCATCGAGGGATAGGCCACCTTGGCGAAGGTCGCCGCGGTGGCGATGGAAGACCCACAGATGGCGCCGAAGCCGCCGCAGGCGACGATGGTTGCCATCGCCAGGCCCCCTTTCAGGTGGCCGATGAAAGCGTAGGCGGCGCGAAACAGCTCCTGCGACATGCCGGCGCGGGTCACCAAATTGCCCATCAGGATGAATAGCGGCACCACCGAGAGCGTGTAGTTGCGGCCGGTCTCGTAGACCTTGGTCTGTGCGGTGGCGAAGGCCGCGCCCCAGGTCCAGTCGCGCATGTACGCATAGCCGACGATGCCGACGATGCCCATCGAAATCGCAATAGGGATGCGCACGAACGCGAGCACCATCATGGCCAGAAGGCCGACCAGCGCTTCGGTCATGCGGCGCGCGTCACGTCGTCGCCTGCGAGGCGCGCGCCGCGCCGGGCACGAAGACCTTGTACAGGTGCACCAGACCCGTCAACAGGATCATCGCCGCCATGAAATATACGAACGGCCCCACCGGGATCTTGATCACGTCGGTGGTGTCGCCGTAGCCCGATATCCTGCCCGCCTTGATCAGGACCTGCCAGGTGAGAAAAAACATCACCGCGGCGCACAGTGCATGCGCCGCTCGCACCACCAGCAGCACGCCGCGTGGCGGCAGCATGCGATCAATGAAATCCATGGTGACATGCTCGTCGGCGTGCGACACCAGCGGCAGGCCGGCAAAAATCAGCACCAGCAGCATCAGCTCGGTGACCTCGAAGCCGCCACGCAGCGGAAAATTGAACAGGTAACGCGCCACGACGTCGACGAAAGTCAGCAGCATCATGCACATCAGAATGGCCGACGAAGCGATGCCCAGCACCGCATCGAACGGACGTTCCCATGTGTGTCCGGCCCGTTCGGCGGGCCGGTCCGGCATGTGCTCGGGCGTGCTCATAAACGAGGAGGGCGCGGTGGTGTGCCGCGCCCTCGGTGCTTCGTCGCTCGGCGATTACTTGCCGGCGGCGACCCGCTTCAGTTCTTCGCGGAACTCGGCCAGCACCTTGGCGCCATCCACGCCCTTGGCGTTGGCGCCCTTGATCCACTCGTCGTCCAGCTGTTTGGCGTTCGCCATGACTTCTTTGACAAACGCTGCCGGAGCAGCGTCGATCTTTACTCCGCCTTTCGTCAGCGCTTCCAGGCCGGCCTTGTCAGCGGCGTCCCAGGATTTGCCATTGCTGCGGGCTGCCGCCTCGCCGCCCAGCTTCTCGATGATGTCCTGATCCTGCTTCGAGAGCTTGTTCCACTTGTCCTGGTTCATGAAGAAGCCGAACGACGAACTGTAAAAGCCGCCTGGGAAGATGGTGGCATGCTTGAGAATCTTGTCGAGCTTGAATGACACCACAGACTCCAGCGGAAAGAAAACGCCGTCGGCAACACCAGAGGAGAGCAGCTCATAGGATTCGGGGGCGGGCTTGACGAAGGCCGAGGCACCGAGCAGATTGCCGAACTTCTCGGCAATGCCGCCGCCGGTGCGGATCTTCATGCCCTTGAGGTCGGCCAGGCTGTTGATCGGCCGCTTGGTGTTGAACATGTGTCCGGGTCCATGCGTGAACACCGCGAGCAGCTTGACGCCGTTGTACTCGCCCACCTTGTGGAAGTGCTTCCAGTGGATGCGGCTGAAGGCCACGGAATTGATCTCGGCGGTGGCGCCGGCGCCCGGGAGCTCGGCTATGGCCGGCAACGCGTGCCGCGCCGGCGTATAGCTGGCAGTGACATAGGACATATCCATCAGCCCGTCCCGTACCGCGTCAAAGGTTCCCGGCGGCGCGGACGGATGCTTGGGCAGGTAATTGAACTTCAGGCGCCCGCTGGTTGCCTTTTCCACATCGCTGGCCCAGTTGGCCTGCCAGATGCTGAGGGAATGAGGTTGCGGAACCCAGGTAGAGAACGTAAGCGTGGTTTGTGCCTGCACGGGCAGTGCAAGCGCCGAGCCGACGATTGCGGCCAGCGCAATTTTGCGGATGGTGATCATGAACTCCTCCTTTGAATGGCTAGTGTAGCAGCGCCTCCGCCATTTCGCGCAGCTTGCCCTTCTGGATCTTGGTTGCGTTTGCCCCCGGGGTCACGGGGAACGCATCGATGGGGAGCACGCGCCG
>CAZTSJ010000280.1:0-1608 GCA_964616875.1 uncultured Bordetella sp. | reverse complement strand
GCTTGAGTTCGTCCTGCGTCATTTCTTCCTTTGCGGCGGCAGGTCGGTGCAGACGCCTTCGAACAATTCGGCCGCCATGCCGACCGATTCGCCGAGTGTCGGGTGCGGATGGATGGTCTTGCCGATGTCGGTCGCGTCGGCGCCCATCTCGACCGCGAGCGCGAGCTCGCTGATCAGGTCGCCGGCGCCCGTGCCGACGATGCCGCCGCCCACGATGCGGTGCGTTTCGGCGTCGAAAATGAGCTTGGTGAACCCTTCGTCGCGCGCGTTGGCGATCGCGCGCCCGGAAGCCGCCCAGGGAAACTTGGCGACACCCACTTTGCGCCCCGTCTTCTTCGCCTCGTCCTCGGTGACCCCCACCCAGGCAATTTCGGGATCCGTGTAGGCCACCGAAGGCACGACGCGCGCATCGAAATGCGACTTCAGGCCGGCGGCCGCTTCCGCTGCGACATGACCTTCGTGCACCGCCTTGTGCGCGAGCATCGGGTTGCCCGCGATGTCGCCGATGGCGTAGATGTTGGCGACGTTTGTGCGCATCTGCGAATCGACAGTGATGAAGCCCCGCTCATTCACCGCCACGCCCGCCTTCTCGGCGCCGATCTTCTTCCCGTTCGGCGTACGTCCCACCGAAACCAGGATCATGTCGTAAAGGCCGGGCTCGCCATGATCGAAGGAGACCTTGATGCCCGGCTTCGTCGCCTCGGCCTTGATCGTCTTCGTTTTCAGCATCACGCGGTCAAAGCGCGAGGCGTTGAATTTCTGCCAGACCGCGACCAGATCCCGGTCGACTCCCAGCATCAGCCCATCGAGCATTTCGACCACGTCCAGGCGCGCACCCAGGGTTGAGTAAACCGTGCCCATCTCCAGCCCGATGATGCCGCCGCCGATGACCAGCAGCTTCTTCGGCAGACTGCGCAGTTCCAGCGCGCCGGTGGAATCAACGATGCGCGGATCCTCGGGAAGGAATGGAAGCTTCGCGGCCTGCGAACCGGCGGCGATGATGGCATTCGCGAAGCTGAGGGTTTTTTCGCCTTGTTTCGTTTTTACGACCAAGTGATGAGCGTCTTTGAATGAACCCAGACCTTCAACCACGGCGACCTTGCGCATCTTCGCCATCGAGGCGAGGCCGCCGGTCAGCTTGCCCACGACCTTGTCCTTGAAGGCGCGCAGTTTGTGCAGATCGAGCTTCGGTGCGCCGAAAGCGATGCCGTGTTCGGCGAGCCCGCTGGCCGCGTCCATGACGGCCGCGGTGTGCAACAGCGCCTTGGAAGGAATGCAGCCGACATTCAGGCACACCCCGCCCAGCACCGGGTAGCGCTCGACGAGGATCGTCTTCAGGCCAAGGTCGGCGGCGCGGAACGCCGCCGAGTAGCCGCCCGGCCCGGAACCGAGGACCAGCATGTCGCAATCGAAAGTGGATTTGTCCTGGACAGGTTGTGGTGTCGCAGGCTTGGGTTTTTCAGGCAGTGGTTTTAAATCGGCCTCTCTCTCCAGCTTCAGGATCACTGAGCCCTGCGACACCTTGTCGCCGAGCTTGATCACCATTTCCTTCACCACGCCGGCCTCGGGTGCCGGGATCTCCATCGTCGCCTTGTCGGATTCGAGCGA